>NZ_JBBCAS010000002.1:0-539435 GCF_037203765.1 Sediminicola sp. 1XM1-17 | reverse complement strand
TCCGAACAGGGAAGTTAAGCCCATCAGCGCCGATGGTACTGCTATACCAAGTGGGAGAGTAGGTCGCCGCCTTTTTTCGAAGAACCCTTCATCTAACGATGAGGGGTTTTTTTATGCGCTATGGTGAAATGTGGCCGTGTAGGTCCTATTAGATCAAAAAAAAGCCATCCAATAAAATGGACGGCCATGAGTAGTATCAGTTAATACAGCGCTAGAGTAATTTATCGGCTATCTCTAACCAATTATCAGCACGTTCAAAACCAGTAGTATTTATGTTATGTGGAGATGTGAACAATATTTTTCTCCCATTAAAATTTTCAAGATTGTAACTGCGGTCGTCTATCAAAATGTCACCGTTCAAAATATGCTTACTGCCACATAGGATACGATTTTTCCAGTGGATAAAGGGATAGTGCTGATCCAACCAATCACTCTTTTCGATTAGGGAATTAGGGAATTGCATGGCTGCCGAAGCAACAAAAACATCATATTTCAAGGATAACTCCTTCAAAACTTCTTTACTGTCCTTAATGGGCTCTAGATCACTAAAAAATCCTTCGGTTCTTGCATGTAAGTGTACACTTTGTTGTCTTTCTTCAGGGACACATTGCCAAACCTCCCTACCCATACAGTCCATAACCGTAAGGTTCTCGTTAAATTCTTCATTATAACGTACTATGTGAGCATTATAGGTATCAGCAAATACCTCGTCCATATCTACAAATAAGATCATAGTCTTGATTTTTGAGGAGCAAACTTAATTAAAATTTTTAATGGTTTCCAGTCTAAATTCCTATGAATGATGGATAGTACCGATGATGCATAGGGTGTAGCAGGAATATCATATCTTTCTAAAGGGATAAGTGTTGCCTACGGCATTTTATAGGAGATAAGAAGGATAATTTCCAGAAGTATAATTGTTATTTCTTTTTGTTGAACATACTGTCCATAATAGTCTTGATACCGTAAAAACCCAATCCAATGGCTCCAATGGCCAAGATCAATCCTGTAATCAGGACAGGTAGATAAAGTGGATGTTCTTGATTTTTAAAAGCCTGATAAATGGCAAATGGAGCCGCAAACATTAGGGCTACCGTATAACCTAAAAATTTTACTCCCTTTAATAATAAATCTTTATTGGTGCGCATGTCGTATTGTTATATTATATCGGACTGGAATCCCTGACAATAAGCTTCGTTTTTAATTCAATGGTCCTGTTGGTTGATATGTCGGAATCCTCTGATATTTCTTCCAGTAAATATTTCACCGCGTATTTTCCAATATTAAACCCAGGTTGTTCCATGGTGGACAAACTGGGTTCAATAATAGTGGAATTTTTTGAATTACTAAAGCCAATGACCGAAACATCCCTAGGAATTGTGATTCCATTTTTCTTCATGGCCTGTATGGCACCTATGGCAACATTGTCCGTAGCTCCGAACAGGCCATCAAATTCAATTTTTTCCGCGATTAAGGCTTCGGTTACCGCAAAACCATCCTCAATGGACATAGAATCACATTCCCGTACCAGCACGTCATCAACCGTAAGGCCAGCACTGGATAATGCGCGGGCATAACCCCTATACCTATTTTCAGAATTGGAGGTTTTACATTTTTCACGGATGAGTACAATTTTGCGCCTTCCCTGCGCTATTAAATGCTGCACCGCTGTTTCTGCGCCAAATTCATCATCATCTATAATCTTTGTCAAAGGAATTTTGGAGGAAACCTTATCAAATAGGACAATGGGAATAAAATTGGAGGCTTCCAAAATATGTTCTATATCATGGGATTCCCGGGCAATGGACAATAATATCCCATCCACATTAGAGTTGATCAGGGTATTTATCGCATCTTTTTCATCTTGATGATGATGTCCCGATTCAGAAATGATTACCCTATATCCCACTCCTTTTGCAGATTCTATAATTCCTTTCAATATTAACGAACTATAATGAACAGTGATGTCCGGAATGATGACACCAATAGACATTGTTTTTTGCGTACGTAAACCCTTTCCAAACAAATTGGGCTGATAATTCATCTTTTTTGCTAATTCCAATACCCGGTTTTTGGTACTTTCCCCAATATCGGAATGTCCTAATAGCGATTTTGAAACCGTGGATGTGGAGAGATTCAAAATCTCAGCCATATCCTTAAGTTTTACCTTTTTGCTTCTCATGGTGTTACTTGAAATTCCTTACCCAATTTAGCTAAATTTATGGTGCCACCCTAAAACTATAACGTTTTCGAAAACGTTATAGTTGAGAATCCGTTAAAAATCAGTACTTTATAGGATACTTATTCTTAATCTTACCCTTGATAACCTAAGAGTTTAATAATTCTAACCGTAATTAATCAAAACGTATGATTATGAAAAAAGTATTACTATTTATTGTAATTGGTCTGTTGTCCTTCACTTCATTTGGACAGATAGACGTTAAGGGATCTGTGATGGATTCCGATGGAGCGCCCATCCCAGGGGCAAATGTGTACTTCAAAAATTCCACTTCAGGAGGTACCACAGATTTTGATGGAAATTTTTCTTTTACAACCAGCTTAACAGGAACACAAATACTGCAGGTATCTTATTTGGGATATAACACAGTGGAACGTTCGGTCAATTTAGATGGTCAACCGATCAATTTGACAATTGTATTACAAGAGGGAGGTAATGTTTTGGATGAAGTAGTACTTACTGCAACTACAACGTTCAGATCCCAAAAGGAGTCTCCTTTATCTATTACATCTATTGGAGCAAAAGACCTG
The DNA here is from genome assembly GCF_037203765.1 of Sediminicola sp. 1XM1-17. NCBI lineage: Bacteria > Pseudomonadati > Bacteroidota > Flavobacteriia > Flavobacteriales > Flavobacteriaceae > Sediminicola > Sediminicola sp. 1XM1-17. Next base: position 536,666 of record NZ_JBBCAS010000002.1, on the reverse strand, counting down.
ACCAAATTAAACGCGAACAGCCAGGCGGATATTGTAGCCTCAATCCCCGGTGTTGTCGCCGATGGTGGTGGTGGTGAAGGAGCCACTAACATCTTTGTTAGAGGTCTTCCCTCAGGAGGTCAGAACGATTTTTCACCCATACAGTTTGATGGATTAACATTGGCGGGTTATGGACTAAGTTCAACTGCAGGTGATGTTTATGCCAAAGTAGACCAAGGGGTTAAAGGTGTTGAATTTGTAAGAGGTGGTTCCTCTATTTTATATGGTGCAGGTTCTACAGCTGGTATTATCAACTATATCTCCAAAACTGGAGATACCAATGATGAAAATATCATAAATATTGAAGTGGCCGATGTAGGAAGGGTTAAGACAGAATTCTATTCTGGAGGCCAATTGGGCAGTGCTGATTCCAATACATTTTACGCGTTCTCTGGTTGGGTTCGAAAGGATGATGGTCCATTGGATTTTGGTTTGCCATCCAAAGGATATCAGTTTAGGGCTAACATTAAAAAGAAATTTGACAGAGGATCATTTACAGTTTATACTCAATTTTTGGATGATAAATCCCAGTTTTTACTTGGACTTCCATTAGACGGTAGTTCTCGTGAAAGGATATCAGGAAATGATGGAAAAACGGTTTACCAATTGAACTCTTCTCACTTGGCCAATACGAGCTTCTTAACGCCAGCAGGGGAATATAGAAGTCCAATTGAAGAAGGGATTTGGACCAGAGGTTTTTATGCCATGAGTGTTTTTGATTATGATCTTGGTGATGATTGGAAAATTAAAACCAAAGTGAAGGTATCTGACTATATTAATGACTTTGCACTTTATGTTGCTGCCAATGGTAAAGCCAATACCCCAGTGACCTTGAGCGATTACTTGGATATTCAAGGATTTCCGGGTGCTACCAATGTCAATGCTTCCTATGTAGGGGGTACCGCCTTAGGTGCCAATGATCGTATTATTGACAACTTGCATGTAGATAGAAACCGTCCAATTACCGATTATACAGGGGAATTTAATATCACCAAAAAAATCGTAGGAGACGTGGTGGAGCACAATATCAATTTGGGAACTTATCTTGCTTTTTCTGAAGGGGAAGATAACAACTATCAATTTAGAACATTGTCAGCATTCAATAATGAACCACAATTGGTCAACTTATCTTTTACTGATGCCGGTGGAAATGATGTGATTTTTGCCCAAAATGGACTTACCAATAGAATAGGTGTTACCTCCAATAACTTTCTTAGTCAGGAGAGAACAGCATTTTATTTGACCGATGAAATGATCTTGGATAGATGGCGTATCGATGCCGGTGTGCGTATTGAAAAACAAATAGCCAGAAGAGAAAATGGAGGTATTTCCTCTGCTCAGGTTTATGAAGACCCCAATTTGACCAGCGCCTTGCAGAACGTAAACTTTGCTACGGGTTCTTTTACAAGGGCAGAAGTTAGTGCTACAGGATTTGCGGGATCTTTAGCAGCACTGTACAAGGTAAATGATAATTTAAATGCCTATGCCAACATGTCAAAAGGGTATTTCTTTCCATTGACAAGAAGTATAAATGTTATACGAAATAACGAAACTGCTGGTAATTATGATGTTGAAAACATCTATCAGTATGAGGCTGGTGTAAAATATGGCCAATCTAAATTCTCCGGAACATTCGCTGGTTATTATACAACCTTAACTGATAGGGTAGCCATCCAAAGATTAAACTACGGTGGTGCAATTGGTACCGTTGATGGTATTAAAACGGTACAGGATACTAAAACGGTTGGTGTTGAGGCTTCTTGGGACTGGAGGTTTATTGATAATTTCTCTTTTAATGGAAATTTCACCTACCAGGATCATGAACTCAAATCCGATGAGCGTACTGTTTTACAGTCAGGAACTGTTGATGGTATTGTATTGGTTGAGGGCACTGTTACCAATGGAGTAAATGTTGGCAAACAATTAAGAAGACAACCTAAAGTATTGTCTACCCTGAGATTGGATTATGATAACAGTGCATTGGATGCCTTTGTTTCTGCCAACGTGAGGGGAAGTCAATTTAATGATGATGCTAATGCTGTTGAGCTGGATGGTTTTACAGTAATCCGTATTGGTGGTGGATATACCATCCCGTTTGAGGACAGTAAAAATTTAAGACTTGGATTCTCCGTGTTCAACCTGACCGATAGTCAAGGATTATCAGAAGGGGATCCTAGGGCTTTTGCTCAAGCAGCTGCTGGAGATTTCTTCGTAGGAAGACCTATTCTTCCTAGGCGTTTATTTTTTAACGCCACCTTTACTTTTTAATATTTTATAATTTATTGTAACCCCACCGCCCAATAGAATAATTGGGTAGTGGGTTTATTATCCAAAAAAATAAAGCGTATGAAACTTACAATAGCACTCTGTCACTTTAGAGTAGGAGAGACCGATGGGGTTTCTTTGGAAATGGATAAATGGAAACTGGTTCTAGAAAAACTTGGTCATAATGTCATTTATGTTGCAGGTTCCAAGGGAACATTGAAGGAGGTTGAAATAATAGAGGAACTACATTATAACGATGCCACAAATAACAAGGTGGTAGAAAATGCCTATGTTAAATTTCAAGCCTATAATAGTGAAGAAGCCTTTAAACAGGAAATTGAAAAGGAGGCAGCATCAATTGAAACAAAACTTCTAAATATCATCAAGAAGAAGAACATAGATCTCTTGATGGTAAATAATATGTTCTCCCTAGGTTGGAACCTATCAGCGGGCTTAGGTTTTTTTAATGCCATAAAAAATTCTGATGTGAAATGTTTATGTCATCATCACGATTTTCATTGGGAAAGGGAAAAATATAGCCATCCAACCTGTGCCTTTGTCAAAGACTATTTAAAAACCATCTTTCCCCCAAGTCATCCCAGGATCAAACATGTGGTGATAAATACCATTGCCAAAAACGAACTGTATAAAAGAAGACAAATTGAGAGTACTGTTGTGCCCAATGTTTTTGATTTTGATAACGACTGGAAGGTAGATGACTTCAATGCCGATTTTCGATCTACGTTTGGAATAAAGGAAAACGACCTAATTATTCTGCAGGCAACCAGAATTGTACAGCGAAAAGGAATAGAATTGGCCTTGGACGTTGTATCGGAATTAAACACCAACAAACATAAGTTGGCAGGTAAGACCATGTACAACGGACAGGTTTTTGGAGCGGACAGCAACATTGTTTTTTTAATGGTCGGTCTTAACGAGGATCCTCCTTATTTTGATAAAATAATGAGATACGCCCAACAAAAGAAAGTGGATATCAGATGGGTCAATGATCATATAGATCATGAAAGATCAGATGATCATGGCCACAAAAAATATTCTTTATGGGATGCGTACGCCCATTGTGATCTGGTAACCTATACCAGCCTCTTGGAAGGGTGGGGCAACCAATTTATAGAGGCATTGGTAGCCAAAAAAATTATTATCAGTTACCAGTATCCAGTTTTTGTCACAGATATCCTTCCACTAAATTTCCATACCGTAGATCTTGGGGATCAACATACCTTAAAAGAAGACGGATTGGCTTCTGTAAAGCAAACCATTATAGATAGAGCAGCTGAAAAAACGATAGAACTCCTTTTGGATGGTGTTACATACCAGAGACTAACGTCTGAAAACTACACCCTAGGAAAGAAAAACTTATCCATGGATGCCTTGGAAAGACTATTAAAATCGATCGTACAAAATGAGGGATAAGGCAATAGATATTCTAAAGGGCAATTGGAGGGAAGGTTATACCATTCCCAGCAAGAACCTATACCCATACCAATGGAAATGGGATTCTGGGTTTATCGCCATGGGGTTGGCACATTTCGACCAAAAAATGGCAGAACAGGAAGTACTAACTTTGTTGGATGCACAATGGAAAAATGGGTTTATTCCCCATATTGTTTTTCACAAAGAGAGCGATACCTATTTTCCGGGCCCCAATTTTCACAGGTCAGATTTACACCCCTTGGCGAACAAAGATTATCCTTCTACGGGAATGACCCAACCTCCGGTATTGGGATTCACTTTGGAACGAATGCATGAAGTGGCCAAGAACAAAAAGGACTCATTACAGTTTATAAAAGATAACATTGATAGCGTCTATAAAAACCATCAATATTTTTATGAGCACCGGGATCCAAAGGATGAAGGTTTGGTATATATTTATCATAATTGGGAATCCGGTACGGACAATTCCCCACTATGGGATCCTATTTTTGAGACTATAGATGCGCCAGTATACAATTTTGAGCGCAGGGACACCTCTATCATAGATCCATCCGAACGCCCTACAAAACGGGAATATGATTATTATTTACATATCATAGATATAGCCAAGAAACACAATTATAGTGACCAAAAAATAGCAGAAAGTTCCCCTTTTTTGGTGCAGGATCCGTTGTTCAATTCCATGTTGATCAAATCCAATAGGTCGCTGATTACATTATATAGATTACTTGGCGGCAATGAAGATAAAATTGATCAATTGGTACGATGGCAAGCGAAGAGTATGGACTCTTTTAATTCCAAACTTTTTGATTCGGAATTGGGAGCCTATATCCATTACGACCTGAGAAACGACAAACCGATCAGGATGGTGAGTTCGTCTTCTTTCTCACCCTTGTTTGCTGGGATTCCCAACAAAGAGCAAGCTGAAGTTTTGGTGAAGACCATGATGGAGAAATTTGGAGGGGAAGATATGTACCTATGTGCTTCTTTTGACCCTACAAGTGATCAATTTAACCCAAAAAAATATTGGAGGGGGCCTGTCTGGATAAATTTAAATTGGATGCTCTACCATGGACTTCTGGATTACGGATACCATGAATTGGCACAAAGAATGAAATCTGATAGTATCGAGATCTTACAAAAAGCGGGGTTTTATGAGTATTTCGATCCCAGAAAGTCTATATACAAAGACGGGAACAAAGGATATGGGGGAAGTGATTTTTCATGGAGCGCCGCACTATTCTTGGATTTGACAGAAACTTAAAAATAATTTTTTGAACTCCGGATACCAGGGGGTTTAAAGTATCAATAAACGGAATCATGGAAAAAAAACTACAAAAAGAATTATTTCTAAAATCTTTAAGGACCCTTTATGACGAAAAGCAGTCAGAATGGGTTTTAATGAAGGTGGAAGAGTTATTGGAAAAGTATAGGCCCAAAATCAAGGATGTAGATGCTCCTTTAACCGAAAAGGATGTTATGTTGATCACCTATGGTGACAATATACAGCAGCAGGGCAAATCCCATTTACAGACCTTAAAGAAATTTATAGACAATTATTGCCTGCCAGAGATCAACACAACCCACATTCTTCCTTGCTTCCCATATACTTCGGACGATGGTTTTTCTGTAACTGATTATTATGAAATTGATCCCAATCTGGGAACATGGGAAGATATAAAAAAGCTGTCTAAGAGCAACAATATTATGTTTGATGCAGTAGTCAACCATATGTCCAAATCCTCCAAATGGTTCCAATCCTATTTGGCTCAGGAGGAAGGGTTTAAAGATTTTTTTGTATCTGTAGATCCGTCCATAGATTTATCAAAAGTGGTCAGGCCAAGGGCCCTGCCATTGCTGACGCCCTTTAAAACAAAGGACGGGAAAGAAATACATGTCTGGACCACCTTTAGTGAGGATCAGGTAGACCTTAACGCAAGAGATCCCGAAGTTTTCATAGCCATCTTGGATGTACTATTGTTCTATACCTCAAAAGGCGGAAAATTTATACGATTGGACGCTATTGCTTTTCTTTGGAAAGAGATAGGAACCAATTGTATTCATTTACCGGAGACCCATCTGATCATTAAACTACATAAAGAGGTCATCCGCTTATTGACCAATGATCTATATATCATTACAGAGACCAATGTTCCCCACAAGGAAAACATATCATATTTTGGGAATGGGGAGGATGAAGCGGATTTGGTGTACAATTTTACCCTTGCACCATTATTGGTATATTCAATCATGAAGGGCAATGTTGAAATACTGGGCAATTGGGCTCAATCCTTGGTGTTTCCAAGTGACAAAGTATGTTTCTTCAATTTTACGGCTAGCCATGATGGGATAGGTATGAGACCATTGCAAAATATTATTTCCGATGAGGAAATAGGCCAATTGGCGAAGCGTGCGGAAAAACACGGAGGACTTGTGGGGTATAAAAATAATGAAGACGGTACCCAGTCTCCCTATGAACTGAACTGTAATTACATGGATTTATTGAGTGCTCCTGAAGAGAACAATACCGTCCGTGCTGCCAAAATGATGCTCACTCAATCCGTTATGTTGGCAATGCCAGGGGTTCCAGGTATTTACTTTCATTCCTTGGTAGGATCTCGCAATTATTACAAGGGAGTGGAAGACTCCGGGATCAAGCGAAGAATCAATAGGGAAAAGCTCAACTACGAACAATTGGCCAATGAGATTGCGGATAAAGACAGCCTGCGCCACTCTATTTTTAATTCTTATAAAAAAGTACTGAGGATACGTACCAGCCAAAAGGCATTCAATCCTTTGGGCAAGGCCAGTTATCAGACTTCCGAGGACAACAAAATATTTGTAATCAAAAGGGAGCATCAGGGGGAAACCATTTATGCTGTTTTTAATTTTAGCAATTCCGAGGCATCCATAAAGGCCCCTGCAGCTCAGGTCCATGACCTAATTAATGATATGGAATGGTCCAGTGATGATTGGAAAATGAAACCTTACCAGTTCAATTGGCTGAAAGTGAAATAGAGGGTGTGTCCAGTTGATCACCGAACAAGGTACTTAAGGAAATAGAATAATTTTAAATCAACCAACCAAATGAATGTATTAGATTATAGCATAGTTGCGATTTACCTTATTGGATTTTTATCCATGGGTTTCTTTTTTAAAGAAAATAAGGATTCCAAGGACTACTTTTTAGGAGGTAAAAGTATGGGTTGGTTCCCATTGAGCCTCTCTACCATGGCAACGCAATTATCTGCCATAAGTTTTATCTCTGCCCCAGCCTTTGTTGGGCTAAAATTGGGAGGAGGAATGAAATGGTTGACTTTTGAGTTTGCCGTACCATTGGCAATGTTGTTTATTATGGTCATTATAATTCCACCTTTGTTCCGTTCTGGGGTAGTTAGTATCTATGAGTTTGTGGAACGGCGTTTTGATGCTTCCACCCGTATGATCTTGAGTATTGTATTTATGCTGAGTAGAGCCTTGAGCACTGGGGTGATGGTATATACCATTGCAATTATCCTACAGGCGGTATTGGATATCGATTTTGTTTACACAGTACTCATCATTAGTATCATTACCGTTGTATATTCTTGGCAAGGAGGTATGAAGGCCGTTGTCTGGGGAGATGCCATACAAATGATAATTTTGTTTTTGGGGATAGTGGTTTGCTTTATATATGGATGGCATTATGTAAGTGATTTAGGTGGGTTGGTCAATGGCTTCGCTCCCGAAAGATTGGAGGTAATCGATTTCAATTGGGGAATTGGGGCAAATGAGGAATACGGATTTTGGCCCATGATCATTGGAGGATTCTTCCTTTATGTTTCTTATTACGGATGCGATCAGACGCAGGCACAGCGCTTGTTGTCTGCAAGGGATGAGGGTACCATACGGAAATTGTTGTTGGCCAATGGTTTGATGCGTTTTCCAATGGTCTTGTTGTATTGTTCCATGGGACTTATAATTGGGGCTCTGGTAACACTTTCACCTGATTATATGAACGATATAGCTGTGATGACCCAAAAATATTTTCCCGAGGAATTTGCCCAAAATGGTGCAAAGGCCGACTTGATGATCCCAATATTTATATTAAAGTTTTTGCCCCATGGATTTATTGGTCTGTTGATGGTGGGGATTCTTTCCGCAGCCATGTCATCCATGAGCTCCACGGTAAATTCTTTATCTGCTGTGAGTGTGGAGGATTTTTTCAATAGGGGAGTAAATAAGTTACCAGCGAAAAAGTATATGTTGGTTTCAAAAATGTCCGTTCTTTTCTGGGGAGCCGTATGTGTAGCTTGTTCATTTTTGTTTGGTGGGAGCAAGAGTGCCGTGATCGAAATTATCAATGCCGTGGGTTCCGTATTTTACGGTCCTGTTTTGGTTACCTTTTTATTGGCTATGTTCTCCAAAAAAGTAAACTTTAAAGGAATGAATGCGGGGATTGTCATCGCTGTCACTATCAATTTATTGTTTTCCAAGACCATCCAGAATATATTCAATATAGACCTTGGCTTTAGTATCTTTTGGATATGGCTTAACTTTTTGGGTGTAGTTGTGACCTTGGTCGTGGCCTATACGGTAAGTTATATGACCGGATACAGGAAAAGAGAAATTGAACTGGAAATTTCCATATTGCCCAAAAAATCTGACTTCCAACAGAAAGAGGTGTATATTCTAGTTGTATTTTTTATTTTCATATTGATCTTTAGCTATTTCCTACCGCAAATCGTAAATTTCTTCTTATGAAAGTTCTCTTGATTCCAGATAAGTTTAAAGGATCTGTTACTGCGGAAGGCGTAATTAAGGCCCTATCCCAAGGTATTGCCAAATCAGAACCCAATACCGAAATTTTTAAGGTTATGGCTTCTGATGGCGGTGATGGTTTTCTGGATGCCATTCAAAATTATATTTCCTTGGATAGGGTTGAGATAGATACCGTTGACCCCTTGGGAAGACCCATTAAAGCCTACTATTTATACAGAGCGGCAACCAAGACGGCTTATATAGAATTAGCCAAGGCTTCGGGAATTGAACTTCTCTCCAATGATGAATTAAATGTAATGGAAACCTCTACGCTGGGAACCGGCATGCAGATCAAGAACGCCATAAAAAGAGGTGCCAAGAATATAATTATCGGTTTGGGAGGCAGTGCCACCAACGACGGGGGAACCGGTATAGCTCATATACTGGGGTATCGATTTTTAGATGCCAAAGGGAATGAACTGGATCCCATAGGAAAGAATCTCATTCATATTTCGAAAATCGAGAATATTGATCATAGTACATTATGGGAAGGTATTTCCTTTACAGCCGTAAACGATGTGACCAATCCATTATTTGGGCCGGAAGGTGCTGCTTATGTCTATGCCAAACAAAAGGGTGCGAACAATGAACAAATCCAAGCCTTGGACAAGGGATTGAAAAATCTGGATCATGTCGTAAAATCAAATATGGGGCTGGACCAAGCATCTCTGCCAGGGACCGGTGCCGCGGGAGGTACTGCCTATGGATTAAAAACTTTCTTTAATGCTGAATTTATAAGTGGTATTGAATTTCTTTTTAAATTAGCAGAAATACCCCAATTGTTAAAAGAAACCCCAGTGGACTATATCATTACCGGTGAAGGGAAGATAGATGGGCAAACGCTACACGGTAAATTGATCAAGGGTGTTATGGATATTGGAATCCAATACAAAATACCTGTCATAGCTGTTTGCGGAAAACTGGATGTCCCGGTAGCAGAATTAAAAAGCAAAGGTTTAAAAGACGTTCTGGAAATTATGGATACAACCCAACCTTTACAATATAGTATTGATAATGCCCCGGCATTGATAGAAAAAACTATCTATAACTATTTTCAACAACAGAAGTCCACTTAAAACCTAAGTGCCAATGAATGTTTTCCTTGTCCTGTTCCTAGTAATTATTTTCATCATTGTTGCCACTATAAAATTGAAAATACATCCACTATTTTCATTGATCATCGCAGCCTTGATGGCTGGTGGAATGTTGGGGATGGAGGCAGAGGTGATCTTGGAAACCATTGCGGAAGGATTTGGGAAGACCCTTTCCAGTATTGGACTTATCATTGCTTTTGGAACCGTCATTGGTATATTCTTGGAAAAAACAAACGGGACTAGGGTCATGGCCAATACCATTCTCAAATGGGTAGGTCTCAAACGTTCCCCTTTGGCCATGAATATCACTGGTTTTGTTGTTTCCATACCCGTATTTTGTGATTCAGGGTTCATCATTTTATCATCTTTGAACAAAGCGTTGAGCAAGAAATCGGGACTATCCCTTGTCGTATTCGCAGTGGCATTGGCAACTGGCCTATATGCTTCCCATGTTTTCGTACCGCCCACCCCTGGACCCTTGGCCGCAGCGGCGGTTTTGGAAGCCGATTTGGGATTGGTAATGCTCTTGGGATTATCCGTGGCCATCCCCGTTTCCTTAACAGGTTTTCTCTGGGCCAATTATATCGGCAGAAGATTGATTTCTGCAAATGATGAAATAGAACCTAAGGGAGGGAGCGTTTCCGATGTTGAAGAATCTGAATTTACCGTTAGTACATCAGCTGCATTTTTACCATTATTGGTTCCCATTATTTTGATCGCTCTTAAATCGATCTTGGAATACCCTGGATTTGAATTTGGTAGGGGTTGGTTTATGGACACTATCGCGTTTATCGGAAATCCCACAATCGCACTTCTTATTGGGGTCGTATTTGCCTTTAATATGGGTAGAAAGGCCAGTTTAAAATTAAGGTATGATTGGGTAGTAAGTGCTTTAAAGGAAGCTGGACTTATCGTCATGATCACAGGAGCGGGAGGTGCTTTTGGAAGCGTGCTGCGGGCCATGGATATCGCCGGCTATATCCCAATTGATGATGACATGATATTTGGGGGTATATTGGTTGCATTCTTTATAGCCGCTGTTCTCAAAACCGCCCAAGGTAGTTCAACGGTTGCCATCATAACTACGGCAGCCATAATGGCTCCTTTACTGGGTTCACTGGGATTGGAAACGTCCATATCAAAGGCCTGTACGGTTCTTGCCATTGGAGCCGGTGCAATGACCGTCTCCCATGTTAACGATAGCTATTTTTGGGTGGTGTCCCAATTTTCCAATATGGATGTCAAAACGGCCCTAAAAAGTCAGACTACAGCAACATTCTTTCAGGGCATAACGGGACTAGTGTTGGTTTTGGGAATACACTATTTCTTCGGATAACCACAGCATTATTCAATAATCAGTGAAAGTCTATTTGCTTCGGCCATTGAAAAATAGCCCAATGGATAGTTGTCCGGATGGGTGGTGTTGACCATATTGCCCCTAATGGTTGAAGGGACAGATTCAAAAGGTCCACCTCCATTTTGTCCACTCTGATCAATTAAAATAGTCATATAGTTATAGAATTGCCTGTCTACCCCATTTATAGTGATGATCACCTCCTTTCCAGGCGCTAGATCCTCATAAAAGTAGGAAAACACAAACTGTTCCCCTTGGTAAAACCGGTCTTCAGTGGGTAAGTATAAATCAAAATCCAAATCAAAGAGGTAATAATCATCACTACTGCCATCATCTGTAAATTTTACAATGACCTCCGTTTCATCCCCAGTAAAAAGCGTGCCGTCCCCTTGACTGATTTCATCAATGGGAACGGATGCAATAAGGTTTGCACTGCCCTTATAGATTTCGCCTTCATATTGTACGGTTAACTCATAGGCATCGTTAAAATTGGGAAGATCGTAGGGTTCTTTGGGTTCATAGATGCCTGTGCTCCCATTTTCTTCAAACTCATAGATACTACCATCATTGGTATTCGTTATAAAAACGATGGCATTGTTGGCCGGTTCCAAGGTCTCTTGATAAAATGGTGCGGATAGCTTAAGGATTACAGATCCTTCCATGGTCACAGGATCTTCATTAAAAAACACACTAAAATTGGCATCAATGATCAACCTCGGATCAGATGTGGGCAAATCTACCTGAATCACATCTTCACAGCTAAAAAAGGCCATCATCATAAGAATTATATATAACCGTTTTGCCGCCATATTAAAATTTAAAATTATAGGTTACAGAAGGAACCAATCCGAATATTGCGGTTCGGACAGCCTCGTTGCTTCCAGTTTCTTGGTTCTGTTCAAAATTTATAGATGCTGCGTTTCTTCTGTTGTATAAATTGTAGATACTGAACACCCATTCTCCCTGCAATTTTCTGTGTTTATTCTTTCTGGGGGTCAGCGTTGCAGCAATATCCCATCTGTGGTAAGAAGGTAATCGCTGCTCATTGCGACCACCGTAGACCGGGATGACCAGACCTTTAAATTCATATTGGCCGATGGGGTAGTTGGTAGGCTGCCCGGTCTGAAAAATAAAGTTGCTGTTAAAGCTCCATTTAGAATTCAATTCATAAGAAGCATTAATAGCTATATCATGTGTTTTATCGTAGGCCGTGTTATACCAATTTCCCATATTGATGCCTGGTTCCGCTTCATTTCTTCCGGGAGTCCTTTGTTCCGATTTGGATAAGGTATAAGAGATCCACCCGGTCAAAGGCCCTTCATTTTTGTTTAGGGAAAATTCCAATCCGTAGGCCCGTGCCTGTCCATTTAGGATGACCTGCTCTATAGCGTTGTTCGCAATTAAATCGGCTCCATCAATATAATCAATCCTATTGTCTATGTCCTTATAAAAAACTTCCGTGGCCAAAGAGTATTCATTGTCCTTAAAATTTCTGAAGTATCCAAGGGCGAACTGATCCAATATCTGCGGTTTTACGTAAGGTCCACTTGGGGTCCAAACATCCAAAGGGGTAGGGGAGCTCGTGTTGGACAACAGACTTAAATATTGGGCCATATGATTGTAACTGGCCTTAATGGAACTAAGATCATTTAAGGCTAAAGCAACAGACAATCTTGGTTCCAAGGTGTTATATGTTGACAAGCGGTCGGTTCGGCTAAAGCGATCAACTCCTATTGGTTCTGCCTTTTCATAGATTTGGAAATCTTCATTGAATACCACTGGGGAGTTATCCTGATATCTATTCAGTTCATCCTGTCTCAACCTCATAAAATTGCTCCATCGCACACCATATTGGAAGGTCAGTTGATCCGATACTTGATGTTCCGCATCAATATAGGCGGCAAATTCGTTGGCATATTTTTGGGTCAATTGCTCTGCAATTATGCCCGAGTCTTCCCGGTTAGGCTCAATTTTTCCGGGATTAAAGTTGTAATAGATATTGTTCAGGCCATAATTCAATTGGAAGGTATTGGACACATACTGTTTGAAATCATATTTAAGGTTGAAGTTGCGAATGCCAGAATTCCACCTGAAACCAACAAAATCCAATTCCAATCCATAGAAATAATCCGAATAGATCAGAGATAGGTTCGAAAAGAGACGGTCCGAAAATAAATGATTCCAGCGTAAGTTGATGACTGAATTGCCGTACACATTTACAAAACGTTCTGAGATACTAAAAACGTCCCTTCCAAAATAACCGGAGAGGTAAACGTTGTTTTTTTCGTCCAGTTTATAGTTGAGCTTGGTATTCAGGTCATAGAAATAGGCCTTATTGTCATTATCGAATAGGGGCAGGAACAAATGGGCATAGGACGCACGGCCCCCGATCAAAAAGGAACTTTTCTCCTTTTCCAATGGCCCTTCTACCAATAATCTACTGGAAACGGCACCAATGCCTCCACTAACCCTAAGTGTTTTGCTATTGCCGTCTTTTTGGTATATATCCAATACCGAGGATAGCCTACCGCCATATTTTGCTGGTATCCCTCCCTTGAACAACTTTATATCCTTTATGGCATCTGGGTTAAATACGGAGAAAAATCCAAATAGATGTGAGGAATTAAATACGATGGCCTCATCCAATAGAATAAGGTTTTGATCTGCAGCACCCCCTCTAACATTATAGCCGGATGCTCCCTCTCCGGCACTGGTAACCCCGGGGAGTAGCAGAATGGATTTTATGACATCCGCTTCCCCCAAGACCACTGGAATTTTTTTAATGGTCCCGGCACTTAAGGTATTGACGCTCATTTGGGGTTTCCTGATGTTCAGTTTTTCAATATCCTCAACTAGGATGACCTCTTCCAATTCTTCTGCCTCTTCTTCCAATTGGAAATTGATTTTTAAATTTTCGGTCAAAATTATTTTTTGAACAATTTCCTTATATCCAATGGCACTAAGCTGTATTTCATAGGTCCCCTCTGGAAGGGTGATGGAGAAAAATCCATATTCATTGCTCACTACCCCCGTTCTCAAATCAGGAATTGCCACGGTAACCCCAATCAAGGTTTCATTACTGCTCAATTCCGTAACCGTACCACTAAGAGTAAATTTCTGCTGTGAAAAAGAATTTATGGAGACCAAAAAGAGACTGAAGAAAAATAGCCAGTACTTATACTGCATTGCAACTTTTTTGTTAAAAGTAAAGAGAAATATTAGGGCTTTAAAAATGTTAACAGATATTTAAAATAAAAAGGCCCAACAGAACATGTTGGGCCTTTGACTTATGATAAACAAATCGTTAGATCTGATTTAAAATAGCATTTAAAGTAACACTTGGTCTCATTGCTTTTGCTATAAGTGCCTCATTAGGTTTGTAGTAACCTCCAATATTGTTTGGGGAACCTTGGGCAGCGTTCAATTCGGAAACTATTTTGGATTCATTTGTTTCCATTTCCTTGGCTACCTTGGTGAAAATGTTTTTCAGCTCTTGATCTTTATCCTGGTTGGATAAGGCTTGCGCCCAATACAGAGCCAAGTAAAAATGACTTCCCCTATTGTCCAATTCACCTACCTTTCTTGATGGGGACCTATCATTGTCCAAGAACTTTTCTGTAGCTACATCCAACGCATCCGCCAAAACTTGGGCCTTTGCATTGTTGTTCCTTTCAGAGTAATGTTCCAAGGAAACACCAAGGGCCAAAAATTCACCCAATGAATCCCATCGTAGATGTCCTTCTTCCAAAAACTGTTCTACGTGTTTAGGGGCAGAGCCTCCGGCACCTGTTTCAAATAAACCTCCACCGTTCATCAACGGAACTATAGAAAGCATTTTGGCACTGGTTCCTACTTCTAATATGGGGAAAAGATCCGTCAGGTAATCCCTTAATACGTTACCGGTAATGGATATGGTATCTTCTCCGGCTTTTAATCTCTTTAAGGTGAACATTGTGGCCTCAATTGGAGACAATATGCGTATGTCCAATCCGGTGGTATCAAAATTTGGTAGGTATGCATTTACCTTTTTGATAAGCTCCATGTCATGGGCCCTATTTTTGTCTAGCCAAAATACTGCTGGTGTTCCCGTGGCCCTCGCCCTGGAAACAGCAAGTTTTATCCAATCTTGGATAGGGGCATCTTTTACCTGGCACATTCTCCAGATATCACCTTGTTCAACCTGGTGTTGAACCAGTACATCTCCAGTATTGATATCCACCACGTTTACGGTACCACTGGCTTCAATTTCAAAAGTTTTGTCATGCGATCCATATTCTTCTGCCTTTTGGGCCATAAGTCCAACATTGGGAACTGTTCCCATGGTTCGTGGATCAAATGCCCCATGTTTTTTACAGAATTCAATAGTGGCTTCAAAAACCCCGGCATAACTGCTATCCGGAATGATGGCTTTGGTGTCTTGGGATTTTCCTTGGGCATTCCACATTTGGCCAGAATTTCTGATCATGGCGGGCATGGAAGCATCCACGATAATGTCACTGGGAACATGAAGGTTGGTAACCCCTTTATCGGAATTGACCATGGCCAAATCCGGACCATTGGTTATGGCTGCTTCAATATCGGCTTCAATTTCCTTTCTTTTAGCTTCGGGAAGTTCTGATAATTTATTCAAAAGGTTTTCCAGACCGTCATTGGCATTGACTCCAATATTTTTGAAAGTCTCGGCGTGATTGGCAAAAACGTCCTCAAAATACACTTCAACGGCGTGTCCAAAAATAATAGGGTCAGAAACCTTCATCATTGTTGCCTTCATATGTAGGGAAAACAATACTCCTTGTTTCTTGGCATCTGCTACCTGTTCATTCAAGAAAGCCAATAATGCCTTTTTGTTCATTACCGTGGCATCAATAATTTCACCGGCAAGTATGGCAATTTTATCCTTTAGGACGGTGGTTGACCCATCTGCTTTTACCAATTCAACCTTTACGGATGTTGCATTGTCAAAGGTCATGGATTTCTCGTTGGATTTAAAATCACCGTGGTCCATGGTGGCCACATGTGATTTTGAATCTTGACGCCAAGCTCCCATCGAATGTGGGTTCTTCTTGGCGTAATTTTTTATGGCTTTAGGTGCTCTTCTGTCTGAGTTTCCTTCACGTAATACTGGGTTTACAGCACTTCCCTTGATTTTGTCGTATCTGGATTTGATATCCTTCTCTTGATCATTCTTCGGTTCATCAGGATAACTGGGAACTGCAATTCCTTGAGATTGAAGTTCTTCGATTGCCTCCTTAAGTTGAGGAATGGAGGCTGAGATATTTGGTAATTTTATGATATTGGCCTCTGGAGTCTTGGCCAGGTCACCCAACTCGGCCAAGTCATCAGTAATTCTCTGCTCTGGCTTTAAAAAGTCTGGGAAGGTGGCAATGATTCTTCCGGACAATGAAATGTCCTTGGTTTCAATGGTTATTCCAGAGGTTTTGGTAAATGCTTTAACAATTGGTAGAAATGATTCGGTAGCCAACGCAGGGGCTTCATCAGTCTTAGTGTATATTATTTTTGGCATCTCTTTTATTTAAGTTTTTCTAAGAGGTGCAAATATACAATTTTCGCACAGCTTAAAACCGTGCAAATATTTAATCTTTATGCTAAATAATTGACAATAATGTTATAGGGAAGTAACAGTCCTAGATTTTATAATCTCCATGGAGATAAATTTACGAAGAAAGTAGTGAGAAGCTTAACAAAAAGATTCCTCACAAGGAAAGAAGGTGCCTTGGATGAAAATGGAAATGGAGGCTAATGAGCACTGTAAATGACAAAAGCCATATCATTGTACGAATACATTGACATGGCTTTTTAGAAATAGCTTTCAAACTGTGTGTTCTGCACTTGATGCAAAACGGCAACCATTGATTGCCTTTGATCCACTATTTCAACGTTTGAAACAATTTTCGTCCTTAATTAATAAACCAAGCAACTACTTTTTGTTTCTTCTCATTGTTTTAACGATCTAATGTCATTTTGGTCAAATCTACATTGAACCTGTATTTCATCAGCGTTAACTTCAGAACCAAATACATGTGCAAATGGTAATAAGAAACTTTAAAATTTGTAAACACATTGCTGCATTTTCATTTTTTAAAGCCAAACAACAATATAAAGAACGCAAACTTTATAATGATTAGGAAGCCTCTAACAGAATTTTCCTTTGAATCATAATTCAAGATACGAAAAAAATTTTATTTGTAAAACATTTGTGTAATAAATTAATAATCAACAGTCTATGAACATAGATTATCAACAATTGTTGAAAACAAAAAATCCACCTGCAAGGTGGATTTTTTAATATATTTAAGTTTAAAGAAATTATGATCTAACCTCTTTAATTCTTGCTTTTTTACCTGTAAGGCCTCTGAAGTAGTAAATACGGGCTCTACGTACTTTACCTTTCTTATTGACCTCTACCTTTTGCAATGCAGGCATGTTCACTGGGAATATACGCTCTACACCTACAGTACCAGACATCTTACGGATTGTAAATGTTTCTGTAGTTCCAGATCCTTTTCTTTGTATTACAACTCCTCTAAAGAACTGGGTACGGGTCTTTTCACCTTCCTTGATCTCATAGTATACAGTAATTGTATCACCTGCAGAGAATTTTGGAAAGTCCTTCTTAGGAACAAATTCGTCTTGAACAAATTTAATTAATGATTCCATCTTGATTTTATTTTTTTAAGTTTCTTAAAATCAACATTCACGGATATCGCCAGAGGTTAATTTTAACAGGTTGCAAAATTACTTTATTAATTATAATTTACAACATATTTCCGTTCTTTTTTAATTCTATTGTATTTATTTACTCTAAAAGATCTGGTCTGAGCCTTTCTGTCCTTTTTAGCGCTTCATCCTCCCTCCATTTTTCAATTTTGGGAAAATTGCCACTGAGTAGTATTTCAGGAACCTTTAATCCCTTATAATCGGAAGGTCGGGTGTAAACAGGTGGTGCAAGAAGGTTATCTTGGAAACTATCCGTCAGTGCCGAAGTCTCATTGTTCAAAACGCCTGGAATAAGTCGAATTATGGTATCACAAAGAACAGCGGCGCCCAATTCACCTCCTGAAAGAACATAGTCCCCTATGGAAATTTCCCTGGTAATCAAAGTGTCCCTGACCCGTTGGTCCACTCCCTTGTAATGCCCACAGAGAATGATGATGTTCTCTTTCAATGAGATGCCATTGGCAATCTTTTGATTCAAGGTCTCCCCATCCGGGGTCATATAGATCACCTCGTCATAGGTCCTTTCCGATTTTAGCTTGGAAATACATTTGTCTATTGGCTCTATCATCAGAACCATGCCGGCACCACCACCAAATTGGTAGTCGTCTACCTGGTTGTAACTTAAGTCCGTGTAGTCCCTAAGATTGTGAAAATGGACTTCTACCAAATTCTTTTCTATGGCCCGTTTCATGATAGAGGCTTCGAAAGGACTGGACATGAGCTCAGGTAAAACAGTAATGATATCTATGCGCATTAGGGTATTTCTTTATAAGATGGTGCAAAGATACATTTTATGGTCCTTCTTTGCCATAAAAGGTATGTAATTGAGAAAGGGCGTACAGGTTGGACATTTACTTTGGCCTCTCACTAAAAAAAGCTCCGATCGGAGCTTTTTGTTATTTTGTTTTCTTGTGCTTGTTCAGTTCGTCCTGTAGCTGTCTACTGATTTTCTGTTCACGCTCCAAGGCTCTTCTTCTATGGTCCTCGTACTCCATCTCCAGATCTGAAAGTCCAGTTTTTGCTTCCTGTGTTAAGATATTGCTCTGTCTAAATTTATAGATGAAGAACAATAGAAGCAATAGCAGGCCAGTAATGATGGTCCATAGCATAAAATTATAGGTCCCTTTTGCGATCATGATACCCAAAAATGAAATACTGTCCTTCTCCTCATTGACCGTCATCAGGTTATTGGAGGTTTCTTCCAACTTTTTGTTCAAGGTATTAATGGTAGCTTCACTTTCTGCAATGGTCGCGTTAAGTTCAGCTGTCTTTTTGTTGTAAACCTTTAGACTGTCCAAAACGTTTTGTCTAAGCTTTTCTATATTGATCAGTTTTACCACCTCATAGCTAATGCCGTTAGCATTATAATTTCCAGAATTGGAAGTGATATACTCGAACTGGCTACTTATCGGTCCCCCGTCCAAAGAGAGACTTTGTTCTTCTTCGACCTGTTCTTGTTCCTGTGCAAACTGTAGATTAAACGCCAATAGGGCAAATGCAATAAATAGGACTTTGTGAATTTTCATTTATAAAATGCTTCTTGTTATTAATTAGAAAGTGTAGACTAAAGTAAATTAATAATGTTAAATATTAAAACATATTGAACATTCCTTTTTATATACGGACAAAATATAAAATCGGACTACAAAAATCGAATTATGATGATTGTAGCCCGATTGGAAATTAACCAGAACATTATTTTAAGGATCTTCCTTACCTATTAATAATAGGTATATCTTCTTACTTTCGAAATATATTTGGCCAAACGGATAACCTGATGGGAATATCCATATTCATTGTCATACCATATATATAGTACTACATTTTTACCATCTGCGGAGACAATCGTGGCCGGACTGTCGTAGATAGACGGGGCATTGGTGCCAACAATATCGGAGGAAACCAATTCGTTGCTCATGGAGTATTTTATTTGTTCCACCAACGCACCTTCCAAGGAATATTTTTTAACGATTTCGTTTAGACCTTCCTTGGTGGTTTTTTTGTTCACTTCTATATTTAATATAGCCAAAGACCCATTGGGTACGGGTACCCTGATGGCATTGGAGGTCAATTTCCCTTTTAAACTGGGCAGGGCTTTTGCAACCGCGCTACCAGCACCCGTCTCGGTAATTACCATGTTCAAAGCAGCAGCTCTACCTCTTCTGTACTTGCTGTGCATATTATCTACCAAATTTTGGTCGTTGGTATAGGCATGGATGGTTTCCAAATGTCCTTTTTTAATACCCAAAGTGTCCTCTATTACCTTTAAAATAGGGGTAATGGCATTGGTGGTACATGAGGCTGCCGAATAAATCTTTGTGCTATCGGGGTCGTATTCATTATGGTTTACTCCGTGTACAATATTGGGGACTTCCTTGCCGGGAGCCGTTAAGAGTACCCTGGAGGCTCCGTTGGACGACAAATGTCTGCTCAGTGCTTCCTTATCCCTAAAGGCACCTGTGTTGTCAATGACCAAGGCACCGTAAATACCGTATTTTGTATAGTCGATATCCTCTGGTTTATCGGCACTGATCATATGGACCGTGGTCCCATTGATCAACAGGGCTTCATTGGGGGCATCCACTTCCACAGTACCCATAAATTGGCCGTGGACAGAATCCGTTCTCAATAGATTGGCCCTTTTCTCAAGAATTTCAGCGTTTATTGTTCCGCGGGTAACTATGGCGCGAAGTCTAAGCTGACTCCCCTTTCCTGTTTTTGCCATAAGTTCCCTGGCAACAAGTCTTCCAATTCTTCCAAAACCATATAAAACTACGTCCTTTGGCTTTATTTCTTTTGAACTACTGGCATCCTTTAACTTGTCGACAACAAATGCTTTTACATTATTGTAGTTGTTCTCATCTGAATGATACTCATAGGTAAGTTTACCGATATCCAATTTGGCTGGAGGCAAGTTCAAATCATAAATAGCCCTTAGGATTTCAACAGAGTCGAAAATGGAAATGGGTTTTTGAACAAACTGACCGGCGTATTCGTGCAGGTTGATGATGTCGCTAACATTCTTGTCTATGATCTGATTTTTAAAAAGTACTACCTCAATGGAACTGTCATACCATAGATCGCTTGTGATTTTGATAAATTCGGTAGTAGCTTTTCTTCTGTCGGCTTGGAAAGCTAATTCTTTCTCGTATTTGTTGGGACTCATTAAATGGGTTTGAAACTGTTAAATTTCGGCAAAAATATATATTTCAATCGATTTCGTAAAACATTTGTTCAATAAAAAAAGCGCTCTGTTGAGAGCGCTTTTTTAAGTTCAATTCTCTTATTGGAAAATAAGGCGTTCGCGTTCCCCTTTTTCGTTGATCATGGTGATACTCGTTTTACCATATTTGGAAATGCCGCCAAATAGATTTTTGGCATCCGTAATATTACCGATCTCCTTATTGTCTACGGCAAGCAAGACCTTGCCCTCTAATCCATAGCCCCTAAAACTTTCTGGAACCCCCACAATTTTGACCCCTTTTTTGGTTTTGAATTTCTTTTGGTCCTCAGGATTGAGATTTTTCACTTCCAATCCCATGACCGGAACTACCAAGGTCTGTCTTTCCTTAAGAACAACAGGCACTACCAAGGTTTCACCTTCCCGGTCAATGGTTACCTTGATCTCATCTCCGGGTCTTTTTGTTGAAATATATCCCACCAGATCTGGAAACTTATGGACTACAATATCGTCAACCTTTTTAAGAACATCACCTTCCTGCAACTTGGCATCATAGGCTCCTGAATCCTCCTCAACACTGGTGATATAAACACCATCTACCTCATTGATCCCGTTTTCAATGGCGTATGGGGTAGAGGATCTTACCGTATTTATTCCAAGGATTCCCTTTTGGACATTACCATATTCCATAATGTCCTCCACGACCTTTTTTGCAATATTGCTTGGTACCGCAAAGGAATACCCTACATAGGAACCTGTCTGGGAGGTAATCGCTGTATTGATACCTATGAGGTCACCATTGGTATTTACCAAGGCTCCTCCACTATTTCCGGGGTTGACTGCGGCATCGGTCTGTATAAAAGACTGGTTGGTCATCCCACCCAGATCACGAGCCTTTGCACTTACAATCCCAGCTGTCACGGTAGAAGTCAGGTTAAAAGGATTACCAACGGCCAAAACCCACTCGCCAATTTTAGCATTGTCCGAATCGCCAAATGCCAAATACGGAAGCTTGTCCTTCGCATCTATTTTGAGGAGTGCAATATCGGAATTGGGGTCTGTGCCCACTAGTTCGGCGGTGTATGTCTTATTGTTGTTAAGGGTAACTTGTAATTGGGTGGCGTTGGCAATAACATGGTTGTTGGTTACAATGTAACCATCTGGGGAAATGATAACCCCGGACCCCGTACCAACTTGCGGCCTTTGGCTGCCACCAGAGCCATATAAAAATTCCATGATCGTGGTTGGTCCGCTGCTCACGGTTACATTTTTTACGTGCACAACCGAATTGACCGTATTCTGTGCGGCAATGGTAAAATCTACCTCATTGATCCCAGCCCCCTTGGCAGAGGTAGGGGTATAGCTGGTATTGAAAAAGCCATGGTCGGCATTTTCGGTCACAACAGCGTAGTTAGGTTTTTCTAGGAATAATTTATAGCTTCCCAAGGTGATGGCACCTCCAAAAATGGAAACCAATAACAAAGTGGTTATTTTTTTCATGATGAATAAAATTTAATATATGCTACTGCCGTAAAATTAATTCATTTAAGCAGCAATTATTTGGGTTTAACGTCTTTTTAACTGCTAAAAAACCCTTAATAAAGCTTTATATTTGTACCACAAAATATGATATGAAGCTTATATTTTACAAATATCAGGGAACGGGAAATGACTTTGTCATGATCGATAATAGGGATGAAATATTTCCCAAATCAAATACTCGATTGGTGGCCGATCTTTGCGATCGCAAGTTTGGCATCGGTGCGGATGGACTCATTCTATTGGAAAATGATGAGCAGACCGATTTTAAGATGGTCTATTATAATTCGGACGGAAACCCAAGCACGATGTGCGGCAATGGAGGAAGGTGTTTGGTCGCTTTTGCAAAATACTTAGGGGTCATTGCCGATACCGCGACTTTTGTGGCGGTAGATGGTTTGCACCATGCATCCGTGGATGGCGAAATAGTAAGCCTTCAAATGCAGGACGTAGTGGAAGTACAGGAAAAGGATGATTATCTATTCTTGGATACTGGGTCGCCACACCATGTTCAGATGGTAGAAGATATCCAAAAAGTGGATGTGCCCAGGGAAGGGGCAAAGCTTAGATATGGACTCTATGGCGAGAAGGGCAGCAATATTAATTTTGTTAAATTGGAAAGTAAGGATAGTTTCAATGTAAGAACCTATGAAAGGGGAGTAGAGGACGAAACCCTGTCCTGTGGGACGGGTGTAACGGCCGTGGCATTGGCAATGCATAACTTGGGAAAGGTTACCGGAAATAAGGTTTCCATCAAGACTTTGGGGGGTAATCTCAGTGTGCACTTTGAAAAGCATAATGATGGATACCGCAATATCCATTTGGTAGGTCCGGCAAAACAGGTATTTAAAGGGGAGATTTTATGTTGAGCCTAAGAGGAAAAATTGGATACCTAAGAGCTTTGGAACCAGAGGATCTACAATTTCTGTACGAGCTGGAGAACAATACGGAAATTTGGGAAATTAGTGGAACCACGACCCCCTATTCAAAATATATCTTGCAGCAATACTTGGACAATGCCCATAAAGATATCTATGAGGCAAAACAATTGCGGTTGTGTATCTGTGATTCCTCGGATAGGGCAGTTGGACTGATTGACCTTTTTGATTTTGACCCGCACAACCATAGGGCAGGTATAGGAATCGTTATTTTGGAAGAAAAGGATAGAAATAAAGGTCTTGGGCGTGAGGCTATGGAATTGTTGGAAAATTATGCGTTTAATGGCCTACATTTGCGCCAGTTGTATGCCAATGTCCTCAGTGGGAATGAAGCCAGTATCCATTTGTTCAAAAAAATGGGATTCGTGGAAGTAGGAGAGAAGAAAGATTGGGTTTTCCATAACAAGGAATATAAAGGAGAAATATTATTTCAAAAGATAAATAAGTAATGTATATAAAGAAAATTTTATTGGCTATCCTATTGATAGGCGTAGTTGCCGGTGGTGCCTTTGCTTTTATGGTGTACAATGCTGTTTTTGCGCCAAATACAAAATTCAACAATGAGGAGGCCCATGTTTTTGTAAGATCGGATGATGATTTTAACGACGTAAAGGAAATGTTGGCGCCATTAGTAAAGAATATGTCCACCTTTGAAAAGGTAGCGGTACGCAAAGGGTACGCTTCCAATGTTCGTGGAGGAAAGTACCTCATAGAAAAAGGAATGAGCAATAATGATATTGTAAACTCCCTGCGTAGCAAAAACATCCCTATTAGGGTATCTTTCAATAATCAAGAAACTCTGGGAGACCTTGCCGGAAGAATAGCGGCTCAATTGGAGCCAGACAGTCTCCTATTATTGGAGACCTTCAATGATAGGGAGTTTTTACAAGCCAATGGTTTTACCAATGAGACCAAATTGGCCATGTACATCCCCAATAGCTATGAGTTTTTCTGGAATACATCGCCTGAAAGTTTTAGGGATAGGATGCATAAGGAATACCAGAGGTTTTGGAATGCCGATAGAGTGGAGAAGGCTAAAAAAATGGGAATGACTCCCAACGAGGTGATCGCCCTGGCTTCTATTGTTCATAAGGAAACTGCCAAGGTAGATGAAAGACCAAGGGTAGCTGGAGTTTATCTGAATAGGCTAAAGGTGGGAATGAAGTTACAGGCAGATCCAACCGTTATCTACGCCCTAAAGTTAAATAGTGGTGATTTCAATACGGTTTACAAAAGGGTTTTATACAAGGATCTCACCTTGGATTCTCCTTATAATACCTATAAATATGCAGGCTTGCCTCCAGGTCCGATAGCCATGCCAGATATATCGGCTATTGATGCCGTGTTGAGTCCGGAAGAACATGAGTATTATTATTTTGTAGCCAATGTTGAGAATTTTGGGTACCATAAATTCGCGAAAAACTTGACTCAGCACAACCAAAATAAGGAACAATATGTGCGCTGGATCAATGCTCAAAAGATTAACAGGTAAACCTATCATCCTGATTTTAAGGCATTTTAGCTAAAAATTAGCATTTTTAAGACAATCTTTGGTTTGTTAAGAGAAATAAGGGCGTATATTTGCCCTTAGAAATTTAAGCATCTCTTTTTCAAGAGAGTAAGTCTTAAGAAATCAAAACTATGAGAAGATGGATAAACGTCTTTTGTCCGCTAATCATGATTTTTATTTTAATGAGTTTTGGGTTTAATTCAGCTTCCTATAAAGTAATGGAAGTACCCTCAACCCTTAAAGTAAATAAGCCTACTGAAGTTTTGTTCCCCAAAAACAAAACTATTTTCAACCCTGTTATGGTGGCACCTCCCTTTTTGGGGAGTTCGTATATCGGATTCAAGGAAGCTTTGGCTTTTAAGGAATCACAAGGTGATTATTTCACCATCAATGCCTTGGGGTACTTGGGCAAATATCAATTCGGAATTGGTACTTTGCAATTAATGGGTGTGTACAATGCCACTCGTTTTATCAATGACCCTATGTTACAGGAAAAGGCATTTCATACCAATATTGCCCGGAATAAGTGGATTTTACGAAGGGATATTAAGCGTTTCAATGGTAAGCGTATTGGCGGTGTGAAGGTGACAGAGTCTGGAATCTTGGCTGCAGCCCATTTGGCTGGTGCTGGGAATGTAAAGAAGTTCTTGCGCTCTTTTGGAGAACATAATGTAAGTGACGAATTTGGTACAAGTATCGCCTATTACATGAGGAAGTTCTCAGGATATGATATTTCACATATCCCTCCAGTGCGGAACCCGAAAATTTAAATTTAATCTTGAAAATGAGAAAGGACCTTAGTGGAAACACTAAGGTTTTTTTATGCGTGAATGATAAATATGGTAGGTCTTTTGTGAAGGTCTAGGGTTATTTTTTGCCATTCCAGTACACTCTTGGTTGCAATGTACTCGGTGGGCAAAGTGATGTCACAGGCCACACAGACCATACACCCACTGGAAAGGGTTCTTAGCAGGTCGGCCATTAATTTATCATTGCGATAGGGTGTCTCTATAAATATCTGGGATTGGTTCTGTTCCCTCGAGATTTTCTCCATGCGCTTTATGGCACTCTTTCTTTCAGATCCATCTATGGGAAGATAACCATTGAAGGTGAAACTTTGACCGTTCATGCCGCTTGCCATCAGGGCCAAAAGAATAGATGACGGACCAACAAGTGGGACCACCTGAATTCCTTTTTGATGTGCAATTCGTACCACATCAGCGCCGGGATCGGCAATGCCAGGGCAACCTGCCTCGGAGATGATCCCTACATGATGACCCTCCAGACAAGGCTCCAAAAAAGTTGGGATAGCCTCTGGTTCGGTAAACTTATTGAGCAACTCAATATGAAGATCTGGCTGTGATTTCTTGGAATAAATCTTCTTAATGAAGCGCCGTGCCGTTTTTTCGTTTTCAACAATATAGTAATCTATTTGTTCAATGGCCCTTTTTATGGAGATGGGCAGGACCTCTAGGGGTTCATTATCGCCCAAAGTAGTGGGTATCAAATAAAGCTTTCCTAAAATAATGTCCCCGGGGTTATCCATAAAGTGTATTAATTATGTTGCAATTGATATGCTATGGCATCACAAGCTTTGTCAATTAAGGTGTATACCTGTTCAAATCCTTCTTCAGCATCGTAGTAGGGATCAGGAACTTCCTTGAGGTCTATGTTGATTTCGTCCAAAAGCAATTTTACCTTTTTGATATCTTCTTCATTTTTGGCCATGGAGATGATGTTTCTATAATTATTGCGATCCATGGCATAGATATAGTTGAAATCGCTGAAATCTTGACGTGAAAATTTCCTGCAGCGCTGGTCGTTGATATTCAAACCGTGTTTCTTGGCTACGGCAATGGACCTGTGATCCGGTTTTTTTCCAATATGAAAACCTGCAGTTCCTGCAGATTCCACCTCTACCTGATTAATGTCTACTTTGCTTTTTAGGATGCCTTCGGCCAACGGTGACCTACAGATGTTTCCGAGGCATACCATTAGAACTTTCGTTTTCATGATGTATGACTAAGAGAATTTCTTGGTTAAATCTTCAATATACTTCTTAAACTGCTTGTCAGTTTCTGCTAGGTTGTCCACGGTCTTGCACGCGTGTAAAACTGTTGCATGGTCCCTTTTTCCAATTTGTGAACCTATACTGGCCAAGGAGGCCTTGGTGAATTTTTTGGCAAAGAACATGGCCAATTGCCTTGCTTGCACAATATGGCGTTTTCTGGTTTTGGATTGTAGGGTGGCAACATCCATTTCAAAATAATCAGAAACAACTTTTTGAATGTAATCTATGGAAACCTCACGTTTGGTATTCTTGACAAACTTTTCTACCACCAGCTGGGCCAATTCAATGGTAACTTCTTTTTTGTTGAAGGATGATTGTGCAATAAGTGATATGATGGCACCTTCGAGCTCTCTAATATTACTTTTGATATGTTTGGCTACATAATCTACAATATCATCTGGCATCTCCACCCCATCCCTGTACAATTTATTTTTCAAGATGGATATGCGTGTTTCATAATCTGGACTCTGTAGCTCTGCAGAGAGTCCCCATTTGAATCTTGACAGTAAACGTTGTTCGATATCCTGCATATCAACAGGGGCCTTGTCAGATGTAAGGATTACCTGTTTGCCATTCTGATGCAGATGGTTGAAAATATGGAAGAAGACATCCTGCGTACCTGATTTGCCCGATAAGAATTGAACGTCATCAATAATCAACACATCGATCAGCTGATAGAAATGGATAAAATCATTTCTTGTGTTTTTCTTGACAGACTCTATGTACTGTTGGGTAAATTTTTCCGCAGAGATATATAATACGGTCCTTTCCGGATATTTGTCCTTGATCTCAACACCGATGGCATGGGCCAAATGTGTTTTTCCCAAACCTACACCACCAAAAACCAATAATGGGTTGAAGGATGTGCCTCCTGGCTTGTTGGCTACTGCCATCCCGGCCGATCTTGCCAATCTATTGGAATCACCTTCCAAGAAATTGTCAAAATTGTAATTGGGATTGAGTTGGGATTCTATTTTTATATTTCTGATCCCCGGGATTACAAAGGGATTCTTCAGTTCAGGGTTTTTGGATTTAATGGGAACATCCAATTCTTGTGGAGCCACAGTAGATCTGTTTGAACTGGGTATTTTTTCGGTAAAAGGTTCCCTGTTACCGTAAGTATTCTCCATTTTGATCACATAAACCAATTTAGCACTTTCTCCAATCTCCTTGGTCAGGGCAACTTTCAACAATTTTACATAGTGCTCTTCGAGCCATTCGTAAAAAAATTTACTAGGTACCTGAATACTTAAAGCATTGTTGGATAACTTCACAGGTTTGATAGGCTCAAACCAAGTTTTGAATGCCTGCGGTTGTATGTTGTCCTTTATAAAAGCCAAACAATTGTTCCATACGGAATTAGCAGTAACATTCATTTTAAAGTTTCGTCTTTTCGTGGTTAGTGATTAGGCTAAAAATTCATTCGATTTGCCAGCATTTGCTGGTATACTAGAGCATGACAAATATGTGAACAAAAATTCTAAAAAAAAAATCAAATGGTATTGATTAATAGCTTTTTTTTTCTCATGTTGGCATGGGAAATTTTCTAAGCTATTAAATATATCATTTTTACATCAAATTATATGGATTCTAATCAAATTTCTTTTCGGGTAAGATATGGGGAAACAGATCAAATGGGAGTGGTCTATCACGGAAACTATGCGCAATATCTGGAGATGGGCCGTGTTGAATGGTTAAGAGAGCTTGGATTTTCCTACAAAAAAATGGAAGAGGAAGGGGTGATGCTGCCAGTTATTTCACTACAGATAAATTTCAAAAAATCAGCCCTCTATGATGACCTGATCAGGGTGGTCACCACCCTCAAAAAAAGACCTTCCGTCAAGATAGAATTTGATTATAAAATTTACAACGAAGCGGATGAAATTTTGATCGAGGCACATACGGTTTTGGCATTTATTGATATGGCCACAAAAAGACCTATGAAATGTCCTGCAGCCATCTTGGAAAAGATAAAAATATAAAGTTCTTTATTCCTTTATTTTGATATCTATTGGAGGATGCATGGCAGTAAAAAGCTGTTGGGTTTGATCGGCCTCCAATTTTCTTGCCGATATGACCATAGTACAACTCAGCTCCATCTCTTGGGATACAATTTCCAATTGGTGCTGTTTTATGGTCCTCATGACCTTGTCCATCTGATCATAATCGAACTTTAGAATAAATTCTTTCCGAAGAGTTTTTTCTATAATCTGGGCCGCTTCGAGTGCCATTTGTGCCCCTGATCTGTAAGCTGTGATCAATCCGCCTACACCTAATTTGGTACCACCAAAGATTCTTGTTACGGCCACAAGAACATTGGTGACTCCAAAGGATTGGATTTGACCATAAATGGGCATACCCGCAGAATTATTGGGTTCTCCGTCGTCATTTGCCCTATAATGGGGTTCTTCCACCCCCAATTGCCAGGCATAACATACGTGGTTGGCGGTAGGGTGTTTTTTTCGAAGGGCCTCTATCAAAGGTTTTACATCCTCCTCGTCCCTTATGGGGTAGGCATTACCGAAGAACTTACTCTTTCTTTCCTTGAAAAGAATTTCCTCCGAAGGTTTCAATATGGTCTTGTATGTATCTTGGGGACTTTCTTCCATTAGGTGGTGGCAACTAAAATAATACTAATGACCGCTAAACCAATACCAAACCAGTTCTTTTTACTCAAATTTTCCTTAAAGAATAGGATTCCGAAAATTGTTGATAATAAGACTATAGCAACATTGTTGATGGTAAAAATAGATGAGCTGTTGATAAAATCATTCTGTAGGGCCCTCAATATAAAATAAATACTAAAATAATTAAAGATTCCCAATACCAATCCGCCCAACATATTTTTAAGATTTAACTTTAACGGTTCTTGATAGGATTTTATCAATATAAATATCAGTCCGGTAATTCCTGCTGCACCAAATACAGTGGTACAAAACAGGGGAAAATCGCCTTTCTCCATAAAGGTAACCTGTAAATATTTGATCGATGTATCTACCAAGCCAGAACCCATAAAAACAAGAAGCGGTAAAACTAGGTTCTCCATTTTTATGGTAATTGTTCTACTTCTTATAGATGCAAAATATACAGCGGCCAAGGCCATTATGATTCCCAATATCTTAAGGGGGCCTAAAACTTCCTTATAGACAAGGACGCCAACAAGTACTGGTATGACCAAGGACATCTTAGCGGCTACAGAAGCAACCGAAACACCTATTTTTTGTGATGTTTTGGCCATTATGTTAAATACCATTATAAATAGAATACCTAGGGCCAAAGTGTATATGAACCATGGCTTCTTCGGTATATCCGTTATGGCGATATTGTCCTCATAGAACAGCGTTGAAAATAAACACGCCACTATATAATTGGTGACAATGGCGAACATTGTTTGTACGTTATATTTTGAAAAAAGTTTAAATATTACAAACAGTGAACTGGAAAAAAGGACGGACAGGGCAAGATCTAACATGCTATATTTTTGATTTTAATTGGACGATATCCTCTTGGCCAACCTGTAGGTTCCAACTTGTGATGCCCAACTTTTCAGCGGCCAAGGTGTTTTCCAGGGTGTCGTCCACAAAAAAGGTCTCAGAAGCCTTTAAATGATTGGTATCCAGTACAAATCGGTAGATTTCGGCATCCGGTTTTCTATAATTTATTTCATGGGACAGGTAGAATTTGTCAAAACATTTCTTGAATCTTTCGAAGCGCCCTTTTTCCATATTTTCTATGACCTTTTCTATGTGAAGGGCATTGGTATTGCTCAAAAGGATCAAATTATATTCCTTTTCCCTTGCCAATTGTTCTATAAACTCTAATCGGTATTCGGGAAAATCCAATATGATGGAATTCCACCCTGTCTTGATCTGCTGTTTGTTTGCTGTTGGGAAAAATCCATTCATTTTATGAATAAAGGTTTCCGAGTCCATAAGCCCTTTTTCATAAGAAAATAGAAGTTCCGTAAATGAAGGTTCAAAATCTTTCAGTCCCCATTTTTGCATTTCCCGGATCGGTGCCTGTTTGTCCAAATTGATGAAGATGTCACCAAAGTCAAAAATTATATTTTTAAACATTGTTGTAGATAAATAGTGTGTCTGTCAATATTGATTTTTTTAATACGGGAAGACTATGGATCATAGGTGCCTGTAAGCCTTTGCCGAAGCGGCTTGCTCCTTTGAAAACCCTGGCTTCATCCCAAATATCGTTATCTAGGAACATTTGTAGGGTTTTGGAGCCGCCTTCTATAATGACACTAAGAATATTGTGCCTATATAGGACTTCACATATTTGGAGCGCCACATTTTTAGAAAAGTCGATCACCTCATATTCAATCCCTGGTACATACCTTTTGGAATGTTCAATCTGAGTAAGCACAATGGTTTGGGTACTGCCGTCCATTACATGGAAATCGCTCCCCACTTTCAAATTTCTGTCAATGATGATCCGTGTGGGGGATTTGCCGTGCCATGATCGCACATTCAATTTTGGATTGTCCTTGAGAACGGTATGGGTCCCAACCAATATAGCCTGTTCCTCACTTCGCCATTTATGGACCAATTGTCTGGATTGCACATTGGTGATCCAATAAGGCGTTGGTTCTTCTTCCCGCAAGGATTGTTCGGGAGCCAAAAAGCCGTCAGCGGTTTCGGCCCATTTTAAGATTATAAAGGGCCTCTTTTGTTCATGGAAGGTTAAAAATCGCTTATGGTGATCCCTACATTCATTTTCCAAGACATTGACAACGACCTGGCACCCGGCATTTTGCAATTTTTTGATACCATTTCCGGCTACCTTTATATGGGGGTCTAGCAGTCCAATGACCACATGGGGGATATTGTGTTCAATGATTAGATCGGCGCAAGGTGGCGTTTTTCCATGGTGGGAGCAAGGCTCCAATGTGACATAGAGGGTCGCCTCAGATAACAACGCTTTATTTTTTACGGAGTTGATCGCATTGACCTCTGCATGAGGTCCGCCAAATGGGCTCGTAAACCCTTCTCCAATTATCTCATTATCATGCACCACTACACTGCCTACCATGGGATTCGGAAAGGTGGATCCAAGTCCATTTTTAGCTACTTGGATACATCGCAAAATATATTTTTCATGTATCTTCACCCCACAAAAATAGAATATTAAAAGTTACCCCTTTAGAAAAATGAGTTCAGCAATTATTAGGGAAATCCAACCGCAAGACAATAAGCAAGTTGCATCGGTGATCAGACAGGTATTGGTTGATTTGGGTGTGCCCAAGGTAGGTACGGCATATGCCGATAAGGCCTTGGACCATATGTATGAGAACTACAATGTACCCAAAGCCAGTTATTTTGTTGTGGAAGAAAACAACCAAATCATTGGTTGCGCCGGGGTTGCCCAGTTAGAGAATTATGATGGCAATGTATGCGAACTGCAAAAGATGTATTTCACGGAAGCCGCTAGGGGAAGGGGCTTAGGATCGCAAATGATGAATATATGTCTTTCCAAGGCGAGGGAATACGGTTTTGAGAAATGTTATCTGGAAACCATGCCCTATATGGAAGATGCACAAAAACTCTACAAGAAAACCGGGTTCCAGTACATTGAAGCACGGATGGGCGATACAGGTCACTATTCATGTCCGGTTTGGATGTTGTTGGAACTATAGATAAAGATGCTTTTAAAAGAAATCAGGCATATTTTCCATGTAGAATTGGATACTATTTATCCCAAAGAGGAAGTAGATAGTTTCTTTTACCTTATGGTGGAACATTATCTGGGACTGGAGCGCTTTGTTTTGGCCCTTCAACCCAATACCATGGTCTCCAAGGAAGAGGAACAGCCACTGTTCGAGGGGCTTAGCCAATTAAAGCTTCATCGGCCGGTTCAGTATATATTGGGCGTGGCCCATTTTATGGATTTGGAGTTTAAGGTCGATGAAAATGTCTTGATTCCCCGACCTGAGACTGAAGAACTGGTGCGATGGATTATAGCGCTGGAAAAAGAGCGTCAGGGGGAACTGAAAATATTGGATATTGGTACCGGTAGTGGATGTATTGCCATTTCTCTGGCGAAAAATCTTCCAAATGCCAAAGTATATGCCCTGGATATTTCGAGGGAATCCCTAAAGATTGCACAGGCAAATGCTGACAAAAACGAAGTTCAGGTCGAATTTATAGAAGCCGATATTCTTGAAACAAAAGATTTGGAGCACCAATTTGATATCATAGTTTCCAATCCACCTTATGTTAGAGATCTGGAGAAAACGGAAATGAGTGCCAATGTCACCGATCACGAACCTGGATATGCCCTTTTTGTTCCCAATGAAAATCCTCTTTTGTTTTACCGGAAAATTTCAGAATTTGCAATTTCCCATTTAAAGTCGGGCGGTTGTCTTTATTTTGAGATCAATCAGTATTTAGGGAAGGAGACCTTGGAGCTTATGGTGAACAGCGGTTTCACCCAATTGATATTACAAAAGGACATGTTTGGCAATGACAGAATGATTAAAGGAGAACTTCATTAAATGCAATCACATCTGATTTAAAGATCGGGGAGGAAAAGATCGATAGGAGTTCAAAAAAAATGACGTAAAATGAACATTCAAGATAAAATAGATACCCTACGCCGTGAACTAAGGGAACACAATTATAATTATTATGTGTTGGACAATCCGACAATTTCCGACTATGAGTTCGATATTAAATTAAAAGAACTCAGGGAATTGGAAGCGCAACATCCAGAATTTTACGACCCTACCTCCCCAACCTTGCGAGTGGGTGGGGGTATTACCAAATATTTTGAGACAGTTGCCCATGAACATCGTATGTATTCCTTGGAGAACTCTTATTCCAAGGAAGATTTGGAGGACTGGGAAAAACGGATTCAAAAAAATTTGGGAGATGTTCCTGTGGAATTCACCTGTGAACTCAAATACGATGGTGCGTCTATTAGCCTAACCTATGAAAAAGGACAATTGGTCCGTGCTGTGACCAGGGGCGACGGTTTTCAAGGGGACGATGTAACTACCAATATAAAAACCATCAAATCTGTTCCCTTGCGTTTAAAGGGGGATTATCCTGAGAAGTTCGATATACGTGGAGAGATCGTTTTGCCGTTTGAAGGTTTCGCCAAAATGAATCAGGAACGTATAGAAAATGGGGAAGACCCATATATGAACCCTCGGAACACGGCATCGGGAAGTTTAAAATTACAGGATAGCGCACAAGTGGCCCTACGACCCTTGGAGTGCCTCTTGTATAGCATAGTAGGCACCGATCTCAATGTCTCCTCACAATTTGAAGTGCTGGAAAAAACAAGGTCTTGGGGTTTTAAAGTACCTACCGTGGCCAAAGTTTGCAAAACTACAGACGAAGTAATGGCCTTTGTGGAATATTGGGATATCCACAGACATGAACTTCCATATGAAACAGATGGGGTTGTGGTAAAGGTCAATAATCTACAATATCAGGATGAGTTGGGGTATACCGCGAAATCTCCACGATGGGCCATGGCCTACAAGTTTAAAGCAGAACAGGTTTCCACAGTTTTGAACGAGATTACATATCAGGTGGGAAGAACCGGGGCCATAACCCCTGTAGCCAATCTAATGCCGGTATTGCTTGCTGGAACTACCGTAAAAAGGGCCTCCCTGCATAATGCAGATCAGATAGCCAAGTTGGATATCCGAGAAGGCGACACTGTTTTTGTAGAAAAAGGTGGTGAAATTATTCCCAAAATTATTGGGGTCGACTTTTCTAAGAGACCATCGGATTCCCAACCTACCAATTATATAGACCATTGCCCGGAATGCCATACCCAATTGACACGTATGGAAGGGGATGCCAAACATTATTGTACCAACTATTATGGCTGTCCACCACAGATAACAGGCCGTATCCAGCATTATATTTCACGAAAGGCCATGGATATTGAGGGGTTAGGTGGTGAGACAGTTGAATTGTTGTACAAGGAAGGCTTGATAGAAAACTATGCGGATTTGTACATTCTGAAAAAGGAACAGATCATGCCATTGGAGCGAATGGCTGAGAAGTCTGCGGTAAACCTCGTCAAAGGGGTTGCAAAATCTGTAGATATACCTTTTGAACGTGTCCTCTTTGCCTTGGGGATTAGATTTGTAGGAGAAACCGTTGCCAAGAAACTTGCCAAAGCCTATAAAAATATAGATGCCCTGATGTCTGCCTCTTACGATGAACTGATGGCGGTTGATGAAATTGGGCAGGTTATAGCCAACAGTGTCATTGAGTTTTTTCAAAAGGAAAAGAACCTTGAAATTATAGAGCGTTTAAAGGGCTATGGTGTGCAATTTGAACTTTCGGCAGATAAATTGGAGAACCAGACCGAATTGCTCAAGGGTTCTACTTTCGTTGTATCCGGTGTCTTTGAAAAGGTGAGTAGGGATGAGCTCAAAAAATTGATCGAAGACAATGGAGGGAAAGTTGGTTCCTCTATTTCCTCCAAAACCTCCTATTTGGTGGCGGGAGACAAAATGGGACCAAGCAAAAGAACCAAGGCCGAAGGGCTTGGAATACCCATTATCACCGAAGACGACTTTTTGGTCATGCTACAATAAACGCTACATGTATGTCTGTAAAGCCTAACTTGGAGGGTTTCCATGCATCCTTAAAAGTGGTGGAACCACCGATGGATTGGAATTCAGGACTGAGGTCTATGTGGTACGATGTTCAGGGAAACTGGGATGCTTCCCACGACATTGCCCAAAATATGTCTGGTCCTGATGGCAGTTGGATCCATGCCTATCTGCACCGGAAGGAAGGGGACAAGTTCAATGCGGAATACTGGTACCGAAAAGCTCAGAAGTCATTTCCGAAAATTTCCATTGCGGACGAGCAAAAAACGTTGGTGGCATATTTTATAGATCCGTAAAGGAGGTCTTTATCTTTTTCTTGACCGGGATCCAAACTTCTTCCTCGGAATCTGGATGATTGTTTCTGTATTTGTCTCCCAATATTTCAAAATGTGGTCTATGATCCAAGATATAGTCGGCACTGGGAAACCATTCATTGTAAATATCTGATAGGAAATTTCGAAAACCTTGGGGTGTCCCAACATACGTAAATACCGCATAAAGTCCACCGGATATGGTATAGGTCTCCATGTTTTCTGGAAGATCCTGTACTTTTGACACTTCTACCGCAGCCCATTTGTCAAATTCGGTAGTTGTCGTGAAATCTTGCAGGCAAAAAGGGTTTTTGTAATCTTGCAGAGAAATTAGTGCCGAGGATGTTCGGTGCTTTATGGAATTCCTGTAGGGCATAAAGTTTTGCCAAAGCATGGGTGTCCTGTCTTTGGAAAGGGACATTTGGAGCCTTTTTCCGACCAGTATTTTTGGATCAATAGCAACTATATTTACATGCATGCCAGACTATACCTTTATGGAGACTCCATCCACAGTTACATTCTTTTCAGAATCGAAATAGAAATCTATCCTTCCCAAATTGATGCCGTAACACCCAACCTGATTGACCAGAACTTGCCTTCCGATTCTATTGGTAGCAATGGTCGGTTTATCCAGGAAGGTGTGGGTATGACCGCCAATGATCAGATCTATATGTTCTGTTCTCGCTGCCAATTTTAGATCATCGGGAAGTTGGATGTCCCTGTAAGAATAGCCTAGATGTGAAAGACATACGACCATATCGCATTTTTCTTCCTCCTTAAGGGTTTTGCTGATGTCCTGGGCTATTTCTATAGGTTCCAAGTAAACGGTTTCCTTATAAAGTTTTTTGGTCACCAATCCTTCCAGGGCTATTCCCAATCCAAAAACCCCCACCTTGATGCCATTTAACAGGTAGGTGGTATACGGTTTTACTTGTCCATCCATAATGGTATTTGTAAAATCATAGTTGGCCGAGAGGAATTGAAATTTTGCATTTGGCAATTGTGCATACAATCCTTCTATACCATTGTCGAAATCATGGTTGCCAATGGTAGCAGCATCATATTTAAGCATGCTCATCAACTTAAATTCCAATTCGCCCCCATAAAAGTTAAAGTATGGAGTGCCTTGGAAGATATCCCCAGCATCCAACAGGAGTGTGTTGGGGTTTTCTTTGCGTATTTGTTCCACCAAAGTGGCCCTGCGCGCAAGTCCACCTAAATTGGGGAATTCGGAATGATTTGATGGAAATGGGTCAATATGGCTATGCACATCATTGGTGTGTAGGATGGTGATGTGCTTTGCGGCCAGGTTTTGGCAAGATGCCAAGCTTAAACCACCCAATCCAACAAAAGCTGTAGATGCCGCAGTTTGTGCTATAAATTTTCTTCTTTCCATTTTATTTTGTTTGAATAAATCTGTCGTCTACCAATGGAACAATGGTATCCGTTTTTCTGAGGTAATCAATCATCGCATTTCTCAACAGGTAATCGGTTTCCGTTAGACTGATTTTATTTTTGAAAAAGTTCATATTATCCCCACCGTTGGCCAGATAATTGGAGGTAGCAACAAAGTAGGTGCGGTCCTCATCAAAAGGCATCCCTTGGATGTTGACAGCGGCCAAACTGCCGTTGCGATCTAATTGGATCTGTATACCCGCTACGGGATGAGGCTGTTTTGACTGTATTAGAAATGTGATGAGATCTCTGACAGATTTAGCGGAAAGCTCCACAACCACAATGGTGTTCTCAAAAGGCATAACCTGATACATGTCTCTTGCACTAACCCCGCCTTTGGAGATGATGGAGCGGATACCTCCCTTGTTCAGTAGGACAAAATCGATCTCTTTGTTGGTCCTCTTTTGAAAGATGGGGCCTGCTTCCGACATGACAATGTCCGCCATGAAATTCCCGGCACTGGAGTTTAATGGACCATCTTCGGTGGTAAAGGTTGCGGAGGCATAGGCCAAGGTACTATCCAGAACTTCATTGATTCTATTTCGGTAAGGGGAAACAAATTGCGCTATGGAATCTACTGGGACCAGTGTATTGGTGATCGGGATTTGTCTGCCTTCAATTTTAAACAGTGTTTTCGGATTGTCCTTACAGGAAAAAAACAGTCCAAATGTTATAATTATAACAAAATGTTGTATTTTTAAATTCATTATACTGCGTATCTTCGTGATAGATTTGTTTGGATATTATTTACCTTTGTACAAATGTAAAAATACATGTTTTTAAGGGCTATCACTGATAAATTTAAACATAAATCTGGGCGCAAATTTCTAAAGAAGGAATTGGGTAGGACCATAGCGCGGTCAGATAGAAAGAAAGGGATAAGCTCTATTGGTTGTATTGTTAATTTGGATCAGTTTGATGATACCAATGTTTTTTATGATTTGGTGCACGAATTCTCCCTTGAGCCCAATGCGGTTCATGTGATCGGTTATCGGGAGGAACGGGACAAAAACTCACCCTATACCACTCCGGTATTTTCCGATAGGGATTTAGGATGGGGAGGCGTCATAGAAAATGCTTACGCCAAGGAGTTTTTGAATAGAGAATACGATTTGTTGATCAATTATTACAGCAAGGATAAATTGTTGTTGCAATTGATGACATTACAAACCAAAACCAGATTGAATGTTGGCTTTGGGGAGGTTGATAAAAATTTAAACGATTTAATATTGAATATTTCCATAAAGGATTTTGATATATTCAAAAAGGAGCTTAGGAAGTATTTGTTTATTCTTAACGAAATTAAATGATGGAACAGTTGCAGGGAACGGGAGTGGCATTGGTAACCCCGTTTAGAAAGGATTTTTCAGTAGATACGGAAGCATTGGAAAGGATTGTAGGCTTTTGTATAGATGGAGGTATTGATTATTTGGTGGTTTTGGGAACAACAGGGGAGTCAGTTACCTTGAGCAAATCAGAAAAGCAATTGGTGATCGATACCGTTGTTAGGGCCAATGCCGGAAGGTTGCCATTGGTGCTTGGTCTAGGAGGAAGCAATACGGCTGCTTTGGTAGAGGAGTTCCAGCAAACAGATTTAAGTGTTTTCGACGCCGTCCTTTCGGTTTCACCTTATTACAACAGACCTTCCCAAGAAGGGATATACCAACATTTTAAGGCTATTTCCAAAGTGTCTTCCAAGCCCATTATCTTATATAATGTCCCTGGGCGGACAGGAAGTAATATGCTTCCTGCTACAACGCTGAGGTTGGCACATGAATTTGACAATATTGTGGCCATTAAGGAAGCTTGCGGGGATATCACCCAGATCATGCAGATCATCAAAGGCGCCCCAACCGGCTTTCAGGTCATATCAGGAGATGATATTACCGCTTTGCCCACCGTTCTTGCTGGGGGTGCAGGGGTAATTTCTGTATTGGGGCAAGGGACCCCTTCAGAATTGTCCCAAATGATTAGATTGGGAATGCAAGGTCGTGTCAAGGAAGCGTATGACCTGCATTATAGACTGATGGACGCTATGTCGCTCATTTTTTTGGAAGGCAATCCGGCCGGGATCAAGGCAGTTTTCGAATCCTTAAAAATTTCTACTGCCGCAGTACGCTTGCCTTTAATGGAAGCCACACCGGAATTAAAAGGTAACATAAATAATTTTTTAAAAACCTTGTCCAAGGTACATGCCTAAATACTGTTTAAAAACCATCAGCTGCTTAAATTAATTGCGGTAACGTTAAAACTTCGCCAATTAGATGGTTAAAGTGGGTCGTAAGACTATTTTAGCACGATAAAAAATGTTTTTTATATCCGTTTAGAATCGCTAATTTTGCAAAATGTTTTTAAAAATGAAGCAGCTTTTATCCTTTTTTGTATTTGTAGTTTTATTCAGCTCCTGTAGTGAGTACCAGAAGGTACTTAAGAACGAGGACAGCTCAGCGAAATATGAACTTGCTGAAAAACTGTATAATGAGGGAGATTACAAAAAGGCAAATAGGTTACTGGAACAGATAGCTCCAAAATATGTGGGTAAACCCCAAGGAGAGCGTGTGATGTTCTTCTTTGCGGATTCTTACTTTGAGATCGGAGATTATAATCTGGCAGGCTATCAGTTTGAACGATTTATTAAATCCTATCCTAAGAGTGAAAAATTACAGGAAGCGGCATTTCTAGGTGCTCAGAGCTATTATGAGCTTTCCCCAAGATATTCATTGGACCAGACAGATACCGATAAAGCTTTGGCAAAACTTCAAAATTTTATCAATACCTACCCGGATTCTGAATATTTCGAAAGAGCCAATATCATGGCCAAGGAGCTGACAACCAAAAAGGAGAAGAAGGCCATAGAGATTGTAGCACAGTACAACAAGATCAGTGCTTTTGATTTTAGCTTCCTAACCCCAGCCATTAGCGGGGCCGAAAACTTCTTATTGGATTACCCAGGCTCCATTTATAGGGAGGATGCCTTGTTTTATAAGTTCAATGCCTCTACCAATTTTGCTTTGAACAGTTATGATAGCAAAAAAGCGGACAGGCTGCAAGAAGCCAAAGTGGCCTACAATAATTTGAAAAAATATTATCCTGAATCAAAATATTTGAAGAAAGCGGATGATATGATTCAGACCATAAACAACGAATTAGAAAATTTTTCCAAATAATAATACTTTCACCATGAACATGAACGATTTGAAAAACTCTAAGGCACCCGTTTCCACGGTTACCATCAACAAAAATGAGTTTGACGCTAACACAGGTAATATTTATGAAGCCATTTCCATCGTTTCCAAAAGAGCGATTCAGATCAACTCCGAGATAAAAAAAGAGTTGTTGGAGAAATTGGAGGAGTTTGCTACTTATAGCGATAGCTTGGATGAGGTTTTTGAAAACAAAGAGCAAATCGAAGTTTCCAAATTCTATGAAAAACTTCCTAAGCCTCATGCATTGGCAGTTGTAGAGTGGTTGGAGGATAAAATATACCATAGAAATACAGAAAAAGACGTTTAAGATATGTTGGGCGGTAAGAATATCCTGCTAGGAATAACCGGGGGTATAGCCGCGTACAAAACAACATTTCTGGTACGTTTACTGATAAAAGCTGGCGCTAATGTTAAAGTGATTTTAACAGATAGTGCCAGCTCTTTTGTTTCCCCACTCACCTTGGCCACACTTTCAAAAAATCCTGTACTTTCCTCCTTTGTACATGAAGAAGGGGAAAGTATTTCTTGGAACAATCATGTGGATTTGGGACTTTGGGCAGATTATATGGTGATCGCGCCCGCAACGGCCAACACCCTTTCAAAAATGGCCAATGGCACTTGTGACAATCTGCTTTTGGCCACATACCTTTCGGCCAAGTGCCCTGTTTTTTTTGCCCCGGCAATGGATCTTGATATGTACAAGCATCCATCGTCACTTGCTTCGTTCGAGAAGTTGCGGTCTTTTGGCAATATTATGATTCCGGCAACATCAGGGGAGCTCGCAAGTGGACTTCACGGTGAAGGGCGAATGGCAGAACCGGAAGATATACTGCACTTTATCAAGGAAACTTTATCCAGTGATTTGCCACTAAAGGGGAAAAAGGTGCTCATCACCGCCGGTCCGACCTATGAGGCCATAGATCCCGTTCGTTTTATTGGTAACCACTCTTCAGGTTTGATGGGTTTTGAGATTGCCAAAGCGGCTGCCTCCAAAGGTGCTGAGGTCATCTTGGTTTCTGGTCCATCGGCTCTGGACGTGCAAAATGAGGCTATCAAATTGGTGAGGGTCGTATCTGCAGATCAAATGTACACCGAGGTCCATTCGCATTACGGACAAATGGATATCGTTATTTGTGCAGCGGCAGTTTCAGATTATAGGCCAAAAGTGGTGGCAGATCAAAAGATCAAGAAAAAGGACGATCATCTAAATTTGGAGTTGGTCAAAAATAAAGATATCCTCCTGTCCTTGGGAGAACAAAAGAAACATCAGTTTCTCGTTGGATTCGCCCTGGAAACCGAAAATGAACTTGAAAACGCCAAAGGCAAATTAGCTAGGAAAAATCTGGATGCCATCGTGTTGAACTCCATGAATGACTCAGGAGCCGGTTTTGGAAAGGCAACCAATAAAATTACGTTCATGGATAAGAATTCAAGTATAAAAACGTTTGCATTAAAGACCAAGGCAGAGGTGGCGTTGGATATTATGAATGAAATAATCAATAGAATCCATGCATAGGCTTTTACTTGCAATTTGTTGTTCACTGCTTACCCTGTCCCTTTACGCCCAAGAACTAAATTGTACCGTCACCATAAACTCAGACCAAGTAGGGCAGACCAATCAACAGATTTTTAAGACCCTGGAGCGCTCCTTGAACGATTTTGTGAACAAAAACAAATGGACCAACAAAGTATATAAGGAACGTGAACGGGTTAACGCCAGAATGTTTATCACTGTAACGGAGTTTGAATCCAATAGGTTCAAGGCAAGTATTCAATTGCAATCCTCAAGGCCGGTATATAATACTTCTTACGAAAGCCCAGTATTCAATTACAAGGACAATCAATTCAATTTTGAATATATAGAATTCCAGCCTTTAGTATACAACGAAAATGTATTCGATTCCAATTTGGTAGGGGTCGTTTCTTACTATGTTTATATTATGCTTGGATTGGATGCCGATACTTTTGCTTTGGAAGGGGGAAACGAATATTTTAGAAAAGCCCAAAATATAGTAACCCAGGCCCAGGGAAGTAGTTATACGGGATGGAGCCAATCATCCAGTGATCGTACGCGTTTTGAATTGGTGGACAATCTTTTGTCCAATACCTTCAGGGAATACCGCATTGCCATGTACAATTATCATAGAAAGGGCCTTGATATCTTGGCAGACAACAACAGTACCGGGAAACAAGTGATCGCGGGAACCATGAGATTAATGGAGACCATGGTCAAAAGACGTCCAAATGCATTTTTGATACAGACTTTTTTTGATGCCAAATCGGATGAGATCAAGGATATTTTTTCGGATGGTCCCAAAATGGACGTGGTACAGCTCAAAGAGACCTTGACAAGGGTTGCCCCATTTTATTCCAATACTTGGAATGAAATAAAATATTGACCTCCATTTTTTTCCAGTGGAATATCAATTATCTTTACGGCAATAATCTATTCAACATTGCTGACTACAATTTCAATTAAAAACTACGCTTTAATAGACCATTTGAACGTTTCGTTTACGAATGGCTTTACTATAATTACGGGAGAAACAGGGGCCGGTAAGTCTATCTTATTGGGCGGTCTGTCTTTGGTTTTGGGAAAAAGAGCTGATCTGTCCTCCTTAAAGAACAAGGAGAATAAATGTATCGTTGAGGCTGAATTTGAAATTGGGAAATATGATCTGGAACCTTTTTTCAAGGAAAAGGAATTGGATTATGAACCTAGGACTATTTTAAGGAGGGAAATATTGCCCAGTGGGAAGTCCAGGGCTTTTGTCAATGATTCTCCAGTGACATTGGACATATTATCC
This sequence comes from Sediminicola sp. 1XM1-17, assembly GCF_037203765.1. Taxonomy (NCBI): domain Bacteria; kingdom Pseudomonadati; phylum Bacteroidota; class Flavobacteriia; order Flavobacteriales; family Flavobacteriaceae; genus Sediminicola; species Sediminicola sp. 1XM1-17. Next base: position 493,313 of record NZ_JBBCAS010000002.1, on the reverse strand, counting down.
TATTTGGGAGATTGTCTGATTGATGTTCATTCCCAACATCAGACTATGCAGATGACCGAGGACGATTTTCAGCTAAAGGTCATAGATGCCCTTGCCGATAATGGGAAAATTCTAGAGGACTACGGAAATAAGCGGACCCAGTACCTGGAAACGAGCAAGGAGTTAAAGAAACTTTTGGAATTTCAGGAAAACAGCACCAAAGAACACGAATACAACAGCTTTTTATTGAAGGAATTGGAGTCGGCCCCTTTAAAGGTTGGTATTCAGGAAGAATTGGAGGAGCAGTATGAGCAGTTGAGCAATGTGGAGGCCATCACGGAATACCTTTCCAAAGGAAACCAATTACTCAATGACGAACAGATAGGAGTGGTCACCTTACTGACCGAATTGAAACAGATATCCAATAAATTATCATCTTTCGGGACGCAGTTTACTGCACTCAATGAACGCATACAATCTGTTTTTATAGAGGTGGACGATATCTCTTCGGAACTTCAGAACTTTTTTGAGAATGTAGAGGCCAATCCCCAATTATTGGAGCAGATCAATGGAAAACTACAATTGCTGTACGACCTATTGAAAAAGCATGGGGCCCAGGATATTTCAGAATTAATCGCAATCAGGGAGGAATTGTCCGAAAAGGTAGATGCCACAGAAAATGTTGGATCGGCCATTAAGTCAAAACAAGTCCAATTGACAGAACAGGATAAGGCGTTGGAGGCTATAGCCGTCACTCTTAGAAAGCGAAGGGAAAAGGTTGTACCTTTACTTAAGCAGCAGTTGGAAGAAATGTTGGTCTCATTGGGGATGCCGAGTGCCACCTTTAAAATAGAGATACATCCGGCGATAACTTTCGGAAAGAAAGGAAAGGATACCTTGGTTTTTCTTTTTTCGGCCAACAAAGGAACCGATTTTGGTCCTTTAAAGAAAGTTGCCTCTGGTGGGGAGTTGTCCCGTATCATGCTGACCATAAAATCCATTTTGGCCAAGTATGAGCAATTACCGACCATGATGTTCGATGAGATCGATACCGGGGTGTCCGGTGAGATTTCTTCCAGAATGGGCGACATCATGAAGGAGATGAGCCAAGGAATGCAGATTTTTTCCATTACCCATCTGCCTCAGGTGGCCTCTAAGGGAGATCACCATTTTAAGGTGTACAAGGAAGAAGATAAGCAGGAGACCCATACCAATATGAAAAAATTATCCAAAGAGGAGCGTGTGGCAGAATTAGCAGAGATGCTGGGTGGTAAGGCCATGTCCGATTCTGCAATTGCCCATGCAAGAGAACTGTTGAATTAACTTATTTTAAATATATTTGAATCAAATATCAACCTTAGAAAACTGATTACACATGTCATACAACTTATTAAAAGGTAAAAGAGGAATTATTTTTGGGGCTTTGGATGAAAACTCAATAGCTTGGAAAACAGCGGAGAGGGTGCATGCAGAGGGTGGAACTTTTGTTCTGACCAACGCGCCAATAGCCATGAGAATGGGGCAGATCAATGAACTTGCAAAAAAGACGGGTTCAGAAATTATCCCTGCCGATGCAACCAGTGAGGAGGATTTGGACAATCTTGTTGCCAAATCTGTTGAAATACTTGGGGGAAAATTGGATTTTGTTCTTCATTCCATAGGAATGTCCGTCAACGTTCGTAAGGGAAGGGCATATACAGATGAAAAATATGACTTTACTACCAAAGGTTGGGACGTTTCTGCCTTATCTTTCCATAAGGTAATGCAGTCGCTCTACAAGGCGGATGCCATGAACGAATGGGGCAGTATTGTGGCCTTGACCTATATGGCCGCTCAAAGAACATTCCCAGATTATAATGATATGGCCGACAACAAAGCGTATTTGGAGTCTGTTGCCCGTAGTTTTGGATACTTCTTTGGAAAAGAAAAGAAAGTAAGGGTCAATACCATTTCTCAATCACCAACGCCAACAACAGCCGGACAAGGTGTAAAAGGGTTTGATGGATTTATCAGCTATGCCGATAAAATGTCGCCACTGGGCAATGCCACTGCACAGGACTGTGCGGATTACACCATCTCCTTATTCTCAGATTTGACCAAAAAAGTAACCATGCAGAATTTATTTCACGATGGGGGTTTCTCCAATACAGGGGTCAGTCAAGAGGTTATAGAGCAATTTACGAAGTAATATTACGATCATAGATATAAGGCCATCCCGTTCAAAAGGATGGCTTTTTATGTTTATAAAATAAAGAAATGGATTTGTTTTTTTCCTTTATAGTTCCTGTATATAACCGGCCTAATGAAATCAGGGAGCTGTTGGACAGTCTATTGCCACAAACCTATCAGGAACCTTATGAGATTGTGATCGTTGAAGATGGATCCAATTTGAGTTCCGAGGAGGTTATAGCGGAGTACGCATCCAAACTTCCAATTACCTATCTGAAAAAGGAAAATACGGGTCCAGGAGATTCCCGGAATTACGGAATGCGCCATGCGAAGGGAAACTATTTTATCGTTTTGGACTCTGATTGTATTTTGCCGCCAGACTATTTGGAAATGGCTTACAGGTCATTGAAAAAAGAATATGTGGATTGCTATGGTGGTCCTGATACTGCCCATGAGTCGTTTTCCAAGGTACAGAAGGCCATCAATTACGCCATGACCTCTACGCTTACCACTGGAGGCATCAGGGGAGGTAAAAAGGCTGTAGGTAAATTTCAGCCGAGAAGTTTTAATATGGGTATTTCAAAAAAAGCCTTTGAAGCTACAAGCGGATTTGGCAACATCCATCCAGGGGAAGATCCGGACCTTACCATACGAATCTGGGAAAAAGGTTTCCAGACCAAATTGATCAATGAGGCCTATGTATTCCATAAAAGGCGTATCGATTGGAAAAAATTTTATATTCAAGTGAATAAATTCGGTATGGTCAGGCCCATTCTCAATAAATGGCATCCTAGTACCGCCAAGATAACCTATTGGTTTCCTACCGTCTTTTGTTTGGGACTTTTGTTTTCCCTGGTCTTTGCCCTTATGGGGAATACATTTTTGTTACTGGGATATCTCCTTTATTTTGTTGTTCTGTTGATAGATTCTTTAATTAAGAACAAGGATTTGGAGATTGCTATATTGTCCATGGTTGCTGTGGCCATACAATTTTATGGTTATGGCAGGGGGTTCTTGGAATCTACCCTAAAAATTAATGCATCAAACAAAAATCCCCAGGAAATTTTTCCTAAACTATTTTTTAAGACAACGTAAAGCGTGGTAAAAAAAACAAACAATGGACTGCAGAAACGCAAAGTGAAAATCTTTTCACTATTCTTGTTGTGTTCTGGTTTGGCTTGGTTTGTCAGTAACTTATCGGAGCAGTATACCAGTAATACTTCCTATAAGTTGGATTATGTAAATGTTCCCGATAGCTTACTCTTCAAAGGTTCTTCCAAAGATGAGCTTCAGGTAAAGCTCCAATCAAGCGGGTTTCAGTTCTTGCGGAACAATTTCAGTCCCAGAGTAATTCAGTTGGACCTGTCCTATATCAAAAAAAGAGGTTCTAAATATTATTTGCCCCAGGAATCCTGTGTGAGTCAGATAGAGGCCCAATTGCCGTCATCCATTTCGCTGGTCGATGTTGACAATACGGATACCTTATATTTTGCCCTGTATAAACTGTATTCCAAGAAGGTTCCGATAATATCGAGACTTCGGATAGATTATGCACAGAATTATATGTTGGACGGATCCTTGGAAATGAAGCCAGAGCACGTAACCATTTTTGGACCAAAGAATGAAATTGATACCATTAGAAATGTCAGGACCTCAACGGTGAACAAAAAAGATGTGAAAGATGATTTTTCAGTAAACTTGGCGCTAATAAAACCCAAGGCTTTATTGGATACGAGGTATTCATCAAGTGAAGTGGCCATTTCTGGAAAGGTAGCCCGCTTTTCAGAAAAAATTCTGGAGGTGGCAGTGGAAGTTACCAACCTTGATCAGGACATGGAAATAAAAACATTTCCCAATAAGGTATCTGTTCTGTGTAAGGGAAAGATAGAGAGTTTAAAAAATGTAAAAGCCGCTGATTTTAGGGTGGTGGCAGATTATAATACCGTAAAGGACACCAAATCCTCTTTGATTACTTTAAAATTGGTAAACAAACCAGTGGGACTTTTCGATTGTAAGATCATGGAGAAGGAAGTGGAATATATTTTGAAACGACAATGAAACTAATTGGACTTACAGGAGGTATTGGCAGTGGGAAGTCCACGGTGGCAAAAATGTTCGAGGCCATGGGAGTTCCCGTATACAATTCCGATAAAGAGGCAAAACTTCTCATGAACACTTCGGAAAATATCAAGGATGGGATTATTTCGATTTTTGGAGGGGAAGCATACCAAAAGGGAATTTTAAATAGGGAATATATTGCCAAAAAGGTATTTACGGACAAGAATCTATTAAGTCAATTGAATGCGATAGTCCATCCTGCGGTAAAGGAGCATTTCCACTCATGGGTAAAGGATCAGGATCATCCATATGTGGTTCAGGAGGCGGCAATTATATTTGAAAATGGGATGCAAGATAGGTATGATGCCACGGTGTTGGTAACGGCCCCCAAGGAGGTTAGGATAAATAGGGTCATGGCCCGGGATAAGGTAGAAGAGCAAGATGTTCTGTCCAGAATGGATAACCAATGGGATGAGGCAGCTAAGATGGCGCTAGCCACTTATGTCATTCATAATATCGACTTGGAGGATACCAAGAGAAAAGTACAGGAAATTCATCAGGTTTTCCTTAAGGAATAGGCCTTACGACTTAAATTTTAACATTTTTGTTAAGTTTAGGTTAAACGTACAATCCACTAAATGTTAAATTTCTAATTTTACGCTAATGAACAAGAAGTTATTCGTACTCCTTGTTATCCTGATGAGCCTGTCCCTTGTGGGCATTATTTTTGTCCAGGGGTATTGGATCAAGAAATCAGTTGATGATAAAGAGGAGCAGTTTTCAAATGCGGTTTCTGAGGTTTTAACCAAGGCAACGGAGAAGATAGAGGATAGGGAGATAAAGGACTACTCGGATAGGTATGTGAACCTCAAGGATAGTCTTGGCAAGCCCAAAGATTCACATTTTAGGAATTTCTTTTTTGTAGATAGGGATGTCAATTCCAACGAAGTACTCTTTTATTCACATGGAATTTTAGAAGAGGACTACAGTGTGGCATCAACGTTCTTTGACAATGACATAGGTACCGATAGTACGACCCTGAAAAATTTTACGAGCAAACGTACCAAAACAATTTTTAGGGAGGACTTCGGTTTGGATGGTAAGGCATTTAAGCTTAGTCCGGTTCAAACCTTGGAGAAAATCGGCGGTCTTTCCTCCATTGAGAAAGCACAGTTCGATGATGTTTTTAGGGAGTATGCCAAAACAGTACCCATACATAAAAGGGTAACCAAGCAAGAAATAGAATTAATCTTGGATCGTGAGCTGCAAAACCGTGGGATAGATATTGACTATGAATACGGGGTATACAGTAAAGGGTTGCCAACAAAGGTAAGATCCAGGAAATTTAAATTTGTGGGGAGTACCCTCTATGAGGCACCCATTTTCGGGGACAGTGAGGGCATGACGGACTTTTCTCTTTTGATCTCTTTTCCCAAAAAGAAAAAGTTCTTGATCAGTTCCATTCTTGGGATGGCCATTTTGTCCCTTGTTTTTACATTGGTCATTGTGGTGGCCTACTCAAGTGCCATATATCAACTGATAAAACAAAAACAGATCTCCGAGATCAAATCCGACTTTATCAATAATATGACCCATGAGTTCAAGACCCCTATTGCTACAATCAATTTGGCAGTTGAGGCTATCAAAAACCCTAAAATCATAGAAGATAAAGAAAAGGTAATGCGTTACCTTCAGATGATCAGGGATGAGAATAAAAGAATGCATGCGCAGGTGGAGAATGTTCTTAGGATTTCCAAACTGGAAAAAAATCAATTGGATATTAGTAAGGATAGGATTGATGCCCATGAGATTATCCATGACGCCATTGCCCATGTGGAACTCATTGTTGATGATAGGGGCGGTTATATCAAAACCCATTTGGACGCTGAGCGGTCCGATGTATTGGCTAATGATATGCACTTTACCAATGTTGTTGTAAATATTTTGGATAATGCCATTAAATACTCACCTAATGCACCAAAGATTGATGTATTTACGGAGTTGGCAAAAAATTATATAATTATTAAAATTCAGGACCAAGGCTCTGGGATGAGCAAAGCTGTCCTTAAAAAGGTATTTGAAAAATTTTATAGGGAACATACGGGTGATATTCACAACGTAAAGGGCCACGGCCTTGGGTTAGCCTATGTAAAAAGAATTATTGAAGATCACCAGGGTGAGGTGTATGCAGAAAGTGAAAAAGGTAAAGGAAGTACTTTCTATATAAAACTACCTTTAATTTAAAAAATGAATATGGAAACAGCGAATAAGAAAATACTTTTGGTTGAAGACGATCCTAATTTTGGTATCGTACTCAAAGATTATTTGACCATGAACGACTTCGATGTTGTCTTGGCAAAAAATGGAATGGAAGGTTTTGAAAAATTTAAAAAAGATAATTTTGACGTTTGCATTCTGGATGTCATGATGCCATACAAGGATGGTTTTACCTTGGCTAAGGAAATAAGGGAAAAAAACGAACATGTTCCCATAGTATTCCTAACCGCCAAAACCATGAAGGAGGATGTGCTAAAAGGATATAAGGCAGGAGCTGATGATTATCTGAACAAACCTTTTGACTCTGAGGTATTGCTTATGAAACTAAAAGCCATTTTGCAGAGAAAGGCATCCAACGGACTCGCTGACAGCAAAAAGTTTGAGTTCAACATAGGAGGCTTCCAATTGAATTCCAAACTACGATTTTTGAAATACAAGGAAGAAGAGGCCATCAAGCTTTCTCCAAAGGAAAATGAATTGTTGCGTTTATTGGCGTTGCACGAGAACGACCTAATGCCAAGGGAATTGGCCCTGACCAAAATATGGAGGGATGATAACTATTTCACATCAAGAAGTATGGATGTGTATATCGCTAAACTTCGTAAGTACCTGAAAAAGGATGAGAATGTGGAAATATTGAACATTCATGGTGAAGGATTCAGATTGGTTGTAAAATCTGAAGAATAGGTACCGTAAGGAAATTTGACGAAAAACCGTTCAGCAATCTGAACGGTTTTTTTATTTTAAAAATTGATTGATTATCAAGACACTTAGAAAACCTGTCAAGGCGAGAATGGTGGTCATCATGGTCCATGATTTGAATGTTTCTTTTTCAGTAATGCCCAAATACTGACCTACCAACCAAAAACCACTGTCGTTCACATGGGAGAAAATACTTGCGCCGGAAGCTATTGCAATCACCATACAGGCCAATTGCGGACCATTGAGCACGTTATTGGTTAAAAGTGGAGCTACCAATCCGGCGGCAGTGATCATGGCCACAGTCGAGGAGCCTTGAATGATTCTTACGATGGCAGCACTAATGAAGGCAAAGGCCAATAAGGGTATGCCGGCCTCGCTCAAGGAGGTCGCCAATAATTCACCGGCTCCCGTATTGGTGAGCATTTGCTTGAAAACGCCACCTGCACCCGTAAGGAGAATAATGGTCCCTGCCGGTTCCAGAGATTTTGTGGTGATCTTAAATAGCTTATCCCTACTATAGCCCCGTCTTATACCAAAAAAATACCAAGCTAGGATATTGGCAATAATAAGGGCGCTAAAGGGGTGACCCAATAAGGTTATGATATTCTTCAAGGTCTTGTTTTCCAATGCCACCAAATCACTGTTCAAGACTGTATTGAGCAAAATCAAAACTATGGGTACACTAATGATCCAAAAAGTGATTCCCGCATTGGGAAGTCCAGTTTGCTCATCTTTTTCATTTGCTGCGGGTGCCTCCACATGAATTTTTTTTGCAATAAACTTTCCAAATACCAGTCCGCTAACAAGTGCGGTCGGGATTCCCACAATAAATCCAATGAAGATAACCCAACCCAATTCTGCCCCTAAAATATTGGCCACCGCTATGGGTCCGGGAGTGGGAGGGATAAAGGCATGGGTAATGGCCAAACCGGCAAGAAGGGGGATGGCATATAACAATAATGATTTTCGCGTTTTTCTTTGAAGGGCATAGATCATGGGTACCAATATGATAAAGGCCACATCAAAAAATACAGGAATGGCGATTAGAAAGCCCGAAATCACCATGGCCAATGGGGCTTTATGGACGCCAAATTTGGAAATCATAAAATTGGCAATGGTTTTGGCACCTCCTGAATATTCCAAGATAGCTCCGAACATGGCTCCCAGACCTACCACCGTTGCAACGAATCCCAAGGTGTTCCCCATACCTTCCTGAACGGTATCAATAATCTTTTCTGCATCCAAGCCAGCAGCAATCCCCACCAAGATACTTCCAATCAAAAGAGCAATAAAAGCATTGATTTTTAATTTTAAGATCAAAAACAAGAGTACGGATATGCCTAGGATTACGGCGAAGATCAGTTGGGCTTCCATCATGATAATTTTGGTTGGTGTATTGGCAATTTAGTTTTCCTTTAATCTATCCAAGGCGTTTAAAATAAAACGGACCATTTTATCGGGACTTTGATTGATATCTATCTCAATGGCATCCTTAGGGGGGGACATCAGATCAAATTGGGATTGTAACAATTCCATGGGCATAAAGTGACCTTTCCTTTGTTTCAGCCTATAAAGGATATCTTCAAAAGACCCCTTCAAATAAATGTAGTGTACGTTATTGTCAATATCTTTTTGTAGGAGGTTTCTATAACTTTCCTTTAGGGCGGAGCAGGCAATAACGGCCCCTGTTCCCAGTTGTTTTTTTGCCAATTCATTTAAAGCTAACAACCATCCATGTCGGTCTTCATCCGTAAGCGGATCACCAGCACTCATTTTTTTTATGTTGGATTCCGGATGAAAATCATCTCCATCAAAAAATGGATAGTCCAAGGCCTCTGCCAATAACTTTCCTATGGTAGATTTGCCCGAGCCGGATACGCCCATGACAAATAGAATATATCCAATATCTGAACTCATGTCTATGAAGTGATTTTCTGATTAATTTTTTCAACGATGTCTTTTATATCCTCTTGGTAGTTTACCCAAATGGTTTCTTCATTTTTTTTAAACCAGGTCAATTGCCTTTTGGCAAATCTTCTGCTGTTCTTTTTAATTTCGGAAATGGCAAAATCCAAAGTCCAATCACCCTCAAAATATTTAAAAAGTTCCCTATAACCAACGGTTTGCAGTGCATTCAGGGATTTGTAGGGTTCAAGTGACTTAACTTCCTCCAACAATCCTGCTTTTACCATAAGGTCTACCCTTTGGTTGATCCTGTCATAAATTATTTTGCGATCTGCATCTATGCCAAGACTCAGCGTCTTAAATTCCCTTGGGTCTTTTTCCTGGTCCAAAAAGGAGGAGAATGGCTTTCCGGCACCTATACATATTTCGAGAGCCCTGATTAACCTGTGCGGATTATCTATATCTACTTTCTGATAGTATTCAGGGTCCAGGTCGGACAATTGTTTTTGAAGTGCAGAGATTCCTACCACCTTTAAAAGCTCATTTAATCGCGTCCTGATGGCAGGGTCAATCTCGGGGAATTTGTCAAGGCCTTTGGTTACCGCATCTATATAAAGACCGCTTCCCCCAACCATGATAACAATGTCATTAATAGAGAACAATTTTTGAAGGAGAGAAATAGCTTCCCTTTCAAAATCTCCAACCGAATAAGGATCAAAAATGCTGATATTCTGGATAAAATGGTGTTTTGCTGCTGCCAACTCCTCTTTGGAGGGGACCGCAGTACCGATGGACATTTCTTTAAAGAACTGCCTAGAATCGGCTGATATGATCTCTGTACCAAAATGCTGGGCAAGTTTTATTGCCAAGGAGGTTTTACCTATAGCAGTGGGTCCTATAATGGAAATAAGCCATTTATCCGCCATTAATCATCCGTTAATTTGTTGCCACAGATCCTGCAGAAATCAGCATCCTTCCTTAGGACCTCGGTACCACATGTGGCACATGCCCTTCCTTTGTCGACGACATTTCTTTTATTCATCTCACTGGTATACTCGGCAGAAACGATTCCAGTGGGAACGGCAATAATGCCATAACCTATGATCATAATTAGGCTAGCCAGAAACTGTCCCAAAGGTGTTTGTGGAGAAATATCCCCATATCCTACAGTAGTCAATGTTACGATGGTCCAATAGACGCTGTGTGGAATACTGTTAAATCCGTTTTCAGGTCCTTCAACGATATACATGACAGTACCTAGAAGAACAGAAATTACAATGATAAAAAAAACAAATACTAAAATTTTGGACCTACTTGCACTAAGGGCTCTGGCCAGATTATTGGATGCCCCAACAAAACGCGCCAATTTTAGGATTCTAAAAATCCTCAAGAGTCGCAACGCTCTAAACGCTGTAAGATATTGAGATCCTACGAATAAAAGGGACAGGTATTTTGGTAGTGTGGACAACAGATCAACGATACCAAAGAAGCTGAAGATATAGATCTTGGGCTTGCGTATGCATATGATCCTTAAAATATACTCCAATGTAAATAGAATGGTAACGGTCCATTCAGATATATTCAGAAAAGTGTGATATTGTTCATCTATCCAAGGGACACTTTCCAGCATCACAATGATAATACTGTAAACAATAACGATCAATAAGATAATGTCGAAAAGTTTGCCAGCAGGGGTGTGGGTCCCGTAGATTACTTCATGGATCTTTTTTTTCCATTTTTTGGAAAGGTTGGGTTGGTGGCTCAAAAGATTGCTTTTTAGTAAAAATAATAAAAGTGCACTAAATAAGGGGACGTTTACAAGGGAACAATTTTGGCTATTTTTCCCTTTCTAAGATGTGATTCGATTAGAAAGGTGGTATTGGGATTATCCTCCATTGGGGTAATGATGTTTTCCATAATTTGGATCTTGTTGATTTGATAATTTAAATCAAAAAAACCCAATCCTTTAAAAACCCCATTTTTTATCAGAATGCCACTTTTTTCTCCTATTTCTCGGCCCTTATCTATTAGAATCATATTCTTGTTGGCAATGGAATAGGTTTCTAAGGCCAATGCAACCCTTTTATTGTAAGAAGGGGCCTCTTCTTTTTGTATGCATGCTCCCAAACATATTCCTGAGGTATATTTTGAACAATTGGTCTTGGCTTGGGAAATACCATTTAATTTATCGCAGAGTTGAAATTCTTCTGTTATCTTATAAAGGAAATTTTGGGCAGCATGTATGCTGTTAAAAGTAGCTGCCAGTCCAGGTCCGGGATTGATCTTTTCGCTGCTCAGCGTAAAATATCCGTTGGGATCGGTCCGTTTATAGATCCCATAAGAAAATAGCTTTCTCTTGGAATAGGTATTGTATTTGGGTTTGTTCCTTTGTAATTCTTCGTTTTCCTTTAATAGTGACACCAATTCGCTCCCTGTACGTTCAAACGTGACGGTTTTTGTTTCTTTTTGAATTCTTCTGGCTTTGGAGCCGTCACTTGTAAAATGTTGGTTTACCCTCTTTTTTAAATTTCCGGAATTGCCGAGAAATATTATTTCACCGTCCTTATTGTGCATGTAATAGACGCCGCGAACAGAAGGGAGTTGTTCCACAATATCCAATTGGGTAGGGGAGAGTTCTCCAAGGGACTCTGCCTTGGTAATCTCTTTAACGATGGATTTGTCATTGTCTTTGGATAATAGGAGCTTAAATAATTTTAAGGTCGCCAAGGCATCCCCATTCGCCCGGTGACGATCGCTCACTGGGATACCCAGGGAACGTACCAATTTCCCCAAACTATATGAGTCCTGGTCTGGTATCAGTTTTTTTGATAGGTCGACCGTGCAAAGGGTTTTGCGTTCAAAGTTAAAACCAAGCCTTCTGAATTCTGTGCGTAGAATACGATAATCGAATTGGGCATTGTGGGCCACAATTACGGCATCCGATGTTATTTCGACAATACGTTTTGCCACTTCATAAAACTTGGGTGCTGTCCGTAACATCTTGTTGTTGATGCCTGTCAGGTTTACGACGAACGGTTGAATTTCCTTCTCGGGATTTATCAGGCTTATAAATTGATCCACTACTTCGTGTCCATCGAATCTATGGATGGCAATCTCAGTGATTCCCTCTTCATTATACTTGCCGCCAGTAGTTTCTATATCGAGTATTACGTACATTTTCCTTTACCCTTATGGGTCAATAATTGCTATTAATTTTATTGGTAGTTCCGTGCTCCAAAAATACTACTCCCAATCCTGATCATGTTACTTCCTTCCTCAATGGCTATTTCATAATCTCCGCTCATTCCCATGGAAAGAGTATGTATGTTTGGCAGTGTTTCCTTCAAGGTGTCAAATTGCTTTTTAAGTTGCTTGAATTCCCTACGGATTTGATTTTTATCGTCTGTAAATGTGGCCATGCCCATGAGTCCAACAACTTGCACGTTTTTTAATTTCCCGAATATTTCCGAAGAAAGTAGATCCCGAAGTTCGGCATCGTCCAATCCAAATTTGGTGTCTTCCTCGGCTATATGCATTTGTAAAAGACAGTCAACAATCCTGTTGTGCTTTTTCGCCTGCTTGTCAATTTCCTTGAGCAGTTTAAGGCTATCCACCCCATGCACCAAGGATACATATTCCGCCATATATTTTACCTTGTTGGTCTGTACATGTCCAATCATGTGCCATTGGATATCCTTGGGTAGGTTCTCCCACTTTTGGGTCATTTCCTGTATTTTGTTTTCTCCAAAAACCCGCTGTCCTGCATCATAGGCCTCTTGAAGATCTTGATCAGGTTTTGTTTTTGACACCGCAACTAAAGTTACAGTTTTTGGGATGGATCCAAGGATTTCCTCTAAGTTTTCTTTGATAGCCATTCTCTTGATTTCTTTATTCAAATGTAAGAAGAGTAAAACGCAAACTATAGTTCATATATGGTAAGGCCACTTCTTATTTTAGGCTCAATATAGGTACTTTTTGGCGGCATTACCAATCCTGCATCGGCAATATCCTTCAGCTCTTCAATAGATACAGGGACCATTCCAAAACCAACCATAAAGTTACCTTTATCTATTTCATCCTTCATGTTGAAGATGTTGTTCTTGCCGAAACCATATTTTATTCTTTTGTCCTTTCTGAGATCGGATATGCCCAAGATGGGTTCCAAGATTGTTTTGTATAGAATTTGGGTATCCAGTCTACTCAGGGCATCCGTGAATTTGAATATTTGCCTTCTCAATTGTAAGGCGTAAAATTCACCATCCAAATACATACTGAATTGGTGTTTTTCCAGAGGTTTGTATAATACATTGCCCTTCTTTTCAATCTTGAAATAGGTGTCCAATGCAATCAGAAATTCTTCTTTGGTAAGTCCATTCAGGTCTTTTACCATCCTATTGAACTCAAAAATCTTGATCTCTGACTCAGGGATCAGATAGCTCATAAAATAATTGTAGGGTTCATCACCAGTATGTGATGGATTGCTTTTTTTGGATTTATCGGCAAATATCATGGAAGAAGCACTTCTATGATGTCCATCGGCAATATAAAGCGAGTCAATTTTACTGAACTCGTCCTGTAATTTCAATATGTCGCTCTCTTTGGTTATGGTCCAAAGGGAATGGGTCGCCTTATCGGTAGTTGAAAATCGGTATTCGGGCTCACTACGCTTTACTTCGTTGATAATTTTTCCCACAGTCTCATTGTCAGGATAGGTCATCAAAACCGGCTCGGCATTAAAACTCACATTTTTTAGATATACCGCAAAAAGGTTGACCCTATGTTTTATCGTATCCTCGTGTTTTTTAATGACATTGTTTTTGTAATCCTCAACGCTGGTACCACAGAATAAACCACAGGAACTAAAACCTTCCTTTTCTATTTTATACAGGTAAAAAGAGGGAACGGTGTCCTTGATCAGGATTTCATCCTCCAAAAATTCCAAATACCTATTGCGTATAAGTCTTAACCGTTCCCCTCCGGACACCTTTTTGTCAAATTTGAAACCGGGGTTGATAATATGAAGGAACGAAAAAGGATTATAGGTGAGTATGGCATTCAATTCCTTAGAGGTATAATCCTCATAGGAACGAGATGCCAAAAAAGGCGCTTTATCCTTTGCTGGTCTAATGGCCCTAAAAGCCTTGATGATGGCCATAAATTATTTTAAATGAATTGTACGGATACCTTTTCCGCTTTTTTGGATTCAGAATAATCATAGAATCCCTCTCCGGACTTGACGCCTAATTTTTTTGCCATTACCATATTGACCAAGAGGGGACAAGGTGCGTATTTAGGATTTTTAAATCCATCGTACATGACATTTAATATAGATAGACACACATCCAATCCTATAAAATCCGCCAATTGCAATGGCCCCATCGGATGTGCCATTCCCAGCTTCATAACCGTATCAATTTCGGTAACTCCGGCAACACCGTTATAAAGAGTTTCAATGGCCTCATTGATCATGGGCATTAAAATTCTATTGGCCACAAATCCAGGGTAATCGTTTACTTCTGTTGGTGTTTTGCCCAATTTCTCGGACAGTTCCATAATATCCTTGGTAACTTTGTCGGAGGTATTGTAACCCCTGATGATTTCAACCAATTTCATGATGGGTACAGGGTTCATAAAATGCATTCCAATGACCTTGTCCGGTCTATTGGTAACGGCCCCTATCTGGGTGATGGAAATAGAGGAGGTATTGGTGGCCAGCACGGTATCCGGACCACAGACCTGATCCAGTTCCTTAAATATATTTAATTTGATCTCCACATTCTCAGTGGCAGCTTCCACTACCAAGTCCATGTTTTTTACTCCCTCATTGAGCACAGTATGGGTGGTGATGTTTTTAAGGGTGTCCAATTTAACTCCTTCAGCAATGGATCCTTTGGAAACCATTCTGTCCAGGTTTTTTTCAATAACCGACATTCCTTTGTCCAATGACGATTGGGAAATATCGATTAAGTTTACCTTATAACCATTTTGGGCAAAAACGTGGGCTATTCCATTGCCCATGGTCCCAGCACCTATAACTGCTATATTTTTCATGCTTTAATTTTAGTGTTTTATTGTTATTTTTTAAATATTTTCGGCCCTGTTGATTGTCAATCAAGTCCCGAAGGGCCAGTGTTGGCCCTCGCTGTACTTTTTTACTTTTTAAAGGAGTCTATTACTTGCAAGGCCACTTTTAAGGCCTGGGTTCCCTGATATAAGGAAACCACAGGGGTGGTATTGTTGTTAATGGCATCTGCAAAGGTCTCCAACTCATCCAATATGGCATTGTTCGCAGCTATGGTGGGATTTTCAAAATAGATCTGTTTTTTCTCACCTTCGGCATTTTGTAAGACCATGTCAAAATCCCCAGGTGTTTCCGGGGCATCCTTCATTTTGACTACTTCTACTTTTTTCTCCAAAAAGTCAACCGAAATATAGGCGTCGCGTTGAAAGAATCTGGATTTGCGCATGTTCTTCAATGAAATACGACTCGCCGTAAGGTTGGCAACGCAGCCATTTTCAAATTCTATCCTAGCATTGGCAATGTCAGGGGAGTTACTGATCACAGATACGCCACTGGCATTGATCTGTTTTACCTCAGATTGTACAACGCTAAGGATGGCATCAATATCATGTATCATCAGATCTAGAACCACGGGAACATCTGTTCCCCTTGGATTGAATTCGGCCAGTCTATGGGTCTCAATGAACATTGGGTTCTGTATCTTATCCTTCACAGCCGAAAACGCAGGATTGAATCGCTCCACATGACCTACCTGACCTTTTACCCCGAATTTTTTTTCAAGGTTCAAAAGTTCCTCTGCCTCCTCGTAGGTGTTGGTAATTGGTTTTTCTATAAAAACATGCCTTCCCTTTTCCATGGCTTTTTTGGCACAATCAAAATGGGATAAGGTAGGGGTGACAATGTCAACGACATCTACCGCATCAATTAGTGTATTGATATTGTCAAAATAGGTGTATCCAAATTCATTCGCTACTTTTTTGCCGTTGATGGCATCTGGGTCAAAAAATCCTACCAGTTCATATTTTTGGGATTCATTTAAAAGGCGCAAATGTATTTTTCCTAAATGTCCTGCTCCCAGAACTCCAACCTTGAGCATATAATTCGTTTTTGTCAAAAATAAGGATATGAAACGATTCTTCCATGAAAATTGATACGTAGTTTTAAGGAATTCACAATGGGAGTTTTAGATGCAGAGCGTGCTAACACCTGTAACCTAGATGTTGTTTGCAAAATTTCAAGAGGTGTCTTTTTTATAAGGCTATGGATAACTTTTTAAGATGCTCCATTAGAATAGCCATCCTTTTTTTTAACTTCGTAGCCCAAAACCAGACTTTTGAAAGATACCCTTAAACATCGTGGAATGCGCAATAAATTGGCCGATATTCTGGCTGAAAAAGGAATTGTAGACCACAAAGTATTGGAGGCAATACGCACCATACCCCGCCACTTATTTTTAGATAGTACTTTTGAAGATCACGCTTATCAGGATAAGGCTTTTCCCATTGGTGCTGACCAAACGATCTCCCATCCCTATACCGTAGCCTTCCAGACCGAACTTTTGGAAGTAAGCCCCAACCATAAAATTTTGGAGATTGGTACGGGAAGTGGATATCAAACGGCAGCCTTGTTGCAATTAAAAGCAAAAGTATATACTATTGAAAGGCAATTGGAGCTGTTTAAAAAAACCAACATCTTTTTCAAAAAAATGGGATACCGCCCCAAAAAAATGATATTCGGTGACGGTTACAAGGGATTACCGGAGGAAGCTCCGTTTGATGGCATAGTGGTTACCGCTGGGGCCCCCTATGTCCCCAAACCACTGATGGCCCAATTAAAAATTGGGGGAAGATTGGTGATTCCTGTTGGAACGGATGATCAGGTCATGACCTTGTTCATAAGAAAATCCGAATTGGAATTTGAAAAAAAGGAATATGGTTCCTTTAGGTTCGTGCCCTTGTTGGAGGACAAAAACTAGAGCAAATCACCGGGAATAATTATGGGTCTCTAGTTGTTAAAACTTTTCTTGATCCGGTCCAAATTACGTTTGGTATCCCTTTCTTTGATAACCTCCCTTTTGTCGTATAATTTTTTACCCTTGGCCAGTGCAATCTTTAGTTTGGCCAATCCATTGTCATTGACAAAAAGATTTAAAGGTACTATGGTGAGTCCAGAAGTCTTGACTTCTTTCTCTAGCTTTTTAAGCTCCCTTCTTTGTAACAATAACTTACGCTCAGCTTTTGGCTTATGGTTGTAATGGCTTCCGTGGGAATATTCATCCACCTGCATATTGATCACAAAAAGCTCGGATTGATCATTGAAT
Organism: Sediminicola sp. 1XM1-17; assembly: GCF_037203765.1. Classification (NCBI taxonomy): domain Bacteria; kingdom Pseudomonadati; phylum Bacteroidota; class Flavobacteriia; order Flavobacteriales; family Flavobacteriaceae; genus Sediminicola; species Sediminicola sp. 1XM1-17. The sequence goes on along the minus strand of NZ_JBBCAS010000002.1, from coordinate 475,881 downwards.
TCACAGAAACTTTCAGATATGGATGCCTTTCCAAGTCGAATAGATTTTATTTCGGTTCCCGAAAGGACTATTCCGGCAACGTACGTATCCAAAATCTCATATTCGAACTTGGCTTTCTTATTCTTTATATTGATGTTTTTCTGCATAGCACCCACAAAAGTAACAACAATAAAAGAATAATCCATTTATAGGATTTAGAATTATTTTGCCAACCTTTGTCCTAAATGTTGATAATAACTATTTTCATTACTTTAGAATTATGAAAAACGTATTGATTCTCTTATTGGTTTGTGCTGTGATTTCATGCAAAGAGCAAAAGAAGGAAACTTTAACCGCACAAAATATTGTGGACAAGGCCATAGTGGTTAGTGGTGGTGAATTGTATCCCTCGAGCAAAGTTTCCTTTGATTTTAGGGATAAGCACTATATATCCGAGGGAATTGGGAACAAGGGCGTACTAAAGCGCATCTTTGAGGTAGACGGCAAGAAGGTAGAGGATATAAAGTCCAGCACTAAATTTGAACGCTATATTGACGGTAATCTGGAAGTGCTGCACGATACCGTTGCCAATGCCTATGACAATGCCGTTAACTCCGTTCATTATTTTGTAAAACTGCCTTACGGACTAAATGATCCTGCAGTGAATAAAACACTTTTGGAGACAGAAACCATTAAAGGGAAGGAGTACTATAAGATAAAGGTAACCTTTGAGCAAGCTGGGGGAGGAGATGACTTTGAGGACACTTATCTGTATTGGATCAATAAGGAGACTTTTAAACCAGATTATCTGGCCTATGATTTTCATGTCAATGATGGAGGCGTCCGTTTTAGGGCCGCTTATAACGAGCGCTTTGTCAATGGGATAAGGTTTGTAGATTATGAAAATTACAAACCTAAGGACGATGCAACCACCATAGACCAGATTGGTGCCAAATACCAATCTGGCGAGCTGGAACTATTATCAAAAATAGAGTTGAACAATGTAGCCGTGGATCGATTGGATTAATTGATCTTAAGTCTGATGTCCGTTGGGATGCCATTTACAATTTGGACGATAAAAAGATTGCTATTGTCATAATCATCAATCTCCTCATACTTTTGACTTCCAATGAGCTTGTTCACGAATTCCGGGGTGGTATTGCTATGTCCTACAATCAATACATTTTTCCCCATGTTATCCACGATGAACTGATCTACATCAAGATCTTTTGGATCGTAGTATTTTAGTGTCAGTTCTTTTTTTACTGCTGTTGGGGCTGCAGTCATGGTGGTCCTTTCATAATCCGTGGAGTATATTTCGTCCAAGGGAATCAGATCAAAAACCTCGGCCCAACGTATGGAACGTCCCAATCCGTCTTGGTTCAGTTCAGGATCGGTATTGTCCGGATTGCTTCTATCCTTTTCGGCATGCCTTATCAAATAAAATGTTGTTACCACGCTTTCCATGGGTTGTTCAACAACCTTTTCTTCTTTGCAACCTATAAAAAAGGAGAAACAAAGAACTAGAACCAAAAGCTTTTTTATTTTCATAACCATTATGCGTATTATTTACTACTATCTTAATAAGTACCTAAAATTAACGTAAATTAGTATGACTGCCATTTAGAAACATGTTTTTTTGATTATGGGGAAATTTCATCTGATTCTTTTGTTCTTTGTCGTTGTTTTTGGAACCCATGCGCAGGATGTTGCCTTGCCTGGCGATCTAAGGCAGCACAATCTAACGATGTTCAATGCCAGCTTACTGGATCCAACATTCGCCCTGGATAAAAACAACCCACAATCCATAGCCCTTTGGACCAGATGGCAATGGCAAACGGTAGATGCGGATCCTTCCACGACTCTTTTAAACTATACCACCAATTTAAATGAGAATTCTGTGATTGGTGGAGGGTTCATTCAACACAATACGGGCATTTATTTGCAAACAGGAGGCATTTTAAATTATGTCTATGCCTTCGATCTTGGTGAACATTCAAAGCTGGCCTTTGGTTTAAATGTTTTGGGCTATCAAAGAGAAATAGCGGACGATAGACCTGGCAATGTTTTTTTTAATGATGGTTCCAACGATTTTATAATGCAAATCGCCCCAGGGATACGATTTATGCAAAATGGATTTAGCCTTTCTGTTACTTCCGAGAATTTTGTTGCTTATAGTTTTAACGCTAAGGTTAATGAAAGTAGGGGCAATAATAATAAGGTAATCATGGGGGCCATTGGATACGATATACCAATAACGCTATTCGGAACCACAGAGAACACTTACTTGCAACCCAGGATCTATTTAAAGGATATTCCTCAAATGGATTCCCAACTAGGACTCACTACATCTTTGACGAGTCCTAACTTTTGGGTACAAGGAGGATATAATAATTTTTATGGTGCATCAGCCGGTTTGGGCGGGAACTTTTTCAAGACCTTGTCCGTGGGGGTATTAATGGAATTCGGACTGGACCAAAATGTAAAGGATAAGGATCCCACCTTTGAGTTGATCACCGCATTCAGGTTTGGGAATAAAAAGGAGCAAGAAATTGTGACTCAGGAAGTCACCATTACCCCGGGATTGAACGAAGAGGAGGGGAAGGTTACCGAACAGCTTAAAAGTGTTCCGAAAACGGAAGAATCAAAATCAGAAACACAAAAAAAGGATACATTGCCCCAAGCAGAAAAAGATATCATTAAGACTGTGACCGCAAATGAAAAAGAGTCCACAAAAATACCACAGTCCAAAGAAAACAATGTCGTTACGAAGGGAAAATATGAGGAGGTAGAGAAGCAGGAAGGTCTAATACCAGGGTATTATCTCATTGCCAATGTTTTTGGCACCAAAAAATACTTTGAGAACTTTATGTCATCCTTGCGCAAGAAAGGTTTGGAGCCCCAATCCTTTTATAGGTCATTGAACAATTTCAACTATGTTTACCTTGATCGCTACAATTCTCTGGAGGCCGCTGAAAAGGCTAGAGATAGCAAGTTTTATGGCAGGTATTCGGACACAACCTGGATATTCAGGGTAATAGGGGAGTGAGTTTATTTTTTAATTTCCTTGCTGATCAAGTGATCCAGATAGGTAATGGTATTAAGCAGGTATTTTTTGTCCCTGGTAATGGTCGCCATGGCTACGGCCCCTTGAATCATGGTGTATAATTGTTTGGCAAATTGTAGGGGTGTTACAGGGATGCTTATTTCATTGTTTTTGACGCCGTTCTCAATCACCAAGGCAATTTTGCCTTCAATGGTTTTAACGGTTTCCCGAACAGCGGCGGCCAGTAAATGGTTATTTACTTGGGTATCTACCCCCACATTCAAAACAGGACAGCCTCCCAGTTCATAGGTGAATTCATTGTAATGACGGTAAAGGTCTGTTAGTTTGAACAGTTTCTGAAGGGAATTGCCGTCACTATCCAAGGCCTCATCAATTGCGGCCAATAATTTTTTGCTGTTGTATTCAAAAGCAGAAAGTGCCAAGGCCTCCTTGTTCTCAAAATTGCCATAAAGAGCACCTTTGGTCAGACCTGTTGCATCGGTGAGATGACTCATACTTGTACCCACATATCCGTATTTGTTGAAAATGGGAGCTACGGTTTCAATGATATAAGCGGTTGTTCTTTCAGCTTTAGTGGACATTTACAAGCAATTTTATACGAAGATAAAAAATATATATACTGTATGGTATATGTATTTTAAAAAAAAGGGCATCCTTTCTAGAATGCCCTCATTATGAATAAAGTACTGCTTTTATTTTACCAATTCGTTTTGGTTTCTAAAAACCAGTTCATCATCAAATGCATCGATCAGGATAATGCTATCTGCTTTGATTGTCCCACTCAACAACTCCTTAGAGAGTTTGTTGAGGACCTCTTTTTGTATGGTCCTCTTGATCGGTCTAGCGCCATATTGGGGGTCATAACCCCTATTGGCCAGATATTCGATGGCATCCTCGGTAGCATCAATGGTAATGTGTTGCTTAGCTACCATCTTTTTAAGACCTTCCAATTGCAATTTCACAATTTCTGTAATATCCTCCATATTCAGAGGTGTAAACATGATGATGTCATCTATCCTATTCAAGAATTCGGGACGGATCGTTTTTTTCAAAAGACCAAGAACCTCTACTCTTGCTGCTTCCGTGGCACTGTAGATATCATTGTTGTCATCAAATTTTTCCTGGATAATATGACTACCCATATTGCTGGTCATGATAATAATGGTATTTTTAAAATCGGCCACCCGTCCTTTGTTGTCGGTCAGCCTTCCTTCGTCCAATACCTGCAATAAAATATTAAAGGTATCTGGATGTGCTTTTTCAATTTCATCCAACAATACCACAGAATAAGGTCTGCGTCTTACAGCTTCCGTCAACTGCCCACCTTCATCATAACCTACGTACCCCGGAGGCGCACCCACAAGTCTACTCACGGCATGTCTTTCCTGATATTCACTCATGTCTATCCTGGTCATTGCATTTTCGTCATCAAAGAGATAGGAAGCCAAGGTTTTTGCAAGTTCTGTCTTACCAACACCCGTAGTTCCCAAGAAAAGGAAAGAGCCAATTGGTTTTTTGGTGTCCTGCAGTCCGGCCCTACTTCTTCTGATGGCATCAGATACTGCTTGGATGGCCTCATCTTGACCTACAACCCTTTTATGGAGCACATCTTCCAATTTCAATAGTTTTTCCCGTTCGCTCTGTAGCATTTTTGCCACAGGGATACCGGTCCATTTGGCTACAATCTCGGCAATATCCTCCTTGGTGACCTCCTCTTTGATCAAGGTGCCGGCATCCTGTTGTTTTTCCAGTTCTTTTTGGAGCTGTTCCAGCTTTTCATTGGCCTCTTTTATTTTTCCATAGCGCAATTCGGCAACCGTACCATAATCACCGTTCCTTTCCGCACGTTCCGCTTCCAACTTGTAGTTTTCTATATCCTGTTTCGTTTTTTGGATATTATCTACCACGGTCTTTTCACTTTCCCATTTGGCAAAAATTTCGTGGCGATCTTCTTTAAGGTTCGCAAGGTCTATGTTGAGCGATTTTAATTTTGCTTGGTCATCTTCCCTTTTAATGGCTTCAATTTCAATTTCCAACTGCATGATTTTTCTGTCCAGAACATCCAGTTCTTCGGGCTTGGAATTGATCTCCATTCTTAGCTTGGAGGCAGCCTCATCCATCAAATCAATCGCCTTGTCCGGAAGAAACCTGTTGGTGATATAACGTTGTGATAGTTCCACTGCAGCGATGACCGCGTCATCCTTGACACGTACTTTGTGGTGGGCTTCATATTTCTCCTTGATCCCCCTAAGGATGGAAATGGCGCTTTCCGTATCGGGTTCATCCACCATTACTTTTTGGAACCTTCGTTCCAATGCTTTGTCCTTTTCAAAATATTTTTGATATTCATCCAAGGTTGTAGCTCCAATAGCGCGTAATTCACCTCTGGCCAATGCTGGTTTTAAGATGTTGGCGGCATCCATGGCTCCTTGTCCTCCGCCCGCTCCCACAAGGGTGTGTATTTCGTCAATAAATAATACAATATTTCCATCTGAGGAAGTAACCTCTTTAATAACCGATTTTAGTCGCTCTTCAAATTCCCCTTTGTATTTGGCCCCGGCAATCAAGGCGCCCATATCCAAAGAATAAATAATCTTGTCCTTCAAGTTTTCCGGTACGTCTCCCTGCACGATCCTATGCGCCAATCCTTCGGCAATGGCCGTCTTACCGACACCTGGTTCCCCAACAAGCATGGGATTGTTCTTGGTCCTTCGCGATAGAATTTGAAGAATTCGTCTGATTTCCTCATCCCTTCCAATAACAGGATCCAATTTTCCACTATCTACCAGTTCATTCAGGTTCTTTGCGTATTTATTGAGGGAGTTATAGGTATCTTCTGCACTTTGGGAAGTTACTTTTCCTCCTTTTCGCAATTCTTCAATGGCCAATAGGAGATGTTTTTCTGTTGCTCCTTGATCTTTTAGGATTTGGGAGATCTTACTTTTCGATTTGAAAATCGCCAATAATAAATGTTCGATGGATACATATTCGTCCTCCATTTTCTTTGCAATAACACCCGCTTCGGTAAGTGTTTTGCCAGCTTCTCGAGAAAGCATAAGCTCCCCACCGGATACCTTTGGAAAACTTTCCAATTCTTTTTCCAGAATCTGGTTGACCATGCCGATATTTACATTCAATTTCTTGAGAATAAAGGGCAATACGTTTTCATCAACAGTAGCAATGGCCTTAAAAATATGCTCATTCTCTATCTGTTGGTGTCCAAGACCTTGGGCCAGCTGTTGTGCTTGCTGTATGGCTTCTTGGGATTTAGTAGTGAAATTATTTAAGTTCATATGATTTATGTCTTTTAATGTTATTGTTTACTTTTGATTTTCATAAGGTCAACAATCTTACCAAGATAAAGTTGTAGACAAAATGACGGTAATTCTTAGAAAAAAAACGACAATTCGTCAGGTTGTAAGTTTTTAAAGCCTGTCCGACTTAACATTAAAATTACGAAATGGGATTATTAAATAATATTTTCGGGAATAAAGATGCCTCAGCGAATAAGGGAGAATCCGATCTGCCTTGGATTCCTTTGGTATCCATATCCCAACTGGATGAGATTGAAACAAAATCTGTCGATAAGGTGCAGGTGATCTTTAAACATTCAACCACTTGTGGTATCAGTAGAATGGTAATGAACATGTTCAAGAGTTCGTTTAACCTGCCCGCTGATCGGATAGACCTGTATTATTTGGATTTGCTATCCTACAGACAGGTGTCCAATGGGGTTGCGGATAAATTTAAGGTGGTGCACCAATCCCCACAATTATTGGTTATCAAAAATGGAACTGTAGTGGCCCATGATTCTCATGGCGCCATCAATGATATTTCATTGGAGAAATATCTTTAAAATAAAAACAGCCCTATCAAAGGGCTGTTTACTATCTATTTATTTGTTGTGGATCAGTTGAACCTCTGATTTTGGAGGATATTTTTTAGTTTTCCTTTTACATCTTCACCGGCATCATATACCATCTGTTCATTGGAAGGGAATGGCACGGAAACCACTCCGATTAAATTCAATAGATCTGTTTCCAAAGCTCTTTTATCGCCTTGATAATTGGCATAAATGTGCTCAAAGACAAATTCGCTGGCCAAGGGATAGTTATTGATGGTCTGTTTGGTCCTTAAGTCCTTAAAACTCACGTTTCCTACGACTTGAGCGGCCTTAAATTGGGTGAATTGATGAAAATCACATCGAACTGTCTTAAAGTTGTCGATTTTTATTTCATTACCCAAGCTGTCCTTAAGGATATTTCCATTTGCGTCTTCCGCATAACGATATCCGTCCTTGATCTGTTTCTCCTTGCTAATCTGCTTCTCGCTCACTTTTTCTGGGGAAATGACAATACTTCGAAATGCCACCTCCATTTCATAATCATATTTGATGTTCTTCAATGGTTGAGCGTGGTACTCTGTCCATAGGTTGTTAATACCGTAGGTATTGAAATTTAAAAGTTCCTCTTCCAACCTCGACGGGATAATCTGATCGGAATCGTTTATCATTCTTACCATGACAAAATCACGCCCCTTGGTATAGGCCTCTTCTTGTTTTTCCTTGCAATCCCCATATCCTGGATTGATTTTATCCAAATAAACAAAATCCTCATAGGCCTTTCGGTAATCGGCTTTGCTAGAAGCATTGCTCAACAAATAACTCGCATTGTCATAAAGGTAGTCCGCCAATTCCTGTTTTACTCTTAATATTTTTTCATCATAATTGTTGAAACTGAATCTGGCGTTTCTATTTTCATCCCTCAGGTAAAGAGGCAATAAGGGCTTGATCCTTTCTTGGATATTCTTCAATTGGGTATAGCTATCGTATATCTTTTCTAAATTCGCCGGATTATTGTCTTTCCTCAAAAAGGCAATTTCCTCTAATTCCCTTTCCGTGTTTTTCTTATAAGCCTCTTCCAATAAGAGGATATAAGGTTGATTGCTTTTTTTTGACTTGTTCTCTGCAAGATTGCTCAAGGAACTATTTATGGCGTTGTTATAGTTCCCTACATTTAGGGCTTCCTGAGTTTTTTTTACGCCCCCACATGCTATAAATAGCAAAACAAAAGAGCTTAGGAGTAGTAGTTTTTTCATAATGGTTTGTTTAACGATTGTAACATATAATTCAATAGCCGTGCCAATAAACTATATGTTAACAAAACGCAACTAGTTGCAAATTCGTATACAAACAAAAAAAAAGCCCTGTTTAAAGGGCCTTTGAAGGTATGAAGGTCGATTATTTTTTCTTGGACTGGAAAACTGGAAGTAGTTTGGAGGATACTTCTCCAAAACCTATACGTACCCCACTTTTCTCACAATACCCTCTAATCGTTACGGTATCGAAGTCTTGAATGAACTTACGTTCGGTTCCATCTTTTAGTTTCAATGGCTTTTCTCCCCTCCAGGTAAGTTCCAACATGGAGCCATAGGAATCGGGAGTTGGTCCAGAGATGGTTCCACTCCCCATCATATCACCGCTGTTCACTTTACATCCATTTACGGTATGGTGGGCCAATTGTTGGGCCATCGTCCAATACATATATTTAAAGTTGGATTTGGTAACCGTTGTTGGTTCGCCATTTTCAGGAGTAATATCGACCTCTAGATTTATGTCAAAACCTTTTTTCCCAATTTGTTGAAGATAGGGTAGGGGTTTTGGTTCCTGTTTTGGGCTTTCAACTCTAAAAGGTTCCAATGCGTCCATGGTCACGATCCACGGAGAAATGGAGGAAGCGAAATTCTTTGCCAAAAATGGGCCTAAGGGTACATATTCCCATTTTTGTATATCACGGGCACTCCAGTCGTTGAAAAGGACCATTCCGAATATATAGTTCTCGGCTTCATTGACAGGGATTGTTTCCCCAAGGATATTGGCATCGGTGGTAATGAAGGCCATCTCCAGTTCAAAATCAACCAATTTGGATGGTCCGTAGATCGGTTCGTCCGATCCTGCGGGTAATGTCTGTCCCATTGGCCTGTAGATTGGGGTACCGGAAGGAACTATGGAAGAACTTCTACCATGATATCCTACCGGGATGTGCAACCAGTTTGGCAGCAAGGCATTTTCAGGATCGCGGAACATTTTGCCCACATTGGTGGCGTGTTCCTTACTGGAATAAAAATCGGTATAATCACCGATCTGAACAGGAAGTTGCATTTCTATTTCATCCATGGTAAAAAGGACTATTTTTTTATGCTCCTCATTGTTCTTTAGTTCAGGGTTGTTGGCATCAAATATTTCACTGATCCTGTTTCGAACCAATCTCCAGGTCTTTTTGCCATCTGAAATAAAATCGTTCAAGGTGTCCTGCAAGAAAATATCATCTGTTAACGGAATATCCTTAAAGTATCCCAATTGGTGGAGGGCACCCAAATCAATGGCGTGGTCCCCAATTCTAGTACCTATAGTGATAATATCATCCCGCGTTAAAAAAACCCCAAAAGGTATATTCTGTATAGGAAAATCAGAATTGTCCCTTACAGGTATCCAACTTTTTTTTGAAGGGTCGTTACTTTTTATCGGCATGTTATAATTGTTAATTTGTATTTGATAAAATTCTTATCAAATATATTATTTTCTTCCAATTTAAGGCTGGCAATTCGTATTTTTACGGCTTATTTAGAAGAATATTTTTGTTATGCATCGAGATAATCAAATTTTTGAATTAATAGAGGCTGAGAAGGAACGCCAATTGGAAGGAATTGAGTTGATAGCTTCGGAAAATTTCACCAGTCCACAAGTTATGGAGGCTGCTGGATCCGTATTAACCAACAAATATGCCGAAGGCTACCCTGGAAAAAGATACTATGGAGGTTGTGAAATTGTTGATGAGGTGGAACAGATTGCCATTGATAGGGCTAAAGAACTTTTTGGTGCTGCTTATGCCAATGTGCAACCCCATTCCGGTTCCCAGGCCAATGCCTCGGTTTACCATGCATGTTTGCAACCAGGAGATAAAATCCTTGGATTTGATCTTTCTCATGGAGGTCATTTGACCCATGGTTCACCTGTGAACTTTTCAGGCCGATTATATACACCTGTTTTTTACGGTGTAGATGAAGAGACCGGTATTTTGGATTATGATAAGATCCAAGAGATAGCCACAAAGGAAAAGCCAAAAATGATTATTGCTGGTGCCTCTGCGTATTCCAGGGATATGGATTTTAAACGTTTTAGAGAAATAGCAGACAGTGTTGGAGCATTGTTATTGGGCGATATTTCACATCCTTCTGGTCTTATAGCCAAAGGTATTTTGAATGATCCACTTCCACATTGTCATATCGTTACCACCACCACCCATAAGACTTTAAGGGGTCCTAGAGGTGGATTGATCCTGATGGGAGAGGATTTTGATAACCCATTTGGAATAACCTTGAAAAATGGGAGCTTAAGAAAGATGTCGGCACTGTTGGACCTTGCGGTTTTTCCTGGGAACCAAGGTGGACCCTTGGAGCACATTATTGCGGCCAAGGCGATAGCATTTGGAGAGGCATTGACAGATGAATATCTTCATTATATGTTACAGGTCAAGAAGAACGCAGCGGCAATGGCTGCAGCATTCATGGCCAAAGATTATAAAATCATTTCCGGAGGAACGGATAACCACATGATGCTGATTGATCTTAGAAATAAGGATATTACAGGGAAAGAGGCAGAAAATGTGTTGGTCAAGGCCGATATAACTGCCAATAAGAACATGGTGCCTTTTGATGATAAATCTCCTTTTATCACTTCTGGGATTCGTTTCGGAACCGCAGCGATTACCACTAGAGGTTTAAAAGAAGCTGATATGGCTACTATTGTTGAATTTATAGATAGGGTATTGACCAATAAGGATAACGAAGCGGTAATAGAGGAAGTTCGTGACCAGGTCAATGAAATGATGCGCGGCAGGGCATTGTTCAATGCCTAAAAAAAGTTGGTCTTTGAACACCAATAGCCCTACTATTGGTGTTCTTGGAGACCTTTAATGATTTAGCATAAATAGATCGCCATAGACCATTGATTTATTTTCTAAATCATATATTACTGCATCTTCTTCAGAATCAAAATATAGACCCCAAAACCCAAAATAGTCGTTAATTGCGCTTTGGTTTGAGTTTCTAATGTCTTCCAAGTTGCTGTTTGGTTCCAAGGGTCCCTCTTCAAATACTGGAATGTACATTTCAAATGGTACCTCCTGTGAATTTCGGGTAAGCTTATAATGGTGGTTTGTAATTTCTTCCAAGATATTTTCCAATTGGGCGGGAATGCTTTGGGAATATATTTTTTTGATAACAATAGAGGTGTCCTTTAATAAAATGGAAATCTCCTCGATATCAATGGATATGGAATTTTGCTGTTTTAATGTTTGTAATGCCTTTAGAAATGGATTGATATTTCTCATTATCAATTGATCCTCCTCATGTTCCCAAGTATGCGTATTTAAAAAGTATAAAACTTCGCCAAGGTTTAGATTGTTTTGAAACTCTATGTTCAAATTGGCTTCCAATTCATTTGAACTGTGAACGTTTACGTCAACCTCGGAGAAAAAATATTTTGCCAAACTTTTCTCAAAGATATCCAGCCCAGTGATTTGATACTTGGTAACAACACTGGAATTAAATTTGTTGTTAAAACTTTCGGTGTGCAGAGGCATACTAATTGAGGGATTTGGTTAAGTATATACACGAAGTTAATTTTAAATAAGGTGCATACACTATATAAAAACCTTAGAAAAAATATGGTTTTTATCAAAAATGTTAGGGATTGTAAGAAAAATGAAGGTTTTCTTAAAGAAATTACCTGCTTTTTAAATAAAGCCTCTATTTCTTGCCTCTGTGATCAGGGCTTGGTCATTTTGTTTTTCTACTCCAAATATGGTTTTTAATTGCCGCTTTCTATTCTCAATACCTGGTAATGAAAGTGAAATATGGTCTATCATATCCTTGGTTTTGGTACCGATGGACAGGTGGTACAAAATTTTCTTGTCGTTATCGTCCAAAGGAATATCGTTTGCCATTTTGGTTCTAATGGCAATCAGTGCTTTCTTGGTATAGTAAGGGGGTTCGGTCATAACCGTCCTAACCATATCATTGAGGGCACCTTCGTCTATTTCGGTTTTGACCATGTATCCTTCCGGGTCCACAGATTTTAAAATGCTATTGATTCTATAATTGTCACTAAATGATGACAGAAACACTATTTTGGAACTGGGCACTACTTTACGGGCATAAATACCTAAATCTTCCCCGGTATGGGGTTGGGTTTCATTGGCCGGCCCCAGCTGAATATCGAGCATGATAATGTCATATACAAAAGATTTCGCGGAGTCGGTTATTTTTTGCTTCCCCAGATCATATGTTTTAGCAGTGTCTACTTGAATTTTATAGTCCTCAAATTGAATTTCTTCCAAGATAAATTTATATCCAATCATGGTCATTTCATGATCATCTACCGCTAAGATCCGTAGTGTTTTCATTATTCCTTGATTGTTCTAAAATTCTGTATTTCTGGCTTCTTTTTGTGTGTCAAATGTACCCAATTTATTTTGGATAGGTATTTTTACCAAAAGCGTTGTCCCCTTTCCTATTTTGCTTTTGATATCCACAGAGCCTTTCATTTTCTGTACTCTGGATATGATATTCTTCAGACCAATACCTTTCTTTTCCCTTTTTACCTGGTACCCGACACCGTCATCAGAAATACCGACCAATATCTCGTTTTCGTTGGCATCCAGGGTTACCTCAATATTCTTTGCCAAAGCATGTTTTACACAATTTTGCAGACTTTCCTGCAATATCCTATAGATGTTAATCTTTACCTCACTGTTTAACCGGTCCCATTCCAAATCTGTGGTATATTCCAAATTGCAGTCTACAGGAGAGGTTGTTTCAATACTTTTCAAAAGATCTTCTACCGAATAAATAAAGTTATGAATTTTTTGATAAGCGGCGTCGTTCAATTCGTGGGAAATAGTCCTGACCTCTTCTTCAACCTCTTGCAGTTTTTTAAGGTATTCTGCCCTTTGTTTTGTTTCCGTTTCCCCATTTTTGTTGTTGAGGCCGCTCAATACAAGCCTTATACCTAGCATTTGGCCCAGGATGCTGTCATGGAGTTCTTCAGATACCCTTTTTTGCTCCTCTTGTTTCCCCTCTAAAAACTTTTCCTTTTGTGACAGCATGAGATTAAAAATTTCCAAGTTGCTTTCTTGCTGCTGCTGTTCGAACTTTAATTTTTGGTTTTTTATGCGTAAGGAGATAATACTGACGATGGCAATGGCCAAAAAGAAGAGTCCTATGGCAACCCCCAACCACAACTGCTTTTGTTTGGCCAGTAATTGGTTTTGTTCTATAAACTGGTCCGTTTCAAATTGGATCCGTGCAAACTTATTTCTAATCTGACGCTCTTCCTTTTGTAGACTATCATTGAGCTGTATGTATTCTTGGACATATTGGGCTGAATTTTCGGTATCGAGCTTGCTAATGAGCTCCAAACTCTCCAAGATTCTTTTGTTGTTGGTGCTTTGTTGCGCTAGGGATCTTGAGGTTTTGGCATATGCCAGGGCCGCATTGGTGTCCTTTTTGGCCAGGGCATATTCTGCCAAGTAATAATTGGTCAGGGACATCCCTACAACTTCGTTGATACTGTCCTGAATATGCAATACCTTCAAAAATGTATTTTTTAGACCAAAGGTGTCCTTTAAATGTAATTTGGTTTTTGCGAAATTACCAAGGGCCTTACTATATGTTGTGGGGTCTTTTTCTTTAAGATTTTCTATATTAATTACCCTTTGAAAGAATGAACTAGCCGTATTATAGTCTCTTTGGTTAAGGTAGGTATCGCCAATATTGTTCAGGGTTACAAATCGGGAACCCTCATCATCAAACTTGGTCAAATAATCCAAGGCTATTTGATGATATTCCAAGGCCTTGTCATACTCACCCAAAGAATTGTAAACCGCGCCTAAACTGTTATAACATTTGTACAGTTGCTCATATTTATCCAGGGGCTCTAATAGCTCAATGGCCTTGAAGGTATTTATTTCACTGCCCGTGTAATCCTTGATGTCTCCTTGAACTACAGCCATATTGTATAACATGCGACCTGCTAAAAATTGATTGTTTAAGGAGGAATAAATTTTATGTGCAGATGCGAAGTGATAATAGGCACTGTCTTCAACTGTAATGTCTCTAAAAAACTCACCTAAATCCCAATGAGATTCGGCAAGTGTTATAGAGTCATTGCTTTTTTTTGAAAGTTCTGAAGCTTTAAAGTTTGTTTTTCTAAATGAAAAAGAGTCATTTAGTCTTAAATAGCTAAGGGATATTTTTGAAAAGTAATTAGCTTTTAAGGAGTCATTTGAAATTGTATAGGTATAATCAACTGCTTTTTTTAGGAAATCTAACCTTTGTTCATCCGGAAAATCATTATTTCTGCTAAGTTGTATCCATGTCAATACGCTGTCATTTTGAGAAATATTTTCATTTTTTGAATCGTTATTATTTCTGTTCTGACAGGCGGTCAATATAAATAAGACCAAATATTTGAAGTTTCTAACAAATTTACTTTTGATGTGGCTGTCTTTTAAAATTAGAAAAAGACAAGATAAAAAAAAAGCCCCAACGGTAATGTTGAAGCCTATTAAAAATTCTCAGATGTTTTTAATCCCTTCCGTCGGTTTTTACAACGCTACCATCCGTAGCATTGGTATCCAAACTCTCATATAATGCTTGTGTCTCTTCCATGTTGGATTCCGTTTCACAAGAATATAAACCAGTTGATAATACTGCTATTGCCAAAATTCCGAATACTTTTTTCATCTTAAATATAGTTTAGGGGTTGATTATTTCTTTGTATACGGCTAATTTATAAAGAGGGTTCATTTTTGGAAAGACGTAATAGGGCACTTTAGTGAAATGGTCACTTTTGAGGGTATATGTACTGGTTTTGAGAGAATTCGATTAATTTAAGGTGCGGATGCTGCTTTTGGAAAGCAATTTCTTTAAATCATCGATGTTTTCCTTGTAGGATTTCGAGAAGGGAAGTTGGTGGTTGTCCTGTTTTAAAGAACAAATAGATTTGCCATAGTTGATCCTGGAAACATATTTTGTATTTAGGATATAACTCTGGTGAATCCTAATGAAATTTTTGGGAAGGGTTTCTTCGAAAGTTTTTAATGTTTTAAAGGCACTTATGGTGCTACCATCTCTTAATATAAAGTCGGTTGCATTATTATCTGCCTTCAAATATAGGATCTCATCTGTATCCACATATCTATAGTCCTTATAGGATTTTAAACAGATGGTCTGGGAAACAGCCTCCTTCGGCATCAATTTTTTTAGTTTCAACAGGGATTTTCTGATGTCGAATTCACTGTACGGCATAAGCCAATAATCAAAAAAATTATTTTTTATTGCTTCGTAGGCATATTGTTTTCCTTTGGAAATACCTATTAAAATGGGCAGTTCCTTCTTATATTGGTGCAATTCCAAAACCATATGAAAATATTCGGAGGCGCTGTCATTCAGATTGATGAAAACAATACTTGGATTGAATTTTAAAATGGAGTTCAACCCATCGGCACTATTGTGTGCATGGGCCGTACAGATAAACTCCCCGTATTCCTCAAGATGGTGTTGTAGTTGTAGGTTGGAGGTAGCGTCGGAATCTATTATAATATATGTGTACTCCATAGACAATATATTTGGGTACAAAGTACAACGAAGTACCGAGGAGTGATTATATTTTAACCATAGAATATCTATGGTTTTCCTGTCTAATATATTGTATATGAAGTGTCTCTAAAAGAAAAACATTTCTTTTTAGATGAACGGCTTGTAAGTAACCTGTTTAATTTTCTGATATAAATTGGTATGCACCTATATCGGGACTATCTGTCCTATCAAAACCCATTAAATCCAAGGGTACCAAAACAGCCTTATTGCGGTCTGCCTTATTGATTCCCGAAGACATCGATCCAATCCTAAAATCGTTTTTTGACCTGTCCTTGAAGTTTGGGTCCAGATTTAAAATAATGTTGTTGTAGAAGATTTCATTGTCAAAATTATAGTAGGGATTATCTTGGTTGGTCACAGTGGTGTTGGAGGTAATAAGAGAATGATTGAAATAAAAATTAAAGAGTGCGCTGTCCATGGACCTTAAGTCCAATTCACCAGAGCCACTGCCCGTTACAATACAATTATCAAATGAGGCTTCTTTCAAATCCTTTCTAAACACTTCCCCTTGATCTGAAGTCAGAAAATTGGATAAGTGTACGGCAGGACCCGATCTAAATCCGTAACTAAAATAATTGGCCATGGTACAATGAACAAAATGATAAGACCCGCCAAGCTCACATTTTAAGGAAGAAATTCCAGAATTTCCCAAAACCAAGTTCTCTCCTTTGATGGATCCCGTTCTTGCCCAAAGATTGGAATTGGAACTGTTATATATTTGGGAGTTTTTAATGGTAAGGGTAGGGGTGTTGGCTGTGTTCGTCCCATCAACCAACATACCATTGGTGGCATTTCTTATGGTCAAATAGTTAATATCGGCACCTTTGCTATCTGAAGTAAGCCATAAAGTTCCCCACTGACCCGGAATTTCGGCAAACGTGGGTTCCAATCGGTCTCCTTCAAGGATAACCTCGTTTTCCAACAGATCGGAATTTTCGCTCAAAACACCATTGACTCTTAAATGGGCTCGCTTTCCTATAATTATTCCAGAATTTTTGTGTAGAAATACTCTGGTACCGGCTTCCATGACCAAGGTTTTATCCGGTCCAATAAGGATATACCCATAGATCACATAGGGCCTATCATTGGTAAATTGTAAGAGATTATCCGGAAGCTGATAGGCCTGCATGGAGGAAGGGGCATTCTCTTCGGAAGGAAGCACAAAAGATTCCGTTGAACCTTGATCAAATTTTTCGGGATATAAAAATGTTGCATCCCTGATCAAGGTCACGAGCTCCACTTGTTGCTCATAAGCTCCCGAATCAAATAATATAGCATCCGTGCTTAAAAAGTCCTTTTGTGCCCCATCACTTATGTCCAGTGTATTTTCAATGAAAATATACAGACTATCCTTGGCCAAAATTGGGATATCAACAAAAGTATTGCCAGCTACTCCGTCTACATTGAGCCTGTAGCTACTGTTTTCTCCCTTTTTGAGCCTAATATTGGGGATTTTGAGATCTTTTTTGCTTTTGTTGAATACCTTTAAGGTGTAAGTGCTGCTTGAAATTGCAGAGAATACGGTGTCTAGGTAAACTGTGTCCTTTGAGAATTGAAGGTTTCCCATACTTGGGGCGTAATCAAAATCCTTTCTGCAGGAACTCCATAACATTGGAATTAGCAGCAGTAGAAATGCCGTACGAATTCCTTGAATTTTGAACATAGCTTCCTCAAGATTGGTTTATGTAAATATATTCTGGATTTCTTCAGAAACCCGCATGGGTTTGTAGGTGACTGCATTCAACATGACCCATTCCGTCTTTGCATATACAATGGGCAAATTGGTACCGGCATCGAACATTTCCACAATACGCGTAGAAATGGCCCCTTTTGTTTTGGCAATATGGGTCTTTATTTTAATATGGTCGTTCAATTTGGCCGCACTCTTATAGGTAATATTATGGTTCAATACTACCCAAATAACCTCTTCTTTTAAAGTTGCAGGTGCTTTTTTTTGCCAATGTTCCTTGGAGATATCCTGGATCCACTGCACATATCGGACGTTGTTGACATGGTTTAAATCATCCAAATCCTCCGCTTGTACCTGTATGTCTTTTTCAAATGGGGTCATTATTGTTTTTTAATTATGTTAACCTCAAAAAGCTTGTCCCAATTTTTGCCGGTTACAAAAAACGATTTTCTTACGGGATGATAAGCTACACCGTTCAACACATCCAGATCACCATGCTGTTTCACTTTTTCTTTTAATCCACCAAAATTAACCACGCCTTCTATGGCGCCACTTTTAGCATCAATAATCATCATGCTTTCCTTTAGATAAACGTTGGCGTATATTTTTCCGTCCACGTATTCCAATTCATTGGTTTTGTTGAAAATGGACTTATTGGTCACCGTTTCTATATAACCTTCTTCTTTTAAGGTCTCTGGATTAAGATTCCAAATTTTTTCAGAACCGTCGCTTTTCAATAATTTTGTTCCATTGTTGCACAATCCCCAGCCCTCCCTACTTTGGTCATAGGTAAATGTGTCTATTTTTTCAAAAGTATCCAAGCTATATATAAAACCCATTCCACTTTGCCATGTCAATTGATAAATTTTATCTTTTAAGATGGTAATTCCTTCTCCAAAATAAGTTTTATCCAGGTCAATTTGTTTTAAAACGGTTCCCGTTTTGTAGTCTACTTTTCGCAAAGAGGATTGCCCCCGTCTTCCTGTGCTCTCATATAGGGTGTCATTGTGAAATTCCAACCCTTGCGTATAAGCGTTTATATCATGGGGATATTCATTTAGAATTTCATAGGTGTAGATTTCAGGGGGATTGGCAGCAAGTATTTTAATTTTCTTTGTTATTTCTACCGTCCCGTCATCATATACTACGTTTGCCACGACGGACTTATTGCCCAACGTTGGCACGTTTAAGGTGATTTTTCCATCCGTAGGGTTCAATGCCATTCCATCAATGCTATACGATACTGAGTTTATGGTCTTCTGTTTTGGATTTCCCAGTTCGATACTGATTGTCTGGTTTTGATTGAATTCCGTTTTGTTTCCCTCCAACTGAATATTGAAAAGTTTTGATGTTGCAGAATTCCCTCCGCCACAAGAGAGGAATGCCACGGTAAATGATGTTATTACTAAATACTTAAGGGTTTTCATTTTTGAGTTTTTAGGTGTTAGTCCTTGGTGGTTTATTTAGCTAGCATAATCCTATGATTCATTTTTTCGCCCCAATGAGCTAATCTTTTTTTGGTGTTTGTATTTTGCGATACCATCCCAACATTCTCTATGCCAATCAACTATAAAAACAAGTAGAAATGCAGGTTGCCAAGGCAAGGTATTTAATTAAATTAAGACTGTAAAAAGATTGTGAAAAAATTAAAAGGTTGTATATTTGCAGTCGGCAAGTCCTACACGACTAGCTCCTGCAGAATCCCCCAGGGTGGGAACACAGCAAGGGTATGCGGTTGTAGCAGTGCGATGTAGGTAGCTTGCCTTTTTTTGTACCCAATACTTTCGTTTTAGAACAGATTTTACTTCACTTCCACCCACCTGAAAGCCTTCCCATCTCTTTTTTTATTTGTTATTTTGTACCCAATTTTTAGGAGTTATGGAAAGTAAGGTTGTTTTGATCACAGGAGGTTCTTCCGGTATAGGAAAATCTATAGGAATATTTTTGTCCTCAAAAGGATACAAGGTATATGGTACTACCAGGAGTTTGGGCAAATATCCGGACTTTGATCATTTTAGTTTGTTGGAGTTGGATGTCAGTGTCCCTGAATCCATTTCGGAGGCTATTCAAAAACTTCTTGAAAAGGAGGGAAGATTGGATGTATTGATCAACAATGCAGGGATTGGCATTACAGGACCTATAGAGGAGACTCCTCATGAAGAAATACAAAAAGCGTTCAATACCAATTTTCATGGCCCAATTCATATGATGAAAGCCGTTTTGCCAGCAATGAGGCAGCAGCACTCAGGTTTAATAATTAATATTACTTCCATCGCGGGCTATATGGGACTACCATATCGGGGTATTTATTCGGCAACCAAAGGGGCCCTGGAACTGGTTACAGAAGCCATGCGAATGGAGACCAAAGATTTTGGGGTACACATTACGAATCTGGCTCCGGGCGATTTTGCTACCAATATAGCCTCGGGACGGTACCATGCCCCAGTGGAACCCAAATCCCCTTACAAAGTACCCTATGGCAATACGCTGAAAATGATAAACGATCATGTGAATGATGGGAAAGATCCTATCTGTGTAGCTGAAGCGGTGTTTGCCATCATACGGACAGACCGTCCAAAAATACATTATAAGGTAGGCGCCTTTATGCAAAAATTTTCACTCTTTTTAAAGAAAATTTTACCGGACAAACAGTACGAGAAACTACTTCTGAACCATTATAAGTTGTAATTTTGTAATAAATTGAAAAGGAGCCCATAATCAAATATCTTGCTCCTTTATTACTAACCTTTAAAATCAATTCAGCAATATGAAGTTTTTCATAGACACAGCAAATCTGCAACAAATAAAAGAAGCCCAAGAATTAGGGGTATTGGATGGAGTTACCACAAATCCTTCACTTATGGCCAAAGAGGGAATAACCGGTAGGAATAATATATTAAAGCACTACGTGGATATTTGTAATATCGTGGATGGTGATGTTTCTGCAGAGGTTATTGCGACAACTTTTGATGAAATGATCGCCGAAGGTGAAGAATTGGCAGAATTGCACGAACAAATTGTGGTTAAAGTTCCAATGATCAAGGATGGTGTTAAAGCGATCAAGTATTTTTCCGACAAAGGTATCCGAACCAACTGTACACTGGTATTTTCAGCGGGTCAAGCCTTGTTGGCTGCTAAGGCTGGTGCTACCTATGTATCACCGTTCATAGGAAGATTGGATGATATCTCAACCGATGGTTTGAACCTTATTTCGGAAATCCGACTTATATATGACAACTATGGTTTTGATACGGAAATATTGGCGGCATCTGTTAGACATACCATGCATGTGATAGACTGTGCCAAATTGGGAGCTGATGTCATGACCGGACCATTATCTGCCATTGAAGGACTTTTAAAGCATCCATTGACCGATATAGGACTTGCGAAATTCTTGGAGGATTACAAGAAAGGAAACTAATAAATAGTGGAGTTTATAATTTAAAAAGCCCTGTAGGTTACTCCTACAGGGCTTTTTAATTCAAAGATATATTCTAATTAATGGAATATAAATTTTCAAACGCATTGACGATAACCCCATCCTTCATGAGAATGCATTTGTTGGTAGGATAGATGATCAGGGAATTAGTGAGTTCTTCAAAATTATCGGATCGAAATTGGTTGTCCTTATCCAATTCATATTTTTCAACGATACTAGTCCACTGGGGCTGTTCTGTTTTGTAATTGATGCCTATATAAATGACATCCTTATTCTTGGCTTGAAGCTCCTGTACCCTTTTATTTATATTTTCAAACTGCCTTTTTTGGGTTCCCGTCCAAAAATATAGCACTATGTTTTTATTGCCGGTCACTTCCCTTAAAGATACCTTCTCCCCATTGGTGTTCCAAAGTTCCAGATCAGGAATTTTATTGCCTGGCTGGATATTCTGAATACCTGTATATAGGCCGTCGATTTCCGCTATATGCTTGTTATTTCCGGATCTTTTATGGAAATCGTTGATGAACAGGTTGTTGTTCTCTTCATTGTCATGGACCTTCAATAAATAGTCCATGGCCACATTGCGGAAAAGATTGTCCCTAAGGCTATTTTCTTTTACCAGGCTGTCTATCAACTTTAATTTGTGAAGGTTGTAATGAAGCTGATTTTTTATTTTATTCTCCCCTTTTTTACATTCTTCGGCACAATCCATATAGGACATATTGCCAATATTGTAGATCATGTAATTGTAATAGGGTCTGAAATAGGTGAGATTTGTATTGTTGTAATTTATGTTCTTTCTATACCCATAAAAGTTGCTTGAAAGCTCATGGATGGATTTTTCACCTAATTTTCTTCTGTGCTTAAAAGGATATTTCTCATAGTAGGCATAGTAGGTGTAGTCAATATTGGCCTTAGCTATTTCCAGGGCCTTGTCGGACAAGGGCATATCGTTTTCCAATTCTTTCAATAATAGGAACTTTGATTGCCTTAAAGAATCAATTTTTTTGCTAAAAGCCTCTGGCTCAAGTTCATAAAATTCATTGATCAACGGCTCTTCCTCCTCGTAGGTGAGGAACATTTCCAACAGGAAGTTATTGATTACTTCCCCTGTTCCGGAGAATACCAACGATTCATCAAAATCCGAGGTATTAAGGCGAATCATCAAACTGTCACCTTTCTCCAGATATACATATTGCAGCTCAGGATGGTGGTCAAAATGGTAAAGACCTTCGTCTACTTGATCCAACCTTAAGGTAAACCTATTGTTCTCATCCAACTTGGCAGAATCTATGACAATTTCATCTTTGTATAAAACCACATAGTTGTTTGTCGGGTTGACAATTTCGCCGGAGAAGAAGGCCGACTGTATACTTTTCTTGTCCACCTGACAACCTACCAATATAAATGCAAAAAGATAAAAAGTAATTTTTCTCATATAGGCATACCATCCTTAGTGTTCTCAAAACTACTAAAGAGCAGGGCGAAATGTTGTTAATTGCAAGTTAAAAATTTAAGCCTGCGCTTTCAATCGCAATAAGGGCGGGTAAGATATTGGAATACCTCTTATATTTTCACTATTTTTGCACGAAATTTAAAAACAAGATATATGTTATCTGTATCCAATCTATCAGTACAATTTGGGAAAAGAGTGCTTTTTGATGATGTTAATGTGAGCTTCACTCAAGGAAACTGCTATGGAGTCATCGGTGCCAATGGTGCTGGAAAGTCAACTTTTTTGCGAATTCTTTCTGGTCAAATTGATCCGACCTCTGGACGTGTTCATTTGGAACCGGGCAAAAGGATGTCCATTTTGGAACAGGACCATAATGCTTTTGATGCACTTCCAGTGTTGGAAACGGTGGTCATGGGCAACAAGCCCTTGGCGGCCATTAAGAAAGAAATGGATGCCCTTTATGCAGATTACGATGATAAAAATGCAGATAGAATAGGGGAGTTACAGGTGCAGTTCGAAGAAATGAACGGATGGAACGCCGAAAGTGATGCTGCAGCCCTTTTGTCCAATTTGGGCATATCGGAGGATTTACATTATACGTTGATGGCCGATATGGACTCCAAATTAAAGGTAAGGGTGTTATTGGCCCAAGCACTTTTTGGCAACCCTGATGTATTGATCATGGATGAGCCAACAAACGATTTGGATTACGAGACCATTAGTTGGTTGGAGAATTTTCTTGCAGATTATGAAAATACAGTTATTGTAGTTTCTCACGACCGTCACTTTTTGGATGCCGTATGTACCAATATCGCAGATATCGATTTTGGAAAATTAAATCTTTATTCAGGAAACTACACCTTCTGGTACGAAAGTAGCCAACTAGCTGCGAGGCAAAGGGCACAACAGAACAAAAAAGCCGAGGAGAAAGCGAAAGAGCTGCAGGAATTCATCATGCGTTTCAGTGCCAACGTGGCAAAAAGTAAGCAAGCAACTTCCAGAAAGAAAATGCTTTCCAAGTTGAAGATCGATGATATTAAACCATCCAGCAGAAGATATCCTGCTATAATTTTCGATCGTGAGCGTGAAGCAGGAGATCAGATCTTGAATATTGAAAAATTATCCGCCACCTCTGAAGATGGAGATATATTGTTCAAAGATGTCAACCTTAATTTGGCAAAAGGGGATAAGGTAGCGGTAATTTCCAGGGACTCAAGGGCTACCACAGCGTTCTATGAAATTATAAACAATAATAGAAAGGCCGATAGTGGGACCTTCCAATGGGGAGTAACCACCAATCAATCGTATCTTCCTGCGGATAACTCCGATTTCTTTACGGACAATATCAATTTGGTGGATTGGTTGCGCCAATGGGCAAAAACGGAAGAAGAGAGGGAAGAAGTCTATATTAGAGGATTCTTGGGCAAAATGCTTTTTAGTGGTGAAGAGGCCCTAAAAAAATGTACCGTTTTGTCAGGGGGCGAAAAAGTAAGGTGCATGTTGAGTAGGATGATGATGATAAGGGCGAATGTCCTTATGTTGGATGAGCCTACCAACCACTTAGATCTGGAAAGTATAACCGCATTCAACAATTCCCTGAAGAACTTTAAGGGTACGGTCATGTTAACGACCCATGATCACGAGTTTGCAGAAACTGTGGCCAATAGGATTGTGGAATTGACCCCTAATGGCAATATAGACAGGTACCTTACATTTGATGAGTACATGTCCGATAAATCCATTAAGGAACAGCGAGATAAAATGTATGCGGTTACCGTTTAGTTCTAAAATGGACCATTTTATGTTTTAGCATTTAAAAACAAAGCCCTCCAATGATAGAGGGCTTTGGTCTTTTATTACAGTGGTTTGAATATTAAGTATTGAAATATTTACTGTTCCAAATACCGGGATTAAAATTCTTGCCCAAGGCAAATCCATAAAAGATAATCACCGATGCCGCGCTCTTGAACATAAAGAAAAATATAATCCAAAACTCCGCATTGGAATCACCTTTGGAAAACAGTCCGGAAGGTACCAATAAAGTCAACAAATAGCTCCCAAGCAGTACGATCAGGGTTAGATTTACGATACTTTTAAACGGCCATGCAAAAATTCTGCGTAAAGGATGAAGGTCATTCCCCCACTTATGGATCAAATAATAGTAATCGTTACCAATTGGAGCAAATAACAATGGATCATCCTTGTCCTTTAGTTTGAACATTTTTGAGGGCGCTATGATTTTATATCCCTGTAGCTCCAAGTCGTGCTTATTTTCCAAATTTTTAATTTCAGAAATGGCCTCATCTGGAATATCTCCTTTAAAATATTTGGAATCCAGGAAACGCAACCTATAATCAATGCAAATTTGTTTTATTTGATCGATGTGATAAATTCTTTGGGTTTCCAATTGATCAAAATCAAAGGCATTTTCAATATGGGTCTTACCGTTACCAAGATTTTTTTCAATACGAAGGTCAGTTTTCGAGGTATCGTTCAAAATTTGATAGACCTCCTGAATAATTTTTTGGGGGTCAGCCCTCTTTTCTTTGACCTGAAGTAGTTTCTCTTCGATGTTCGTTTTCTTAATCATTTTCTTTTTTTTTAGCAACTTCATCAAAGTTAGGGATTTACCCTTTTTTATAATAATAGAGGTATCTTAAATTAAATGTTAAAATAATGTTAAATAAAAGTTACTCCATCAGGGACCGAAAATAGCTTTGGGAATAATTGTATATTGTCGATCTTTTGATACACTTTGTCGATTTTTGAACACTTGACCTGGATACGAAATATGAAATTGCCTGTTTTTAGCCTTGTTTTAATCTTTACTTTAAGTGGGTTGTCACTATATGCCCAAAGCAACAATAAAAGCTCTAAAATTGGCCGTATTGCCATGGATCCCAATAAATCCATTGTTCAGAATACAGAAGATTCTGATAATCACAAGGTCTTATTGGCAGCCATAAATGCTACGGATCTGACAGAAATTTTAGACAAAGATGGACCTTTTACCGTTTTTGCACCTTCTGATCTTGCCTTTGATAAGTTGACTCCCCTAGAGCTGGCCGATCTATTAAAGCCCGAAAATAAAATGAAGTTGCGATCCCTCTTGACCTATCATATAGTGGCAGGTAATATTACTGCTTCAAAACTATTAAAAGCGATGTCCCGAGGCAAAGGCACTACTACCCTGACAACGGTGCAGGGAAACAAGATAACCGCCACTATGAGTGGCATTGATATTGTATTGACCGATAGTTTTGGAAATTCAGCACGTATTACCACGGCTGATGCCAATCAATGCAACGGCGTTATACATGTCATAGACAGCGTAATTCTACCTCAAAAAAATAGTATCTCCCTTTAAGAATTGTAGGAGCAACGTTAAAAGACCATCTTTTTAATTTCGGTCTATTTCAATTATATATTTATTTTTTAAAACCTCGCCCAACTTATTTCCGTAAGTGATGTTGAACTTAAAAATAAGTATTATGAAAATTTCAAACATTAAAAATTCTGTATTAGGTATTTTATTGGTTATGTTGGCCGTACCAGCAATGGCACAAGACACAAAAATGGTGGGTGGAGCAGAAATGTTTCCAACGAAAAACATTGTTGAGAATGCTGTAAATTCTCAGGACCATACTACTTTGGTTGCTGCAGTAAAGGCTGCTGATCTTGTAGCCACCTTACAATCTGAAGGTCCATTTACCGTTTTTGCCCCAGTAAATGCTGCTTTTGACAAGTTGCCAATGGGAACAGTGGACAATCTGTTGATGATGGAAAACCAAGCTGCTCTTCAAGGAGTCTTGACCTATCATGTGGTAGCCGGAAAAATGAGCGCTTCAGATATTTTGAATGCCATTAAAATGGGTAAAGGAAAGGCCACCTTTAAAACAGTAAACGGTCAGGAAATCTATGCTATGAAAAAAGGGAAAGGTGTAGTTATTTCTGATGCCAACGGATCTATGGCAATGGTGACCATTGCAGATGTCAACCAATCCAATGGCGTTATCCACGTGATAGACACCGTTTTGTTGCCTTCTTCTGAAATGTAATAAAAACGAATAACAACAAAAAAAGGCTGGAATTTTATCCAGCCTTTTTTTGTTATCTTAATTCTGCTCCCAGCTGTTTTTCGTAGTTGGCTTTGAGCTTGGACATTATTTTGTCTATTTGTTTATCGGTCAGGGTATTTTTTGTATCCTGAATAGTAAAGGAAACGGCGTATGATTTTTTGCCATCCGGTAAGTTCTTGCCTGTATAGACATCAAAAAGATTGATGTTTTTCAACAATTTTTTCTCCGTTTCAAAAGCAATATCGTGTACTTCCTTAAAGGTTACCTTGTTGTCCAACAATAGTGCGAAATCCCTTTTTACCTCTGGATATTTTGGAATGTCCTTGAAAATGATACTTTTCCTAGGGATCAATTGTAACAATGCGGACCAATCAAAATCGGCATAAAGCACTTCTTGTTTGATATCGAAATGCTTGGTAATGGATTTCTTTACAACTCCAAACTCCACTAGTTTAATGTCCTGAACATTTAGGGTCAGACCCTCAGAAAAGACATCAGCTTGGGTTGGCAAGGAACTGGTTTCTGCAATTCCCAAACGCAATAGAATGTTTTCCACACTGGCCTTTAAAAAATAAAAGTTGGAAGGTTGGGTGGGAAGATTCCAGCTGTCCTCGGTCTTGTTACCGGTGATCAGAAGACTTAGATGCTTGTTTTCGATCCTTTCAGATTGGTGTTGATGGTAAGTTTTGCCAAATTCAAAGAACTTGATATTCTGTTTTTTTCTATTGCTGTTGTAAGAGATGGCCTCCAAACCTGGAAAAAGCATGGACTGTCTCATAACAGATAGGTCCGTACTGAGTGGGTTCATGATCTTCACGGACTCCTCTTCCTTGGTGTCTGAAGATAATGCGATGTAATCTGGAGTGGTCAGGCTATTGGCCAGGATTTCATAAAAGCCTTGGGAAGACAATTGGTCCCCAATCAAATTTTGTAATTTATAATCATCAAATTTAGAAGTAGAAGCGATGGAGGCGTTCAACTTTTCTTTCGATTGTATATTGTTATATCCAAAGACCCGTAATATTTCCTCTATAACATCAACCTCACGCTGCACATCTACCCTGTAGAAGGGTATGGCAAGGCCCATCCCTGATTCCGAAACATTTTTAACCTTAATGTCCAAAGACGCCAAAATAGATTTTATGGTATCTTCCGGAATTTCCTGCCCTATCAACTTATTAATTTTGTCATAGGTCAAGAATACCTGGTAATCATCCTTCTTTTTAGGATAAAAATCGGCAACATCCGATGTAATATCACCACCGGCAATTTCTTTGATCAACAGAGCTGCCCTCATTAGGCTATATTCCACATTGTTGATATCAATCCCTCTTTCAAACCTAAAAGAGGCATCTGTATTCAATGCGTGTCTTTTTGCTGTTTTTCTTACTGAAATTGGATTGAAATAAGCACTTTCCAAAAAGATGGAGGTAGTGTATTCCGTTACCCCAGAATTCTCACCTCCAAAAACACCCGCAATACACAATGGTTTTTCGGCATCACAGATCATAAGGTCTTCCTCGTGCAATTCCCTCTCAATTCCGTCCAATGTAGTGAACTTGGAACCTTTTGGCAGGGTCTTGACCATTATCTTATGTCCTTTTATTTTTGAAGCGTCAAAAGCATGCAGTGGTTGTCCCAATTCGTGAAGTACGTAGTTCGTGGCATCTACGACATTGTTCTTAGGCGTAATTCCGATGGCCTTTAGCCTGTTTTTAAGCCAATCTGGTGATGGTTGTACAATGAGGTTGCTCATGGTTAACCCGCAATACCTAGGTGCCAGTTCACTTTGTTCAACGGCCACATCTATTTTTAGAGACCTGTTCTCCACTATGAAATTGCTGACCGATGGGGTTATCAGTTCTTTCTGGATATTCTTTTGCTTAAGACCGGCTTTGAGATCTCTGGCCACCCCAAAATGACTCATCGCATCTGCACGGTTTGGCGTAAGTCCAATTTCAAAAACCTCGTCGTGTTCTATTTTAAACACTTTGCTGCAGGGAGTACCTGGTACCAGGCTATTTTCCAAGATCATAATACCATCATGGCCCTTGCCCAGACCAATCTCATCCTCGGCACAGATCATTCCCTGGCTTTCCTCTCCACGGATCTTGCCTTTTTTTATGGTCCAAGATTCTCCCTCTTTAGTGTATAGCGTTGTACCGATGGTGGCTACGGGAACCTTCTGTCCTGCAGCAACATTGGGAGCTCCACATACAATTTGTATAGGAGCCTCGGCACCAATATCTACGGTAGTCAATTTTAGTTTATCAGCATTCGGATGCTTTACACAGGTAAGAACTTCTCCTACAACAATACCTTTGAGGCCGCCTTTTACAGATTCAAATGCGGTTATTCCCTCAACCTCCAATCCTAAATCGGTCAATAGTTCTCCTGTCTTCTGGGAATCCCAATCAATTTTAATGAACTGTTTTAACCAGTTGTAAGATATTTTCATTGATACTTTCTTTTATTTTGTCAGGGTTCAAATTAGAGACTGCCTTCGTTAATACCTATGCTAGGCATGTGGTATTTTATATAGGCATTGAAACAATCTGAAATATTTTCTTTTGATAAATGCATTGTTGGGATTTTATCAACCTGGCAAAACCCCATGGAATGCCGAATATTTAAGTGCCCAAAGATAAAACAATGCAATAAGACATTCAATAGGTATTCAATTGAAATCCTTTTATTTTTTATTGTAAGTATATTTGCCATAAATCGACCTTCAAAATATAAAACTCACACATGAAAAAAATTGCCTTCTTACTTTCGGTATTTTCAATTCTTACGGCCTGTAAAAATACAGAGCCCTCAACGTTAAAGGAGGGTATGTGGTTGGGCAAAATGAAATTGATGGACCATCAAATGATGCCTTTTAATTTTAAAATATCCAAATCTGCTTCCGGAGGCTACCTCATGGAATCCTATAATGCGGACGAAGTTTTGGCCATAGACGAGATTGCTATCGAGAATGATTCCATCTTAATAAAAATGCCTGCTTTTGAAGGGTATATCAGTGGTGTTTTTACGCCTGAAGAAATTGTTGGAGTGTTTGTTCAGGAAAGTATGGAGCGGAGTGTTGACTTCAAGGCTACCTATGGTGTCGAAAGAAGATTTGAAGTTAAAACCCCTTCCACAAAGAATATTGGTGGTATTTGGGAAACTGAATTCAGTCCCAATACGGACGACAGCTATATGGGCAAGGGTATGTTCACCCAGACAGGGGACAGGGTAGTAGGTACCTTTAGAACCACCACGGGTGATTATCGTTTTTTGGAGGGAGTGATGGATGGTGACTCCCTAAAACTTTCTACCTTCGATGGGGCCCATGTTTTTATGTTCATCGCAAAAGCGACCGATAGTACACTTAACGGTACCTTCTATTCCGGTGATCACTTCAAGGAGCCATTTGTCGCCAAAAGAAATGCCTCTTATGAACTGCCAGATGAGGACTCTTTGACCTATATAAAGGAAGGGTATGATAAATTATCATTTATGTTTCCAGATACCCATGGTAATACCGTTTCCTTGGAGGACCCACAGTTCCAGGACAAAGTGGTCATCGTACAGATTATGGGTACATGGTGTCCCAATTGTCTGGACGAAACAAAATATTTGGTCAATTATTTAAAAGAACAAAAGCAGAACAACTTACAGGTAGTGGCATTGTCTTTTGAATATGCTAAAACGGAGGAAGCGGCTTTTAAGGCCATAAACCGACTAAAGGAACGAATAGGAGTTCAATACCCCATCCTACTTGCGCAGTACGGATCATCGGATAAGGAATTGGCCCAAGAAAAATTGCCTATGCTCAACCATATCCTTTCCTATCCTACAACCATTGTTCTGGATAAAACCGGAAAGGTCAGAAAGATTACAACAGGGTTCAATGGACCTGCTACGGGCGATAAGTATGATCAGTTCGATAAGGATTTCCGCGCCTTGGTCGGAAGCCTGTTGAACGAATAAAAAAAAGCCTTTTCAAAATTTTGAAAAGGCTTTTTCTAAAGAATTTAGCTACTTAATTTATATAATGGTCGACTTCCCAAGACCAATGTTTTCATAATTGAAATTGAGGTCTTCCTCCGAGTCGATAATATTTTGTGATATAAAATCACCTACCTGACTGGTTCCATATATACTGGAAGCATTGATGTCTTTTGTGGAAATGTTTTTTCTCAAGGCCTTGTCAACAGCAACTATGACGGCCTGTGCCTCCTCATTTAAACCAAAATGGTTCAATAACATTGCCGCCGATAGTATGGATGCAATTGGATTGGCAATATTTTTTCCCTGGGCCTGTGTATAGGATCCGTGAAAAGGTTCAAACATGGCATGATCATTCCCTATGGATGCAGAGGGCAATAACCCTTTGGAACCACATATGGCACTGCTTTGATCCGATAATATATCACCAAAAAGATTGTCTGTCAGGATAACATCGAACTGTTTGGGATTTAGCATAATCTGCATGGCAGCATTGTCGGCCAAAAGAAATTCCAGTGTCACCTCAGGATAACTTTCCCCTATTTTTTTGACCACTTTTCTCCATAATCTGGAGGTCTCCAGTACATTGGCCTTGTCAACTACGGTTAGTTTCTGCTTTCTATTTTTTGCAGCTTTAAAAGCCAAATGGGCAATGCGCCCTATTTCTTTCTCAGAATATTGGCAAAGGTCAGAGGCAACCGTGCCGTCGGCGCTTAATTTTTTCTCCCCAAAATAGATCCCCCCGGTCAGTTCACGGTAGATTACAAAATCCGTTCCCAGAATGATCTCCTTTTTCAAGGGAGACTTTTCAAAAAGGGTTGGAAATATTTTGACTGGTCTAATACTCGAAAAAAGGTTCAACTCCATGCGCAATTGCAAAAGCCCTTGCTCAGGCCTCACTTTGGCATCCGGATTCTCATCGTACTTCAGCGTACCAATGGTTCCGAATAAAATGGCATCAGCAGCTTTGCAGATTTCCAAGGTTTCATCTGGAAGGGGACTCCCAGTTTGGTCCATGGCCACCGCTCCAATGGAAGCTTCGGTATAGGTAAAATGATGGTTAAAGGTTTCCTCTACGGCCTGCAGGCATTTCACTGCTTGTGCCAATACTTCAGGGCCGATGCCATCTCCAGGTAAAAGTGCAATATTTAGGTTCATTAAGCTACCTTTTCTATATTAATCGAACTAGATTCGATGATTTCATGGATATCCTCATCCATGATTTCTTTTTTGCGATCTGCATATTTTAGGAAATCCTCATAAATAACGTCCAATTGAACTTTTGTTAGTTCATAACCAATTCTTTTGGAACGATATGCCAGAGCAGCCCTACCACTTCTGGCGGTAAGTACTATGGAGGATTCTGTTACACCAACATCTTCCGGGTTCATAATTTCGTAGGTTTCCCTATTCTTAATTACCCCATCCTGATGGATTCCTGAACTATGGGCAAATGCATTGGAACCAACAATTGCTTTGTTTGGCTGTACTGGCATTCCCATTTTTTGTGAAACCATCAAACTGGTATCATATAGTAATTTACTATTGATATTGGTATCCAAATTCAAATAAGGATGTTGTCTCAATATCATGACTACCTCTTCCAAGGAAGTGTTACCGGCTCTTTCACCCACACCGTTTATGGTACATTCTATTTGTCTAGCCCCGTTGATTACCCCTGCAATCGAATTTGCAGTGGCCAATCCAAGGTCATTGTGACAATGACAGGATAACGTTGCTTTATGAATGCCTGTAACATTGTCCCTAAGATACTTAATTTTTGCACCATATTCTTCAGGAAGGCAATATCCCGTGGTATCGGGAATATTTAACACCGTTGCACCGGCTTTGATAACTTCCTCACAAATTCTGGCCAAAAAGTCATTATCGGTCCTTCCGGCATCCTCTGCATAGAATTCAATATCCTCAACAAAGGTCTTGGCATATTTTACAGCTTCAACGGCCCTTTCAATAATAGCCTCCCTATTGGAATTGAACTTATATTTGATATGGGAGTCAGAGGTTCCGATTCCCGTATGGATTCTTGGTTTTTTTGCATATTTGAGAGCCTCAGCGGCAACTTCAATATCTTTTTTTACTGCCCTGGTCAATCCACAGACAGTAGCATTTTGCACCAATTTTGCAATTTCACTCACAGAATTGAAATCTCCTGGGCTAGAAATGGGAAACCCTGCTTCAATAACGTCTACACCCAATACATCCAATCTTTCTGCGATAACAAGTTTCTGTTTCGTATCCAATTTGCATCCTGGGACTTGTTCTCCATCTCTCAGCGTCGTGTCAAATATTTGTACTTTATCTTTGCTCATTATATTTGTGTATTTTAGGTAAGCTATACGAATATATGGCTACCTTAACCAACTGGATGGAGTCTAGAAAAACATTTACAACGTTAAGTTACTTTTTGTTATATTTAAAACTCTGATTTACAGCTAATTAAATAATAAATATTACGATGACAACTGCACATAAAGATGCTTTGTTTGTATTGATAAAATCACTTTCCAAGTCAGAAAAGAGACAGTTTAAGCTCTATGTAGGGAGACTGGGTGTGAATACGGATGCCAAGTTTTTGGCCTTGTTCAACCTCTTGGACAAGATGAAGGATTATGATGAAAAGGCCATTTTGGAAAGCGGGATTGTTAAAAAAACCCAGTTATCCAATCTCAAGGCCCACCTCTATAAGCAAATACTGGTGAGTTTAAGATTAAATCCAGTCAACCAAAATATACGGGTACAGATTAGGGAACAGCTCGATTTTGCTACTATTTTGTACCAAAAAGGACTCTATAAGCAAAGCTTAAAAATATTAGATAAGGCAAAGAGTACGGCTATTGACAACGAAGAGAAGAATATAGCCTACGAGATTGTTGAGTTGGAAAAGATAATTGAGACCCAATATATAACCAGGAGTATTCCCGATAGGGCGGATGAATTGGCGATGCAGGCCAAAAAACTATCCGAACAGAACGTGATTACCAGTAAGCTTTCCAATCTATCCCTCCAATTATATGGCATGATGCTTAAAGTAGGTTATGTGAGGAGCGATGCGGAAATAAAGGAAGTTAAAAAGTATTTTGATGACCATTTGCCAGATTACCATATTGATGAACTTGGATTCAGAGAAAAACTATGGCTTTATAAAGCCCATTTATGGTACAGTTTTCTTACCCAGGATTTCTTGTCCTGCTATAAATATTCCAGCAAATGGGTAGATCTATTTTATGAAAATAAGGAGATGATCTATTTGAATCCCGTTTTTTTCCTAAAAGGCAACCACTATCTTTTGGAATCCCTGTTCTACGTGAAATATAGCTCTCAGTTCAAGGAAACCCTGGATAGGCTGGAAGCGATGGTCAATAGCGAGGAATTTCCAAAAAATGACAACATTTCATCCTTGGCTTTTTTGTACATCAATTCCAATAAATTGAACCTCCATTTTATGGAAGGAACTTTTGAAAAGGGCCTATATCTGGTAAAAATTATAGAATACGGGATCAACAAACATAAGGAGCGTATAGACGAGCACCATGTCATGGTATTTTATTACAAGATTGCATGTCTTTATTTTAGTATGGGAGATAACAAGACCTGCATTCAATACCTTAAAAAAATCATCAACAACAAAAACCTGAAAATGCGCGAGGACCTGATGTGCTTCGCCCGTGTCCTAAGCCTAGTTGCCCATTATGAGGCCGGGATGGATTATCATTTGGAAGTCCAGCTTAAGAGCACCTATAAGTTTTTGCTGAAAATGAACGACCTACATGCCGTTCAAAAGGAAATGATCAAGTTCTTAAGGAACCTGGGCAATATTTATCCCCATGAGCTCAAGGACGAATTCCAAAAATTATATAATGAATTGAAAAAGTATGAAGACCATCCTTACGAGAAAAGGGCATTTTTATATCTGGATATCCTTTCTTGGCTAGAGAGTCATTTGGAAAATAGACCGGTGGCCGAGATAATCAGGGAAAAGGCTTTGGCACTAACTAGGTAATTATTGTTGAGCGCCAAGAACCCACATCTCGTCCATTTATTGGAAATAAACCTGGCCATGATCTTTGTGAGTACATCAGGTGCCCTGGGTAGGTTCATTGACTTACCAGTGCCGATCACCATAGCCTCCAGAGCCCTTTTGGCATTTTTGTTATTATGGCTTTTCTGCAAATGGAGAGGAATATCTTTACGGATAGATAAAAAGGACTACGTACCTATTTTTATGAGCGGGATATTTATGGGGCTTCATTGGATCACCTATTTTTATGCCCTTAAATTGTCTAACGTAGCCATTGGAATGTTGTCCCTATTTACGTATCCCGTAATTACATCCCTGTTGGAACCCATACTTCTAAAGACCAAATTTTTAAAAATTCACTTATTGTTGGGCCTTATGGTCTTGGGCGGGATCTATTTTTTGGTGCCAAAGTTTGAGTTGGGCAATTCCTATGCACTTGCAGTAGGGGTGGGGGTGCTGTCCGCACTATGCTATGCCTTGAGAAATTTGGTGTTAAAGGCAAGGGTGAAGAACTATAATGGTTCATCCCTTATGTGCTATCAGATGATCATCGTATCCGCTGTTCTATTACCCGTATTTTTCTTTATGGAAACTGAGGGCGTGCTCGGCCAATGGAAGGGATTATTAACGCTCGCTTTGCTGACCACGGCCATTGGACACACGTTATTTTTGAACACTTTTAAATATTTTTCAATTACCACAGCCAGTATTATCAGTAGTGTACAGCCGGTCTATGGAATCATCATAGGAGCTATCTTTTTGGCAGAGATCCCTTCCTTAATGACTATTTTTGGTGGAATATTGATCTTGGGTTCCGTCGTAATTGAAAGTGTGAGAACCTACAGATAACTTACTTATAAGCAAGCATTCCAAATAGGCTCTTCCGGAGGAGGGGCGATTAGTTGAAGCAATTCCTTCTTGACGGGGTGCACAAAAGAGAGGCTTCTGGCGTGCAAGTGGATACTGCCATCTTTATTACTGCGATCAAAACCGTATTTCAGATCTCCCTTGATAGGACTTCCTATAGCATTTAATTGGGAACGTATCTGATGATGTCTACCCGTTTTTAAGTCAATTTCCAATAAAAAGTAGTTGTCCAATTTTTTGAGCAATCGATAGTCCAAAATTGCTTTTTTGCTTTCTGGGACCTCCTTTTTATGGGCGTACGACTTGTTCTGCTTGGTATTTCTCTTCATCCAATGGGTAAGCGTTGCAGTTTGCTGCTCTGGGGCGTTCTTAACTACTGCCCAATACGTTTTCTTGGCATCCTTATCGGCAAAAAGTTTATTGAGTCTGGGAAGCGCTTTGGATGTTTTGGCAAAAACAACAATCCCAGATGTTGGCCTGTCCAAACGATGTGCAACCCCTAAATATACGTTACCTGGTTTATTGTATTTCTTTTTTAGGTATTCTTTTACCACCTCACTCAATGGGGCATCTCCTGTCTTATCGCCTTGGACAATATCTCCTGGTCTTTTATTGATGGCAATAAGATGGTTGTCCTCGTATAGAACTTGAAGGTTCTCGGCGGTAGAAATTGTTTTATCTTCCAAAATCAACTAGTACTGTTCTTCTTCATTGGGAAAGTCCCTGCTCTTAACATCAGTGACATATTGGGAAATGGCATTACCCATTTCTTCATATAGATTCATATATCTTCTAAGGAACCTTGGATTGAATTCTTGTGTGATCCCCAAAAGATCATGGATAACCAATACCTGTCCGTCTACACCGTTTCCTGCCCCTATGCCTATAACTGGAATATGGACACTCTCTGCTACTTTTTTTGCCAATTGCGCCGGGATTTTTTCCAATACAATGGCAAAACAACCCAATTTCTCCAATAACTTGGCATCATCAAGAAGTTTTTTTGCTTCCTCTTCTTCCTTGGCCCTAACGGTATAGGTGCCGAATTTATAGATGGACTGTGGGGTTAGTCCTAAATGTCCCATTACAGGAATTCCCGCATTGAGAATTCTTTTTACCGATTCTTTTATTTCTATGCCACCTTCAACTTTTACCGCATGGGCACCACTTTCTTTCATAATTCTGATCGCGGAACGCAATGCTTCCTTAGGATCACTTTGGTAACTGCCAAATGGGATATCAACCACTACCAAGGCCCGCTTTATGGCACGGATCACGGATGAGGCATGGTAGATCATTTGATCCAATGTAATGGGTAAGGTGGTCTCATGCCCGGCCATGACATTACTGGCAGAATCCCCAACAAGAATAACATCCACATTGGCATCGTCGACAATTTTTGCCATTGAAAAGTCATAGGCAGTCAACATGGAAATTCTTTCCCCGTTCCTTTTCATTTCTATCAAGGATTTTACGGTTACCCTCTTGTATTCTTTTTTGGCTACAGACATGAAATTTTATTTTGGAGGATAAAAGTAAGGAGTTTTGTTCAAAAACTTTTAAGGATTCCTAGTTTCAGCTTTAAAAAAATTAAATTATTTTCGAAATTCGATTCCAAAAATCATAAAATGAGAATTTTAATCTGTTTTTTCCTTTTCCTATATCATTTTAATATCAGTGCCCAAAGCACGGATAAGGAAACCGTTAAACAAACCATCGAGACATTCTTCAAGGGGTTCCACCAACAAGATTCCATAATATTAAGAAGTGTAGTTTCAGATCAGGTGATCATTCAGACGATAGCGAAAAAAGAAGATCGTAGTTTTGTGCGTTCCGATAATTACAGTGATTTTGAAAAGCACATTATAAGTATACCTTTCACGACCAAGTTTGAGGAAAAACTATTGTCCTTCAATATCCAGATAGATGGTGACATGGCCCATGCTTGGACACCCTATGAATTTTGGCTCAATGATAACATCAGTCACTGTGGAGTAAATTCCTTCCAATTGTTAAGAGATTCAAAAGGGTGGAAAATCATCTATATAATTGATACTAGGCGCAAGGAAGGCTGCCAATAAGAATTAACAATCACTTAGATAAACTCCAACGGCCAAGCCGCCTTCAGAGGTTTCCTTGTATTTGGAACTCATGTCCTTGGCTGTCTCCCACATGGTATTAACCACTTTGTCCAAGGGGACCTTGGCATTTTCCGGATTGGAATCCATTGCC
Organism: Sediminicola sp. 1XM1-17; assembly: GCF_037203765.1. Classification (NCBI taxonomy): domain Bacteria; kingdom Pseudomonadati; phylum Bacteroidota; class Flavobacteriia; order Flavobacteriales; family Flavobacteriaceae; genus Sediminicola; species Sediminicola sp. 1XM1-17. The sequence continues at coordinate 438,320 of NZ_JBBCAS010000002.1, read as the reverse complement.
AATTCTGCTGCATTGATAGCTTTTATGGCGCCCATGGAATTCCGTTCAATGCACGGTACCTGCACCAAGCCCCCAATAGGGTCGCAGGTAAGTCCCAAATGGTGTTCCATGGCAATTTCAGCTGCCATCAAGGCCTGTTCTGGGGTACCGCCCATCAGTTCGGTAAGGGCTCCGGCCGCCATGGCCGAGGAAACCCCAATTTCTGCTTGGCAACCGCCCATAGCGGCCGAAATTGTAGCTCCTTTTTTAAAGATACTTCCTATTTCCCCTGCTACCATCAAAAACTTTTTTACATGCTCGAAGGTGGCATCATGGTTTTCTATGACCATGTAATACATCAAAACGGCAGGTATTACCCCTGCACTGCCATTGGTAGGAGCAGTTACAACCCGCCCCAAAGAAGCATTGACTTCATTGACGCTGAGGGCAAAACAACTTACCCACTTCAGAATTTGCCTAAACTTTACTTCGGTCTTTCGGATGGCTTCCAACCACTCTTGGGGAGTATTGTAGGGAATGTCCCCTTTTAAACTTTGGCACATGTCATAGGCGCGCCTTCTGACGTTTAGACCACCCGGCAAATGGCCTTCTGTATGACAACCTATATACATGCATTCCAACATAGTATCCCATATACGTTGCAATTCCCGGTCAATTTCATCATCAGAGCGCAGGGATCGCTCATTTTCCAAAACAAGTTCCGAAATAGATTTGTTCTCAGACTTACAAAAGGCCAAGAGTTCCGTGCCCTTGACAATGGGAAAGGGAAATGTCCTAAAGACCTTTAGGTTTTGTTTGGCATTCTCACGTTCTTCTTTGACCACAAAACCTCCACCAATAGAATAGTAGGTTTCCACTATCTTTTCCCCAGAGTCCAGCGTCGCCTCAAACAACATCCCATTGGCATGGAAGGGTAGAAATTCCCTTTCAAATACAATATCCTGTTTGGCATCAAAGGCAAGTTCTTTTTCGCCGTTGAAGTTTATGGTGCCTTTGGACTTAATATCCTCAACAATACCACTTATATCTTCAATGGGAATATATTCGGGATCTGCCCCTGACAATCCCAGCATAATGGCCAAATCTGTTGCGTGTCCCTTTCCCGTTAGAGACAAGGATCCGTAGATGTGTACCTTAATGGCAGAAACCTGGTCAAAGATACCATCTTCCTTCATTTCTTTGATCCACCTTTCAGCAGCCCTCCACGGACCAAGAGTATGGGAACTAGACGGTCCTACCCCAATTTTAAGCATGTCGAAAGTGCTAATACATTCCATTTACGCAATCGATTAAGTTGATAACAAATATATGTTTCTCTTCGCTAAAAAATGAAGGAGAAATTGGTTTATTGCGGTAAATAACTCCCGACAACTTTTAAGTGACATAGAATCAATCAAATGCATACATCAAAGGTTTGTGGCCCTACTCCCTTCTTTGTTGTGGTGGATGTGGTCCAGAGTGTGTCAACGGCAGGCAGGTGTCTTCATTATTGTTAAAGTTGGTCCGTTATTGTCATTAAGGTGCACGGTAGTCTGCCACCTTGTCATATTTTTTTCAATGGCACAATCATTGACTTATAGGTATCGAATTACAAAAGGAATTTTCAACACAATAAAAACATAAACATGAGTAAGATTATTGGAATCGATTTGGGAACCACCAACTCTTGCGTATCCGTAATGGAAGGTAACGAGCCAGTAGTTATCCCAAATGCTGAAGGAAAAAGAACAACTCCATCTGTTATAGCATTTGTAGAAGGCGGAGAAATTAAAGTAGGTGACCCTGCAAAGCGTCAGGCGGTCACAAACCCACATAAAACCATATACTCTATCAAGAGATTTATGGGTAATAAATATTCTGAATCCAGTAAGGAAGCAGGAAGAGTACCTTATAAGGTAGTTAAGGGAGACAACGATACCCCAAGAGTTGATATTGATGGACGTTTGTATTCTCCACAAGAATTATCAGCTATGATACTTCAGAAAATGAAGAAAACTGCTGAGGATTATTTGGGACAATCTGTAACTAGAGCGGTAATTACCGTGCCTGCTTACTTTAACGACGCCCAGAGACAAGCTACCAAAGAAGCTGGTGAAATTGCCGGTCTAACAGTTGAGCGTATTATCAATGAGCCAACAGCCGCATCTTTGGCCTACGGTCTTGATAAAAAAGATACCGAGCAAAAAATTGTTGTTTTTGACTTTGGAGGTGGTACACATGATGTTTCTATCCTAGAATTGGGTGATGGAGTATTTGAAGTATTGTCTACAGATGGTGATACACACTTAGGAGGTGACGATGTTGACCAAAAGATCATCGATTGGTTGGCAGATGAATTCAATAAGGAAGAAGGAATCGATTTGCGCAAGGATGCAATGGCATTGCAACGCTTACGTGAAGCAGCTGAAAAGGCCAAGATAGAATTGTCTTCTTCTGCACAAACAGAGGTTAACCTACCTTACGTTACGGCTACAGCTTCAGGACCAAAGCATTTGGTTCGTACCTTGTCCAGAGCAAAATTCGAGCAATTGATCGAGGATTTGGTAAAAAGGACCATAGCACCTTGTGAGACAGCACTAAAAGCGGCGGGTCTTTCCAAGAGTGATATCGATGAAATCATTTTGGTAGGTGGTTCCACTAGGATTCCTGCTGTTCAGGAAGCCGTTGAGAAGTTCTTTGGAAAAAAACCATCTAAAGGTGTGAACCCCGATGAAGTGGTTGCCGTTGGTGCAGCCATCCAGGGAGGTGTATTGACCGGTGATGTAAAGGACGTTCTTTTATTGGACGTAACTCCTTTGTCATTGGGTATTGAGACTATGGGCGGTGTACTGACCAAGTTAATTGAGGCCAACACAACTATCCCTACTAAAAAGTCACAGGTATTCTCAACAGCGGCAGATAATCAGCCTTCTGTGGAAATCCATGTATTGCAAGGAGAGAGACCAATGGCTGCGGATAACAAGACCATAGGAAGATTCCATTTGGACGGAATTCCACCAGCACAAAGAGGAACACCTCAGATTGAAGTTACCTTTGATATTGATGCCAACGGTATCATCAAGGTGTCTGCAACAGATAAGGCTACCAACAAATCGCAGGATATCCGTATTGAAGCTTCTTCAGGATTGACAGAAGAAGAAATCAAAAAAATGAAAGCTGAGGCAGAAGCCAATGCCGAATCGGATAAAAAAGCGAAAGAAACTGCTGATAAGTTGAACGAAGCGGACGGAATGATCTTCCAAACCGAAAAGCAACTGAAAGAATTTGGCGAAAAATTATCGGACGATAAAAAGAAACCAATTGAAGATGCTTTGGAGGAATTGAAGAAAGCTTATGAGTCGAAAGATTTAGCTATGATCTCTCCAGCTTTGGATAAAATCAACGAAGCGTGGAAATCAGCTTCCGAAGAAATGTACAAAGCGCAAGCCGAAGGACAACAAGCAGGAGCATCTCCAAACGGTGAACCTAGTGCAGATGCTGGAGCCAAGGAAGGTGACAATGTAGAAGATGTTGACTTCGAGGAAGTAAAATAAATGACAAATAGAGGTGTTTGATCGTAAAATCAAGCAAATCTTTAACCATAAAAGGGACGAAGCAATTCGTCCCTTTTTTATTTGACCTTCTTTTCTTTTTGTTTTGGATGAATATCAACTAATTTTGGGCCATGGTAAAAAACTACAAATCAATCTCATTGGGCATATTAGTGGGTATTACAGCCCTGTTTGGTACGCAAACGGTACTCTCCCAAGAGATCAATATTTTCAAATACACCGACTTCGACCTAAAAGGTCCGGTTAAATCATGTTTGATCATTACCGATTATGGCAGGGAGGAATTCGAATTTAATGAAGACGGACTACTAACGCAATCCATAACCCGCTATAACGATGATGACTATGATATAACCATCTATAAATACGCCAATGGAGAATTAAAGGAAAAGCGTTTTGAGAACTATAGGGATGGGGTATTTGATAGAAATACGTCCATTGCTAATATTTATACCATAGATACCACTGGAAATAAAAAAATAACAGAAAAAATTGTTTCCTATAACAAGGAATTTCTGGACAAGTACGAGTATCATTATGATAAGGACGATCACTTGGTAAGGATCAAAAGGACCAATAACGATGGAATTGATGAAACTTCCATAGAATATGCTTCTGGTCCAGGGGAAAAGACCGCGTCTTATTATTTAAATTCCGAATTGTTGAAAACCGTCAAGACCACGGAAACAAAATCGAAAACCAACATCCAAAAGAAAGTAATATTGGTAACGGATTATTTAAACGGTGAGCCCAATACCGCCAAGGAACAGGTATACAATGCTAAAAAGAAGCTTATCTCTGAGACCGACCTTGTTTTTGATGAAAAAACAAAGAAGTTTGTGCCCAAACTAAGCAAAACCTATGTCTATAATCAAATGGGAATGTTGATGGAACTAAGGACCAAAATAGGGCAGGGGATATCCTTGAAAAAATATATTTACCAATATGATAATACAGAGAATGGAAATTGGGTTAAGCAGATAGTGACCCCGGATAATTCTTATGTTACCAGAAAAATCAAATATTATATATCCAATTGATAGCCTGTTACCATAAAAAAAAGGGCCGTTTCCAACACAGCCCTTTTTTATTGGTTAATGTGAGTTTATTGCTTCGCACATATGTTCAGGCTTTCCACCGCCTGTTTTTGCAGCAATAACGCTTGATCCACATAGTATTTCCGTGTAGCCTCCAGTGTTTCACTTCTCAATGCTTTTTCGCTCCGTGCGGCATTCACAATGTTGGTGGTTGAGGGGTTGGAACATCCAAGAGCAGTTGCCAGCTCTTTTAGTTTTGCCTCATATTCCATTAAGGAAATTTCAGCAATCCTTTTCAGTTTCAATTGCTCTTCATATTCCAATTCCCTGGCCCTTTGAATTTCTGCCGCCAATCTTTTTTGTTCCTCAATTTTCCTTTCCAACAGACGTTGCTGCTCCAATATTTTTTGTTGTTGCAACTCCAATTGTTTCTGTTGTTCTTTTAGTCCATTTTCTTCCATCTGTAGTGCCGTACTTGATGCTTCTGTGGCCGCAATATTGTCAATACTGTAATTGATGCTAGGAGCGGAACTGGTGCAGACATCAAAGGCGTTTATCAAGGACTGTAGGTCTTCATAGGCCTTTTGAGCAAAATACCTTCCTTTGTCCCAATCTTCGGGATCTGCTGATTTTTTTAAATCTACCAAACCATTTAGGATAAAATCCGTAGAGTCGTCACAGCCACAATTTTCCGCCAATCCTTTTGTTTTTTCCAATGCTTCAATGGCCCTATCGGCATAGTACATCTGATGGTCAAAATTATTGGAATCCAATGACTTTTTGGTGTGATTCAACGCATAGGTAGCCGAGGAATAAGCTTCTCCGCAGTTCGCATATATTGCCGAATTCAAAAATAGGATGGAAATTAATACTAGGGTTGCTCTGTTCATGATATTGGGGGTTAATTTCAAAGTATTCGCCCGCAAGAAGGAAATAAATTTCCAATGGGAAAAAAATATGATGTCAACGCCTTACAATTTGTGGTGAACTTGAGTATTTTGTCGGATAAAGATGTCGTTTCATCTATAGACCGCTCCAATTTGAGGATGTAATAAGTAGACAAATAGGACAGGCATGGTTCATGTCACCTGTGCCTATCATGATCTATGGAGTGCCTGGAATGAAAATAGAATCTTCACCCACTTAGTCTAAGGATTTCGCCAAAAAAGATTTGGTTCTTGGTAAAAAAAAGTGGGCCAAATGCCCTCTTTTTTTAAGATTAAAAATACCAGTAAAAAGTGTGCCATATTTAAAGAATGACACCATCTATGGTACACCTCAGGTTCTTTTTTTGATCTTCTTTCCTAATTTGAATTTTATAGACTTTTTTTACATGCTCGGAATCCACATAATAGGAAACCAAATAGGCATCCTTGTGTACTATCCATCCCGGGTATTCTTTTGCAATATTGTTTCGGACCCGTGGTGGAAGGTTCAAGTCGGTAAACTTTTCAAAAGAGGATACTATTTTCCCATTTTGATCATAAGTGGCTATGATACGCCCGTTGGTCTGTTGAAAGATGACCTCATACCCCTCATGGTTGCCGTCATAAATGCTGGCTTCCGTTACATCAAATCTTGCTGCGGTATTCTCTAGTTTTTTAACAAGCTCTGGAGTATCGGGATCCTGTACCTTCCTTAAATAGGTTGTATTTAACGGCGTTACGGTAACCCCTATTAATTTTACTTCTTTGAGGTCAATACTGGTAGGTATCTCTTGGGAATAAGCTAGGCTGGTAAGACCTAAAAAGAATAAACCGAATAATACGTTTTTCATGATGATTTTTTTAAGATTAAAAATGAAAATTAATTTGTCAATAGAGCTTGACTAATTCTTGTACTATCCTAAAGTTCGGGGGGCAGTGGATTAAATATAAACAATCACTAGCCTTTTGTTTGTGCTAAAATACTTATAATCGAGGGTATGCTAAAGCTACTTTGGTAGCCTTTATACCAGTTTTAACAGTGTTTTTATTGTTTTTTTGTATGCTTTATACCCGTTTAAATGGTATAAAAAATTTAACATAGCTTACTTGTTATACATCTTATTCAAGAAGCTGTAAAAATTAGATGATCTAAAGTTTCTCGAGACGTATAAGGGCGGGCTTTTTGCCCGCCCTTATTTAAGTTCATTGCGTAGACAAATTAAAAATGATGAAATTGATTCATTTCATCATCTATAAAATATTTCCGTCTACATCACATTTAAGGTTTAACTTTTGGTTTTCTTTCCTTAATTGAATCCTATATAATTTCTTCACATTGTCAGAATTTATATAGTAAGAAACCAAGTAAGCGTCTTTGTGAACAGTCCAGCCTGGATACTCCTTGTAAAGATTATTCCTTACAGGTGCAGGAAGGGTCAAATCCGTAAATTTCTCAAAAGAAGTAAGGATATTACCGTCTTGATCATAGGTAGCTATGATACGTCCATTGGTTTGCTCAAAGATGACCTCATAGGCCTCGTGGTTACCATCATAGATATCGGATTCCGTAATATCGTATCTGGCTGCGGTATTTTCCAATTGCACCACTCTTTCCGGTGTTGTAGGGTCTTGGACCTTGTTCAAATAGTTGGCGTTCATGTTTTTAACTGTAACTCCAGTCAACTTTACTTCCTCTACGTCGGCATCCTTGGCAGGCTTGTCCTGTGCGTAGGCTAGGCTGGTCAGACCCAGAAATAATAAACCGATTAAAACATTTTTCATGATATATTTATTTAAAGGTTAATAAACAAAACTAATTGGCCAATATAGCTTAGCTAAGTATTGTAATAACCTGAAGAGGGGGGATTGGCTTCGAGTAAAAAATAGTTAGCCATTCACTATTACTAATGTACGCCCTAACTACAATTATAAATGCTACCTAGGTAGCTTTGAGGGCCTTAAATGTATTAATTGATAAAAAAACCTAGTAATTTGGTAGATTTCTAATAACTAGACCTTTTTTCCAGCAACTTTTCTTTGAGTAGGTGAATGTTGGTTATGGTAATTTGATTTCTGCTAACCTCCAGAATACCTTCTTCCTTAAAATTTTGAATATGTCTGTTGACTACCGCTCTTGTAGTGCCAATAAGCGCGCCCAGCTCTTTATGTGAAAGTCCACATATCGATTGATATTGCCTGGAAGATTTGTCCATGTTATTGTACAACAGACGGGCAAGTCGGGTAGGGATATCCTCCAATGCAACATTGATGATAAACCTTTCAAGAACGTTCATTTTTTGGACGGTGTATGACAAAAAGGATTTGTGGACCAAGGGATTCTCCTTCATCCATTCCTTCATCAAGGGAACCTGTATGCACAAAACCTCTGAATCTTCCAAGGCTTCATAGTATACCTTATGTGTTCCACAGCCCATCAACGAAAAAATATCAAAGACGTCATTGTCCTGTAATAGAAATAAAGTAAGCAGCCTATCATTGGAGGAATCGAAATGGTAGACCTTAATTTTTCCAGTGATCAGGATATGGAAAGTGTAAAGGGTATGGCTGGTGTCCAGAATACATGTTTTTTTAGGCCAATTTTGAGCAGCGGAAATTTCCAAAAGCTGATTGAGTGAATTGTGCGTAACATGACGAAAGAGTTCACTCTCTGTTAGAGTTTCGTAATAATGTCGGTATTTTTCTAATCCTATATTCAAACTGCCAACTTTTTAAGACTTAAAAAAATTAAGGGAACTTAAATGCATTGCTACAAGCATTCCTGCTTTAATAACTTAATGAAATAATAGGGGAGAATTCTTAGATAATGTTCTGAATTGGTAATTTACAAAAATTAATAACATAAAATGTAAGAAACAGGGTGCCGTTGTGTTAAATGTTTATCAATAAATGATTCATATTCAATTAAATAAGTGATTTGTATGGCTATAAAAATGGGAACGTGATAAATAAGGAGCTATTCCCTAAAGTGCATTGATGATTTCCTTTTTAATTTCATGTCCACCTTCAAAATGTACAAGGGTAGCCCTCCCCTGAAATAAGTGTTCAGTTTTCGCATCCTCTTCATGCCTTCTTTTTTCATTTATATAGGCATCCGTATCCCCTAGGATGCTGGTAACTTTTGACTGTTTCCCAAGGAGATGAGCAAAATCTGCAGGTATCAACTCCTTTGGTAGGCTTCCCGCATATAGAACTAGGTGATGGCATTCCAATTTTCTGGAAGCCACCCACCTTGTTGCCATGGAAACCCCTTGGGAAAACCCCAAAATGATCAATTCACATCGGGCAGGTATCTTTTCGTTTCTATGGACCGTATCGATATATTCAAGAGCATTCTCAATCCCTTCTCCTGTATTGTTTTTTGTCAGCCAACACGCACCAACGCGGGAATAGGAGCTGTTGAGGTAATATTTGGATTGTGCCTGCGGAGCAATAATGTAATTTTCTTTTGATGGCAGCTCATTAAAATATCGGATAAAATATGTACTTAATTGCCCAAGGCCATGAAAGACAAACCATACTCTCTTGGTTTGTTCCGTGAGCTCATTTAACGTACTATAGGTATTGGAAATGGTATAGGTTACCTGCTTTTCATTTGAATTCATGATCCAAAATTACAACTTTACAAATTTGAATGGCATTTGGGATACCATTTAAATACAAGTAGAATTACTATTTGGATAATAGAATCCTTAATTTTACAAAAAACTCAGATATGAACGAATACAAGGAAAAAATACTGCGCATCTGCAATGAGAATTCAAAAAACACTTTAATGGAAACTTTGGATATCGAATATGTAGATGTCGGGGAAAATTTCTTGGTGGGTAAAATGCCCGTAACCCCAAAAGTATATCAACCGGATGGTGTATTGCACGGGGGAGCCATGGTTGCATTGGCTGAAAGTGTGGGTAGTGCCGCTTCGTATATTTTTTTAAACGCACAGGAGTTTTTTGTCAGGGGAATAGAGATATCTGCAAACCACGTAAAAAGTATTAAGGAAGGAGATGTATATGCCAAGGCCGTGATCATGCACAAAGGGCGCACCACGCAAGTATGGGATATTAAGATCACGGATAAGGATGACAATCTTATTTCTCTGTGCAAACTAACTACTTTAGCACTGCCTAAAAAGTAATATGTTCCCACAACTTTTACAGCGAATCGAAAAACAGTTTTCAGAAGGAAAGCCATTGGTTGCCTATAGAAAACCGGGCCAACAAAACGTCAATGCCATTTTTCAATCGGATGGGCTCTTAAATTACTGTAAGGATTTTGAGGAGACCGGTTTTATATTTGCCCCCTTTGATGACAGCGAACCTGTAATTCTTTTAAAACCGGATGAGGTTCATAAAGCGGACTTTGTTGAAAGTGAACAACAAGGTGACCAAAGTTCTAAGTCGGCAGTAATCTATCCACCAATCGATCCCAGTGAAAAAAACTTTCATCTACAGCTGGTAGCCAAAGCCATTGAGGAAATTAAACAGGGCACATTTAAAAAAGTGGTTCTCTCCAGAAGAATTTTGTCGCCCATTCAGGGTACACCTCTTCAATTGTTCCTAAAATTATTGAAAACATATCCTTTGGCATTTTGCTATATGTGGTATCATCCAAAAGTAGGACTTTGGCTGGGGGCTACCCCAGAGGAGTTGGTGCGTATCCGGAATAAGGAGATCAGGACAATGTCCTTGGCGGGTACACAACCCTACACTGGAGATCCCAATCCTCATTGGGGGGAGAAAGAGAAGGAAGAACAAAAAATGGTCACCGACTATATCACCAACGCCATCCAAGGTATGGTATCCCAGTTGAAGATATCCAAAACCGAATCTGTACAGGCTGGCGGTCTAATGCACCTCAGGACAATCATAGAGGGAAGGTTGGAACAATTGGATATAAAAAAGTTGCTGGAGGAAGTACATCCTACACCTGCCGTGGGAGGTTTGCCTAAAAAAGACGCCTATGAATTTATCAAGGCCAATGAAAATTACGATCGGGAATACTATACCGGCTATCTTGGAGAGTTGAATTTTAAGGAAGAAACATCGAGATCCTCCAATAGAAGAAATATAGAGAACAGGGCCTATAGATCCATTCACACCAAAACCGACCTATATGTCAATTTACGATCCATGCAAATCATAGGCCAAAAAGCTAGTATCTATGTTGGGGGTGGCATCACCAAAGATTCTGTTCCTGAGCAGGAGTGGGAGGAAACCGTAAACAAAGCGTCCACGATGTTAAAAGTAATCCAAAATAGATCGTAATCCTATTAAAGGATTGGGTTAAGAACGACTTCCGTCGTATTTTTGTTATTCATGAAATACACAAGCATACCCTCAGCACAGACTGTAGTTTACCATTGCAAAGCAAGAGGTATAAATCATATAGTAATTTCTCCCGGTTCCCGGAACGCCCCATTGACCATTGGTTTTTCAGAAGACCCATTCTTTGAATGCTTCAGTATAGTTGATGAGCGTTGTGCTGCGTTTTTTGCCTTGGGAATGGCCCAACAGTTGCGAAAGCCAGTTGCCTTATTATGTTCTTCCGGAAGCGCATTGCTAAACTATTATCCGGCCATTGCGGAAGCTTTTTATAGTGATATTCCTTTGGTGGTGATCACGGCGGATAGGCCGCCACACAAAATTGATATTGGGGACGGACAGACCATTAGGCAGGAAAATGTTTTCCAAAACCATATAGGATATTCGGCCAACTTAAAATTGGACATTAGAAATAATAGTCCCCAAGGCATGACCGAAGAAGAAAGCAATCAGCAGGAACTTGTTCAAAAATACAATGAAGACCAGTTGTTAATGGCCTTGGATATGGCCTTGGCGGACAACATTCCCGTACATATGAATGTTCCTTTCGAGGAACCGCTATACGGTGTACTGGAGAAGCCTGTAATGACAAAGCACGTTGCGCTGAAGGACATACAGCCAGATCATCAGTTGGAAGATCTGGATCCATTTGTGGAGCTCTGGAATGCTTCCAAGAGGAAAATGATCTTGGTAGGGGTGCATTACCCTGACCATGAGGTGCAAGACCTTTTGGATACTGTCGCCAATGACCCATCAGTTTTGGTATTTACGGAGACCACATCCAATCTTCATCATCCGAATTTCTTTGGCAGCATTGATAGTATTGTTGCGCCTATTGAAAAGTCTTCAAATAAAGAAGCCCTTTTTCAAGAATTGAGGCCAGATATCTTATTGACCTTTGGAGGCTTGATCGTGTCCAAGAAAATAAAGGCCTTTTTGAGGAAATTCAAACCCAAACACCATTGGCACGTAGACCCAAAAAAGGCAAACGACACTTTTTTCTGCCTTTCACATCATTTTAGGGTCGGGCCAAAACAATTTTTTAAGAATTTCAATACAAGTTTGGTCCCTCGGGAAAGTAACTATTTCAATTACTGGAATGGAGTTAAAAAGAGGTATCAATTGAAGCGCCAAGAATATATGAACCAAATTGCGTTTAGTGATATGCTGGCGTTCTATCATATTTTAAATAGTATTCCCCATGGTTACCAATTGCAGTTGGCCAACAGTTCTACCATCCGATATGCCCAGCTTTTTGATCTGGATCCAAGTTTGCATGTTTTTTGCAATAGGGGTACCAGTGGCATTGATGGCAGTACCTCTACGGCAATTGGAGCTTCCGTCATAAAGCAGGAACCCACATTGTTCATAACGGGCGACTTAAGTTTTTTCTATGACAGTAATGCCCTTTGGAACAGTTATATGCGTTCAGATTTTAGGATTATTGTATTGAACAATGAAGGAGGGGGCATATTTAGGATCCTACCAGGACAGGAGGATACAGAAAATTTTGAAACTTTCTTTGAAACGGTACACCAGCTGGATGCCTCCCATTTATGTTCCATGTTCAACATGGATTATAGATGGGCAGCAAACGAAAAGGATTTAGGGTCGGAATTATCCGATTTTTTTGCCAAGTCGGACAAACCCAAACTCTTGGAAATTAAAACTCCACGAGTATTGAACAATAAAATTTTGCTTAGTTATTTTGATTTTATATCTTAGGAAGGAATAATAATTAACTAAACCAACACCGACCATTATGAGTAAAAGAGATGAGCTGATAGAAAAGTATGCTTCTGATTTAAAAACCAAAATTGGGGTAACCCCGGATATGGATTTTTTGACCAAAGTGACCATTGGTTGCGGTCCATCAATTTATAATAGAGATGCATCCACCGTTTCTGGTTCTGACGAAAAAGAATTGGAAACCGTAAAAAATAACTTCTTGATAAAAAAGTTGGGGATGAGCGACAGTCCAAAACTGATGGAAGGTATCAAAAGTGTCATGGAACAATATGGTTCTTCCGAAAGGAATAAGTACAGGGCAGTAGTCTATTATCTATTGGCCAAGCATTTCAAGAAAGAATCAGTTTATAAATAGACCCTAAATGCAAAAAAAAGCTATAAGCCGTTCCTTAAAAAGAGCGGCTTTTTTTTACGGCAGATTTTTTAAACGTATTTTTGGCATCAAGTATATAATATTTTATGATAGAGTTAGGCAATTACAACACTTTGGAAATTTTAAGGGACACCAGTGTTGGGCTTTTTTTAGGAGACGGAGAAGGTACGGAGGTGCTACTGCCCAATAAGTATGTACCTGAAATTTATGAAATAGGGGATGAGATTACCGTATTCTGCTATTTGGACCACGAAGAACGGCCCGTGACTACAAACATTAAGCCCTATATTGTTAGAAATACCTTCAACCTACTTAGAGTTGTTGAGGTCAATAATATTGGCGCCTTTATGGATTGGGGTCTGGAAAAGCATCTTTTGGTACCTTTTAGCGAACAACGAACCAAAATGCAAACAGGACAATCGTATGTGGTATATTGTTATTTGGATGACAAAACCCAACGGTTGGTCGCAAGCAATAAGCTCGATAAATTTATCGATAATGAGGTGCTCACCGTTAGTAACTGGGAAGAGGTGGATATAATCGTGACCAGATTGACAGATCTGGGTTGGGAGGTTATCATCAACAATAAACATAAAGGGCTGGTCTATCTCAATGAAATCTTCAAAAAATTATCGGTGGGAGATAAGATGAAAGGCTATATAAAAGGCATCAGAGAAGACAACAAGATTGATGTTTCCCTGGAGCCCATTGGGTATAAAAGTGTGGAGCCAGCGGCCAATCTTATCTACGAGCACCTGACCAAGGCTGGCGGGTTCTTGCCTTTCCATGATAAATCTGACCCGGAGGACATTAAATATGCCTTTGAGCTGAGCAAAAAGAATTTCAAAAAAGGTATCGGTACGTTATATAGGGAACGTAAAATTGACATTAAGGAGGATGGGATTTATTTGGTTTAGGGATCCTTCTTTTTTCAATCTTTACTTTAAAATAAGTTGTCAATATCCTAATATTAAAAGCTTTAAATTTTTAATTTGATCAAAAACTTCTATTTTTGTGTTGTTAGGTAAATTTATAGGCTGAATTTGCTTAATTTTAATCATACTGACCCCTGAAAACAGAAATAATATATGCCATTCATTGAGGAAAGCGATTTGTTGGAATTGCACAAGGATATTGATAAGGCTCAGATTATCAATGAGCGTCTTCTAGATCAGATAAAATTCAAGAACAAAGAAATTAAAAGGAACAAGATACAGCGCAATGTACTGGCGGGTATAACAGGACTCTTTCTTATAGGAGCCCTGGCCGTTACTTCTTTTTCGGCAGGTGTCAGCAGTTCAGCTTCATACGAAAACAGGAACAACCTTTTGGTTTCCATTGATAGTCTGGAAGCAATAAAATATAGAATGGACAACCTGAAAAGGAAAAATGAAGAACTCAGTCAAGTCAAAGAATTTTATTTGGCCAAGAGTTTCTTGGAAAAGGAAACAATCTACTCCGTACAGATCAAATCATTTGTCGATAATAATCTAACACTTACCTCTGAGGCGTTGTCCAATACCATGTTGGTGAAGACCCATCCATTTTATTCCTATTCACTGGGCAATTTTGAATCCTTGGCGGAAGCCAGATCTTTTAGATATCAATTGGTCAAAATGGGCTTTGCAGATGCTTTTGTTGCTTCCTATCAGGATGGAAAAAGGATTAAAATAGAAGAACCTTATTAATTTTGTCCAAAACCAAGGCGTGGCTCAATGCCGCGAGATTACGAACACTCCCACTATCCATTTCAGGTATAATTGTAGGTACCGGATTAGCCGGGTTTTATGGTTATACTGACCCTATTATTTTTTTTCTGGCATTACTGACCACTATCGGGTTCCAAGTAACTTCCAATTTTGCCAATGATTATGGCGACGGGGTAAAGGGAACGGACAATGAGGATAGAATTGGTCCCAAAAGGGCACTTCAGAGCGGTATTTTATCCAAGGAAGAACTCAAATTGGGGATTGTACTGAGTATTGTCATAAATATTCTTTTGGTACTCCTATTGGTGTACATGGCATTTGGAATTGAATATTACGGCTACATTCTTTTGTTTTTAGTGTTAGGTGCAGCCAGTATCTGGGCGGCCATCAAATATACTGTGGGAACTTCTGCCTATGGTTATAAAGGTCTGGGGGATCTATTTGTTTTTCTCTTTTTTGGACTGTTAGGGGTCCTTGGGTGTATGTTCCTATATACAAAGTTCATTAATATGGACGCTTTTTTGCCTGCCATCACCATTGGGTTGTTGAGCGTAGGCGTTCTCAACTTAAATAATTTAAGAGATTCACAGTCCGATAAAAAGGCTGGCAAAAATACTTTGGTGGTTAAAATGGGGTATCAAAATGGGAAGCGATACCACTACTTTTTATTGCTCACGGCCTTTCTGGCAATGCTCGTGTTCATAGGTCTTAACTTCATGGATTGGATCAGTGTTATTCCACTTTTGGGCTTTGTGCCCATAGGGGCTCACGTGAAAAAAGTATATGAAACCAAGGATCAGGTTTTATTGGATCCAGAACTGAAAAAATTGGCGCTAAGTACATTTTTATTGGCAATATTGTTTTACTTTTCTTTTAATATTTTTTCGTAAATTTGGTCAGTTAACAATCAAACCACACTCAATTTGGAACAACCAATTAAGATTCTTATAGTAGAGGATAACGTCATCATCGCTGATGATATGCAATCGATGTTAGAGGAGATTGGCTATGAGATAGTAGACAATGTGATTGTCTATGAACAGGCAGTGGAAGTACTTAAAAACAATCAGGTAGACCTGGTCCTAATTGATATCATTCTAGCT
Organism: Sediminicola sp. 1XM1-17; assembly: GCF_037203765.1. NCBI lineage: Bacteria > Pseudomonadati > Bacteroidota > Flavobacteriia > Flavobacteriales > Flavobacteriaceae > Sediminicola > Sediminicola sp. 1XM1-17. Next base: position 422,530 of record NZ_JBBCAS010000002.1, on the reverse strand, counting down.
TCGGACAAGACGGGAATAGATCTTGGAAAACACATCAGGGACAACTATAATATTCCCTTCATTTTTGTGACTTCCAACTCGGATAGGGCCACGGTAGAAAATGCCAAGACGGTGAAGCCCAACGGGTATTTGGTGAAGCCATTTGAACAGCAGGATCTTTACACTTCCATCGAAATAGCACTTTCCAGTTTCAATTATTCTGAAAAAGGAGATAGTGATAACTCCAATGATGAGGATGAGAAGCTCATGTCCAATTCAGTACTGAAAGATTCTATCTTCGTTAAAAAACAACATTTGTATTACAGGATACAATTTGGCGACATCCAATTCATTAAAGCGGATAACGTTTACTTGGAAGTGAACACAGCGGATAAGAAATTTTTGGTCAGATCACCATTAAAGGATTACCTGGAGAAATTGCCCCAGAATAAATTTTATAGGGCCCATAAATCATATATCGTCAATGTGGATCATATTGATGCCATCAATTCAAAGGATATCATGATCAATAATACATTAATACCTATATCCAAAGAATTCAAGGAGTTCATTATTTCGGCGATGAACTCGTAAATTTTATTCCAGTAAGTCATAAAACCATTCTCAGTATCTGCTGGGAATGGTTTTTTGATTTTGATCACTTTGTGAAATCCAAGCTATATTTTTCTACAAAAAGGGTTTATTTTATCGATGAAATACACCCTTAAAATTAAATGTTGCATTTCACAACATTTCTGGGCGGTTATACAACAATAGTATGGCAAATACCTAAGATGCACATATCTTTGAAGTGTAATTGAAAGAGACCCAAATCTTATCATTTTCATATATAGTGTTCCTAAAAGGCTGTGCATCTGATGTACGGCCTTTTTAGTTATTATGGTTGCCTTAAAAAATAAGGCTGCCATAAGAGACAGGTTTATTCTTGAACTTAATTTTACTGCTGCTTTTTGGCAAATGAAAAGGTGACGTTTGTTGCATTGTGGAGGACAAAAACTGGCCACATTATCAAATCTATTGACAACAAAATTTCATCGTTGACATTTTATAATGTTATTTTTGAAATATGAATCGTCTGTCCGTTTCAAACGACTTATTTTACAAGTATCAAAGGGATGGTACCTTTGAAAAATTTAATGAATTTTATTCCTTGGCAAATTATGGTTAGGTTGCTTATCAACATATTTGGATTTTTAATTGCGTTTCACTTGGCTACGGGTGTTTTACATGCACAATCCGTTTCGAAGGAGGACAGCACCTTAAGAAAGTTCAAGATCAAGGAAGGTGCTACTGATAAGTTCAACTACTTCTTTGATTCTCCCAACAGGTACAATGAAAATTCTGCTTATGATTGGTTGGATGCCGTTCAAGTGGATTTGGTAAAGGCTGAAAAGGACAAGGATTCCATCAGTATCAGGAAGTTCAAAATAATGCAGTCCCAAATCTATCACGATCTAGGTGATTATGATAAAAGTGTGGCTATTGCCAATGAGCTTTATAAGAATAAAAGTAGTTTGGATCTCAATACGAAAAAGATCCTGTTAGATCTGATGGATTACAATTATGCCCGCCTTCAGATGTATGACAAACAATTGGAAATCCGTAAGGAGAAGAAGGCGATAGGCTTGAGTAAAAATGTTGCCACCTATGATATTTATGCCAATCTGGGCCTTCCAAGAAAGGCCATGCAGGACTATATCATGGAAGTCATGAAGACCATTAGTGAGGATGACCACTATTCCTTGGCAAAATACCACAATAACATTGGGAATTATCTGCGCTTGGATAACTCCTCTTCCGTAGCACTATCAAAATTCAAGGAGGCCAAAGGACACATAGATATTTTCTTGAATGACATTACCAATATTAGAACGGAAAGGGAAATTATTGAGGCCAATTATTTGAAAGGTATCATTGAGGGAAATATTGGTAGGTGCTATGCACAATTAAGACAATATAAGGAAGCGATTCCATGGCTTGAGGGCAGTATTATTACCATAAAAGAATTCAATAAAGGAAAATTCTCTTCCGATGTAGTGGAGAACACGCTGGAACTGGCAGAATGCCACCTTCAGTTGGGTAATTACGAAAAGGCCAGACAGTATCTTAAAGCAGATCTCCAGCCAAGAAAAATTGACAATATCTTGAAAAAGAATAGGGCCTTGGCTACCTATTACGATAAAATTCAGGATTATAGAAATGCCGCTTTCTATCTAAAGAAAAATGTTCGAATCAGGGATTCAATAAATGTTTATGAATCTGCATTGCGCACCCAGCAATTGGCCGCATTGACCAGCCAGGATTTGGAGAACAGCAGGAACCAAATGCAGGAACAGAAATTGGCGTTGGAAAAATCCCGTCTAGATCTACAAGCCAAAGACGAACGTATCAGTCTAGTTTTTATCTCTTTAATATTTACCCTATTGGGTTTTGCCGGATTGGTTTATGCTTATTTGAAGAGTATAAAGACCCAGCGTTTGATTGCCGAACAGAAGTATATCATTGAGGCCTCTTTGGTGGAAAAAGATTCACTCCTTAAAGAAATTCACCATAGGGTGAAGAACAATCTTCAAATGGTATCCAGTCTATTGAGCCTCCAGACCAAAAATACCAGGAGCAAGGCTGCTATAGAAGCACTGGAAGAAGGCAAGAGCAGGGTTAAGGCCATGGCCCTGATCCATCAAAAATTGTATCAGAACGATGACCTTTCGGTTATTGAAATGCAGGGCTATATTGAAAGTTTGATCAATAGTATCCAATCGGTCTATAAAAAAGGAGGACATAATATTAACATTACCATTGATGCTGAAGGTACAGAACTGGATATAGATAGGGCCATTCCATTTGGATTGATACTCAATGAACTTGTCTCCAATTCCTTTAAATATGCATTCCCTACGGATGATGAAAATGGAAAAATCTATATACATCTTCGTAAAAATGGGGAACAGGGATATTTTGAATATACCGATAATGGTATTGGCTTACCAGAAGATACGGACGAGCGTACCAGCGCCTCAATGGGTATTCGTTTGATGAACCGTTTGGTGAATCAGCTTCAATCTACCTTGAATATCGACAAAACTGCCGATGGAGTCCGTTTTTGGTTCAATTTTAAATAAATTTGAATCAAAAATCCAGAATCATGAAAATTACTTTTTTAGGGCATGCAACGTTACTCATAGAGACAGGTGGTAAAACCTTATTGGTAGACCCATTTATTTCGGGCAATGAAAAAGCGAAAGAAAAGATTAAGGTCAAGGACTTAAATCCGGATTATATCTTGGTTACCCATGCGCATCAAGACCATATATTGGATGTGGAGGCCATTGCAAAGACTTCTGGAGCCACCATTGTCAGCAACTATGAAATTGCCGTTCACTATCAGGAGAAAGGATTTAAAGCACATCCCATGAATCATGGAGGACAATGGAATTTTGATTTTGGGATACTTAAGTATGTCAATGCCATCCATACCTCTTCTTTTCCAGACGGATCTTATGGTGGACAACCTGGGGGATTTGTTCTTTCTGACCATGAAAAAAATATTTACATCGCTGGGGACACGGCCCTGACCATGGATATGAAATTGATTCCGCTTACCACTAAACTGGATTTGGCCGTATTGCCCATAGGGGACAACTTTACCATGGGCGTGGATGATGCCGTTTTGGCGTCTGACTTTGTAGCCTGTGATACTATCTTGGGCTATCACTTTGATACTTTTGGATATATTGAGATAGACCACGAATTGGCACTGAAAAAGTTTGGTGACTCAGGTAAAAAATTACACCTGCTGGAAATTGGGGATTATATCAACATTTAATTACCTGACCTCGCTTTTTAAAACCACCCTGTGGAGCAACTTAGGGAGGAATCGTTTAAGGTATACGCCTAAGATTTCCTTTTTCCCAATATAGGCCTCAAATTTTTGTTCCCTTATAGCTTGGATCATCTTGATGGCAAAAACAGTAGGGTCCAATCCATTTACAGTGGCATGATCATTACTCAATTGCTTTAGACCACTTCCGGTCAGGGCATTTTTGGCAATATTGGTATTTACAAAACCAGGGCATATAAGGGTAACCAAAATACCGTCTTTTTCGTGTTCCATGCGCAGGACATCAAAAAAGCCGTGAAGGGCATGTTTGGCCGCACAATAACCAGAACGGTATGGAGATCCAAACTTTCCCATTACACTGGTCACGGTGACAAATTGCCCCTTCCCTTGTTTTATGAAGTGGGGCAGAATGGCCTTTGTCAAAGCTACGGTACCCAGATAATTGGTATCCATAAGTTTTTTATAAACTTCTATATCGGTATTGGCGATCAAGGAACGTTGGCTGATTCCGGCATTGTTGATCAGGATGTCTATTTGACCGTAAAAGGAAATAGCTTTTAGAACTACATCATCCATTCCTTGGTAATCATCCAGTTCCAAGCACAGCATATGGACTTGCTCCGGATAGGTGCATTTATTTTTAATGGTCCTTAGTTGTGCTTCATTCCTAGAAGATATCACCAGCGAACAGCCCAATTTGGATAGTTCGTAAGTAAGTGCTTCCCCAATTCCCGAAGACGCTCCGGTAATCCAAATTGTTTTATCCCCAATCCTTTTCATTTCTTTGTTTTAATCATTCAAAATATAGTTAAATTTGGTTCCATATGATTAAAGCCGAGTACAAAAAATACATCTTGGACTTCAAAAGACCAAGTGGAACTTCCCGTGGGGTGCTTCACCAAAAAGAGACTTGGTTCCTTGTCATTAAAGATGGGGATCGTTTTGGTATTGGGGAATGTGGAATACTGAGAGGGTTGAGTATTGATGATGTTCCCGACTATGAGGCTAAGTTAAAATGGACCTGCGACAACATTCATTTGGGAAGTAAAAAACTATGGAGCCAGCTAGCGGATTTTCCAAGTATCCAATTTGGGATCGAACAGGCGTTTGTCTCTTATGAATCCAAGGAGCCTTTTGAACTTTTCCCCTCTCCCTTTACCAAAGAGGCGAGGCCCATTGCTATCAATGGCTTGGTCTGGATGGGCGATGAAGGTTTTATGCTCGAACAGATACAACAAAAATTGGCCGAGGGTTTCAATTGCATTAAAATGAAAATTGGGGCCATAGATTTCGATACTGAGATATCCTTATTATCTTCCATTCGTAAAAAGTACAATAAGAACCAAATAGAACTTCGTGTAGATGCCAATGGTGCCTTTAAGATGGAGGAGGCCATGGAGAAACTTAAAATTCTCTCACAATACGACCTTCATTCCATTGAACAACCCATAAAACAGGGCCATAGTTCTGAAATGATGGAATTATGTGCCAATTCCCCATTGCCCATAGCCTTGGATGAGGAATTGATAGGAGTGACCTCCTTGAAAGAAAAAGAAAAATTGCTAAAAGCGATACGGCCACATTACATCATTTTAAAACCTAGTTTGGTAGGAGGGTTCCGAGGTAGTTCGGAATGGATAGATATTGCTGAAAAATACCATATCGGCTGGTGGGTCACCAGTGCCTTGGAGAGTAATATTGGATTAAATGCCATAGCCCAATGGACTGCTACCTTGCAAAATGATCTCCCCCAAGGTTTAGGAACGGGAAGCTTGTACACCAATAATATAAAATCGCCTTTAAAGGTTGAAAACGGTAAGATATATTACCAAAAAAATGAAACTTGGGATATGAATAAAATTGAGCAGATATGTACATAGAACAGGCTTATAAAGGCCTTCATGAAGGTTGGCGTTATGTAGTGGGTATTATTATCATTTTTTTTGGTTGGCAAATTATAGGGATGCTTCCGTTGGTCGCAACCCTTATTGTAAAATCGGTAGGGCAAGGCAATATGCCAGTAGATATCCCGGGGATGTCTGCCTTATTGGGTACCAATCTTTTTTTGTTTCTAATGCTATTGTCCTTCGCATTTGGACTGTTGGCGACCTTGTTGACAGCAAAGCTTGTACACAATCAAAAAATTATCGATTTGACCACTTCTCGAATAAAGGTGGACTGGAATAGGATCGGTTTTGCTTTTTTTCTTTGGGCGATCATTTCCATTATTATGGTTGGGGTCGACATAGCATTTTCACCGGAGGATTATATTTTTAATTTTAAACTGGAACCTTTTTTATATCTTTTGGTCATCGGTGGGATATTGATCCCTGTACAGACCAGTTGTGAAGAATATTTGATGCGAGGGTATTTGATGCAGGGCATTGGCATTTTGGTTAAAAACCGGTGGCTGCCCTTGGTTATTACCTCCCTTGTCTTCGGACTTTTGCATTTGGGAAACCCCGAAGTGGAAAAATTGGGTTATGGCATAATGGTGTATTATATAGGAACAGGGTTCTTTTTGGGGATCATGACATTAATGGACGAAGGTTTGGAACTTGCATTGGGCTTTCATGCCGCCAATAATTTGACGACGGCCCTTTTGGTGACGGCCGATTGGACAGCCTTTCAAACCGATTCAATTTATAGGGATATTTCGCAGCCCCAATTGGGCTGGGACGTTTTTATCCCGGTATTGGTAATATATCCAACCGTTCTTTATATTTTTTCGAAGAAATATGGATGGAAAAACTGGAAAGAAAGATTAATAGGAAAATTACAAGTAGAAAAATCAATCAGCTAAATGTTATGGAAACAATGGTAACCAATTATAATGAAGTTCATCCAAAGTTTAAAATAAATGGTATCTCCTGTAATGCAGCGGAATTAAGGGAAATTGGATATTGTTTGATAAAAGAAGGAGTCCCTTTTGAAAATCCATTCGGAGATTTCCTATTGGATTGGCTGAATGATAAGCCCACCATCAGCGTAAAAACATCCGGTTCTACGGGAATGCCCAAAACGGTACTCCTTAGAAAAGAGCATATGATAAATTCGGCTTTGGGAACCGCAGAGTTTTTTGGTTTGGAAGCCGGGGACGCCGTGATTCATTGTTTGCCCGCGTCCTATATTGCGGGTAAAATGATGCTGGTCAGAGCCATGGTACTTGGGTTAAGGTTAGACTATGTGGAGCCCACAGCAACGCCATTGGCCGGTATTTCCAAATCGTATAAATTTGGGGCCATGGTCCCTTTACAATTGGAAAATTCATTGGACCAAGTAGATCAGATCAAAACTTTGATTGTCGGGGGAGCCCCATTGTCCATGCAGCTTAGAGACAAAATCCAAGCTTTGGATAATGACATTTATGAGACCTATGGTATGACGGAAACCGTTAGCCATGTCGCCATAAAAAAAGTTAGTCAAAACCCAGATAAGAGCGATCGTAACTTTAAAGTACTTCCAGATATAAAAATACATGCCGATGAAAGGGGATGTCTGGTCATAGATGCACCCTTACTGTCAGAGGAGGCTGTAGTCACGAATGATCTGGTGGAAATTATAGATGACCATGAATTTAAATGGCTGGGTCGCTATGATAACATCATCAATTCAGGAGGAGTCAAGCTGATCCCGGAAGAAATTGAAAGTAAATTGTCATCATACCTCTCCACAAGATTTTTTGTAACCGGAATGCCCGATGAAGTCCTAGGGGAAAAATTGGTGCTATTCGTAGAAGGGAACGGCGTGGCCAACAACTTTTTGGAGGAATTAAAAAATAAGGGATCCCTCCAGAATTTTGAAATTCCAAAGAAAATGGTGTCCGTAGCCAAATTTGCTGAAACCGGAAACGGTAAACTAGATAGAAATAGAACCATTGAACTAGCCACAGTATAAATTCACGGTATTACTAAAACCAAATTAAAACCAAACAATCCAATGAGAACTACCATTTTAATCCTTTTATTATTTTTTAACATCGCCTCCAATGCCCAACAAATATTACCAGAGGTGGAAAGGGCCAAAGTTGTAGATGAAATAATGGAGGACCGTTTCAATGTCTTGTTGCCAACCTTAATGGATAAAACAGGTATTGATATGTGGATTGTCATCTCAAGGGAATACAATGAGGACCCCGTAATTAAAACCATGTTGCCCGCCACTTGGCTGAATGCAAGGAGGCGGACCATTCTTATGTTTTACAGAAACAAGTCCAACAATACGATCGAAAAACTTGCAGTGGCCCGTTATAACGTAGGGGAGAGCATTTCATCTGCATGGGACAAGGAAAAAGAACCAGATCAATGGAAGCGATTGATACAATTGATCGAAGAAAGGAAGCCATCCAAAATTGGACTCAATTATTCAAAGGACCATAACATAGCCGATGGCTTGGACAAAACCGATTATGATGAGTTTATGGCCAACCTTCCCAAAAAATACCTGTCCAGCGTGACTTCAGCAGAAAAATTGGCCGTAGGATGGATTGAGACAAGGACGGAAAGGGAAATGGTTATCTATAATCAGTTGGTTGATATTACCCATGATATCATAGCGGAAGCCTTTTCTGAAAAAGTAATTACACCGGGAGTGACCACCACAACTGAGGTTGAATGGTGGATGAGACAAAAAGTAACCGATTTGGGCCTTGAGACATGGTTTCACCCTACCGTAGATATCCAAAGAACCAGTGATGAATTGGTATCCCACCTATATTCTTTTTCTGGAAGGCCAGAGGATATGGTGATCCTTCCGGGAGATTTATTGCATTGCGATTTTGGAATTACCTATTTGCGTCTCAACACCGATTGCCAGGAATTGGCCTATGTCCTGAAGCCTGGGGAAAAAGAGGCTCCCGCATTTTTGGTCAATGGGTTAAAAGATGGGAATAGGGTACAAGATTTTTTGACAAAGAATATGATTGCCGGCCGTACAGGAAATGAAATCTTGGCGAAATCCCTGTCGGAGGCCAAAGCCGCTGGATTGAGGCCGTCTATTTATACCCATCCATTGGGTATGTACGGACATTCAGCAGGTACTACCATTGGCATGTGGGATTCACAGGGCGGGGTGATGAAAGATGATGGTGAGAATTATCCATTAAATCCAAATACGGTGTATGCCATAGAATTGAATACTACAATAACAATTCCTGAGTGGAATAGGGATATCCGAATAATGTTGGAGGAGGCAGGTTTTTATGGTGAGGACGGATTTAGATATGTGAACGGAAGGCAGACCGAGTTATTGTTGATCCCACGGATAAAGGGTCATCAGGGAAATTAATTTAACTTTTATGGGATTTAAAAGATTTTTATGCTGTTTCTGGCTCCTTGTCATCTGCGGAACTGTCCATGCTCAAAATGAAAAATATGTAATGGTAGGTTGGGATGCGTCCCTATCCATGGCAAATAGGTCCATTGAAAATGATCTTAAATTTCTGGAAAATTACTTCAAGGTCAACCAGGAAGCCAAGGTAAACTTGGTAATCTTCAGCAATGCCGTTATCGAAAACCAAGAAATTCAGATCAGCAACGGAAACTGGACGGCCCTCAAAGAGAAACTGAATAAGGTAATCTATGATGGTGCTACCAATTATGGGGCACTGGAACAAGTTATCTCCTTACATCACACCGATTTATTGCTCTTTACAGATGGTAACCAGAATATGGCCGGTACCGTTCCAAATTTTGGAGTTAAGACCTTTATTATAAACAGTAGCCCCAATAAAGATCAATTTGGACTTAACAAACTGTTGGTGGCCAATAAGGCCAGGATATTCGATTATGGGGTTTTGGAAGCAAAGGAGGATGTAACAGGCTCCCCTAAAGCATCCAATTCTGAACCAGCTAAAGCAAATGAACCAAGATCGCTGGGAATAAATTTGGAAGAGGTTGTTGTGACAGAAAATACTAGGAATAACAAGGAAGATAGAACAGTGAGGACTGCTTCTGGTGAGATAGACGAAGATAGGGTAGGTGTGGCAGTACAATCCATAGGGGAGGAGGATATTACTCCAATACAAACCAATGTATCACAATCTGTCCAGAATAAATTTTCAGGTGTAGAGGTTAAGCAGAACCAGGATATCAGCCAAGTGAAAATGCGTACTGATAATTCCATGTTATTGAACAACTATGGTCTCATCGTTATTGATGGGGTGCCACAACAACAATCCAATTCCAACGGCTCTTCCCCATTGGCAAATTTTGGATTTTTGAATCCTGACAACATAGCGGATATCACAGTCTTAAAAGGCATGGCGGCTACGACAAAATATGGGACCTTAGGTGCCAATGGAGTAATCTTGATCACTACCAAGAGCTCAAAGGCACCAGTTGTTAAAGGTCAAAAACAAGATATGGCAAGGCTAAAGAACAATGTTTACGTGGAGGATATTGATCAGATAGAAACCACGTATACCGCTGTTTTGAAATCTTTGCAAAAATCTTCATCACCAAATGAAGCTTATGAGACCTATATAGCGTTGCGAAATTTTAATGGCAGCAGTGTTCAGTTCTATATGGACGCCTTTAATTATTTTAAGGCTAGCGAGCCTGAGATTGCCGTGAGGGCTTTATCCAATATGGTAGAATTGTTCCCCAATGATATTCCCAAGTTAAAATCGGCCGCTTTGGCCCTGTCTTCCATTGGGGCATACAAGGAAGTTGTCCAGATCAACGAAAGGATTTTGGTTTTAGATCCTAAGATGGTCCAATCCAATCTTGATATTGCTTTGGCTCTTGCAGACCAAGGGAAGTCGCAACAGGCATTGGATCAATTGTTGGCTCTGGCCAAGCGCAATGTCTCTTTCAACAATGAACAGTTATCAAAAACACTGGATCGCGAAATAAGGAACATCCTTTTTCTTCATCAAGATAAACTGAATACCACTAAAGTAGATCCAAAATATTTCCAAAATTTAAAATATAATGTGAGATTGGTTTTTGAGTGGAATACGCCCAAGGCCGACTTTGAATTACAGTTTGTAAATCCTGATAATAGATTCTTTGATTGGGACCATAGCTATGCATCCAAATCGGAAAGAATCCAAGATGAAATTGAGCATGGATATACAAGTGAGGAATTTGAATTCTATGGGGATGTTAGCGGGAAATGGATATTTAATGCTACGTATTTAGGAAGTAACGGGGACAGTACTCCCGAAATTTTTACTTTAAAATGTAGTATCTATGAAAATTTTGGAACTCCGGAACAATCAAAAAAAGAGGTTATGGTCAATTTCACCGAACCGCTACAAAAATTAAATGTGGCAACGATAATCGTGGAATAGCATGACTTTGCCATTCTATAGTGCTGATAAAAATATACCCACGTTGTAACGAAAGATCAAGATTCCATTTTTAGGTAATAATCCGTTGAATGTTTTCCGGATCCATAAAAAAGGAAGAATACACAAACAATTAGAACGGTAATGGCCAATATTAAATTGGTAGTATTCATCTCGCCTATAAAATTAATAAGGACGGCTCCAATAATTATGGGCAGCTGGGTAAGAACGGCCCATCGGGTATACAATCCGAAAACGATGAGTAGTCCTCCTATTAGATGTGCCGGCGCCACGTAATGAACCGCTAACATACTACCTGCAAATCCTTTTAAAGGAGCAATGAGTTCCAAAATCATTTGGGTATTGCCAATGAAATACAAACCTTTCACAAAGAGAAAAAGACCTAGAGCAATACGCAATAGGTCAAGAGGGTAATAGGTATGCTTATTCGCCCACTTGTTGAGTGTTTTAATAGTTCCCATGATTGAAAAGATTAAAATTACTCCTATTAAATTACTGAAAATAAGCGATATAACAAAATTAAACCTGTAGGACCCCTAAATTAAATTTCTTTTCTATCGGGGCGTGATTGGCGGCCTCAATACCCAAGGAAATCCAATTTCGGGTCTCCAATGGATCTATTACGGCATCTGTCCATATCCTAGCAGCGGCATAATATGGAGACACCTGGTCATCGTACCGGTCTTTGATTTTAGCGAAAAGCTCAGCTTCCTTCTTTTCAGTTATAGTTTCCCCCTTCTTTTTTAAAGAGGCTTTTTCTATTTGCAATAACACTTTGGCAGCAGAATTCCCACTCATTACAGCCAATTCTGCACTGGGCCAGGCTACAATAAACCTTGGGTCAAAAGCCTTTCCACACATGGCGTAATTACCTGCACCATAACTATTACCAATAACTATGGTGAATTTGGGTACTACAGAATTACTGACGGCATTCACCATTTTGGCACCATCTTTTATAATACCTCCATGCTCACTTTTGCTGCCTACCATAAAACCGGTTACATCTTGTAAGAATACCAATGGGATTTTCTTTTGGTTACAGTTGGCAATAAATCGGGTAGCCTTGTCTGCTGAATCCGAATAAATGACCCCGCCAAATTGCATTTCGCCTTTGGTAGTCTTTACCACCTTCCTTTGATTGGCAACTATTCCAACGGCCCAACCATCTATACGGGCATACCCTGTTAAAATTGTCTTGCCGTATCTTTCCTTATACTGTTCAAATTCAGAATCGTCCACCAATCTTTCAATGATTTCCAACATGTCATATTGATCGGAACGGGAAGCAGGCAAAATTCCGTAGATGTCCTCTTGTTTTTTGATTGGTTTTTTGGACGCTGTTCTATTATAGCCGGCTTTATCAAAATCTCCAATTTTATCAATAATGTTTTTAATGGTATCTAGGGCGTCCTTGTCGTCCTTGGCTTTGTAATCCGTAACGCCACTTATTTCACAATGCGTGGTTGCCCCACCCAAGGTTTCATTGTCTATACTTTCGCCAATGGCAGCTTTTACTAGGTAACTTCCTGCCAAAAATATGCTACCTGTCTTATCCACAATCAGTGCTTCATCACTCATGATGGGCAAATAGGCACCTCCCGCAACGCAACTGCCCATAACGGCAGCTATCTGGGTGATCCCCAAACTGCTCATGACCGCATTATTTCTAAATATGCGTCCAAAATGTTCCTTATCGGGAAATATTTCGTCCTGCATGGGAAGGTAAACACCGGCACTGTCCACAAGGTAAATGATGGGCAATCGGTTTTCTATGGCAATTTCCTGTGCCCTTAGGTTTTTCTTTCCGGTTATCGGAAACCAAGCACCGGCCTTCACTGTAGCGTCATTGGCTACCACGATGCATTGTTTGCCCTTTACATATCCAATTTTGATTACCACACCACCAGAAGGACACCCACCGTGTTCCGAATACATTCCTTCTCCGGCAAAAGCCCCTATTTCAATAGATTTTTTGCCCTTGTCCAACAAATAATCAATGCGCTCCCTAGCGGTCATTTTTCCCTGCTCGTGCTGTTTTTCGATTCTGCCTTTTCCACCACCCAAATGAACTTTGGCCAAGCGTTGTTTTAAGGTTGATAGTAGTAATTTATTATGGTCTTCGTTCTTGTTGAAGTTAATGTCCATTCCTTGAAATAGTTTCTTTTTGTGGCATAAAGATAAGGAGTTATATTGATTAACTTTGACAAAACTTAAGTTGAAAATGGAAAACAAAATACGATGGGGTATCTTGGGCCCTGGACGAATAGCCCATAGTTTTGCCAAAGATCTTAGGCTGACCAAAAGTTCAAAATTGGTAGCGGTGGCCTCAAGAAATTTGGATAGAGCTTCCGAATTTGCCAAAGAATATGATGCAGCCTATGCCTATGGCAGTTATGAAGAGCTATTCAATGCTTCGGAAGTCGATATCATTTATATTGCCACTCCCCATACCTATCATGCAGCTTTGGCCATAGCGGCTATGGAGCATGGAAAACATGTTCTCTGTGAAAAACCAATGGGGATCAATAAGGCAGAAGTGATGAAAATGGTGGAAGCTGCCCATAAAAACAAGGTGTTTTTGATGGAAGCCCTATGGACTAGGTTCAACCCGTCCATTAGAAAAATCAAGGAAATGGTGGATGCAAAAAAAATAGGTGATATAAGTTACCTGCAGGCAGATTTCGCCTTTTATGCTCTGGACAGGGAGGAAGAGGGGCGTTTGTTGAATCCTGCCCTTGCAGGGGGGTCTCTATTGGACATAGGTATTTATCCCATATTTTTGGCCTACCTAATGCTGGGAAAACCTCATAGGATACTCGCATCCTCGAAATTTCACCATACTGGTGCGGAAATTCAGACTTCTTTGATCTTCGAGTACGATAAGGCACAAGCCATGCTCTACTCTGGTCTAACCAGTAATTCCGAAATGAAGGCCAAGATCACAGGGACTGATGGTTCCATTTATATTCACCCAAGATGGCACGAAACCAATGGTTTTACTTTTGAAAGAAAGGGAGAGAAAGACAATATAACGGAACCTACCATTGGTAAGGGTTATAGCTATGAAATTGAAGAGGTCAATACTTGCTTGGCTTCCGGAAAACTGGAAAGTAACCTGTGGTCCCATAAAAATAGTTTGGAATTGATGGAGATCATGGACCACATAAGGGAACAAACAGGTATTGCCTTTCCATCTGAGGGCTAAAGTTTTTTCTTTTCATTTATTAAATCTTTTAAAATTTACGATATTTGTCGGTACCAAAAAAAACTAACAGAATATGGGAATGAACAAGAATACCGTGCTTGCGTGGGCGACCTTTATAATGATCATTGTAGGCCTTTCATTGATTGCGCTTGGGGCTTTTAGATATAAGGATATTGCAGGATGGGGTTTTGCAGCAGTTGGTATTGGTTTTTTTGCTATAGCTTGGGTGTTCAATGCCTTAAAGGGCAGGGTATAACTGAGCCAAATCATCAATTTTAATTATATTATTTTATGTCTGACGATAAGAAAGTCATTTTTTCCATGTCTGGGGTTACCAAAACCTATAAGACAGCCAATACTCCGGTATTAAAAAATATTTATCTAAGCTTTTTCTATGGAGCTAAGATTGGAATCTTGGGTCTTAACGGATCTGGTAAGTCTACGTTATTAAAGATTATTGCCGGGGTAGATAAGAATTTTCAAGGTGATGTAGTATTCTCTCCCGGTTATAAGGTGGGTTATTTGGAGCAAGAGCCACAGCTCGATGAATCCAAAACGGTATTGGAGATCGTTAAAGAAGGTGTTGCCGATACGGTGGCTATTTTGGACGAATACAATAAGATCAACGATATGTTTGGTCTTCCTGAAGTTTATGAGGATGCGGATAAGATGCAAAAACTGATGGATAAACAGGCTGAGTTACAGGATAAGATAGATGCCACTGATGCTTGGGAATTGGACACCAAATTGGAAATAGCCATGGATGCCTTGCGCACGCCCGAGCCCGACAAAAAGATTTCCGTTCTTTCCGGAGGGGAAAGAAGACGAGTGGCACTATGTAGGCTCTTGTTGCAAGAGCCAGAAATATTGCTTTTGGATGAGCCCACTAACCACTTGGATGCAGAGTCCGTACATTGGTTGGAGCATCACTTGGCTCAATACAAGGGAACTGTAATTGCCGTGACACACGATAGATATTTCCTAGACAACGTTGCGGGATGGATCTTGGAATTGGATAGAGGTGAAGGTATTCCTTGGAAAGGGAATTACTCATCTTGGTTAGATCAGAAGTCGAAGCGTATGGCCGATGAGAGCAAGGTGGCCTCCAAAAGACAAAAAACATTGGAGCGTGAGCTGGAGTGGGTACGTCAAGGAGCAAAGGGAAGACAGACCAAACAAAAGGCACGTTTAAAAAATTATGATAAATTACTGAGCCAAGACCAGAAACAATTGGACGAAAACTTGGAAATTTATATCCCCAATGGTCCAAGATTGGGAACCAATGTTATTGAGGCCATTGGAGTTAGCAAGGCCTATGGTGACAAATTATTATATGAGGATTTAAATTTCAAATTACCACAAGCGGGAATTGTTGGTGTTATAGGACCTAACGGTGCTGGTAAGACCACCATTTTTAGAATGATCATGGGAGAAGAGAATCCCGATAGTGGTGAGTTTGTGGTGGGAGACACGGCAAAGATTGCTTATGTAGATCAGAGCCATTCCAATATTAATCCTGAAAAGACTATTTGGCAAAACTTTAGTGATGAGCAGGAGCTAATCATGATGGGGGGAAGACAAGTAAATTCCAGGGCTTATTTGAGCAGGTTCAACTTTTCTGGCAGCGAGCAGAACAAAAAAGTAAATATGCTCTCCGGTGGTGAGCGTAACAGGCTGCATTTGGCCATGACCTTAAAAGAAGAAGGAAACGTATTGTTATTGGATGAGCCTACGAACGACTTGGATGTAAATACCTTGAGAGCTTTGGAAGAAGGTCTTGAGAATTTTGCTGGCTGTGCAGTGGTCATTTCTCACGATAGATGGTTTTTGGATAGGATCTGTACACATATTTTAGCGTTTGAAGGGAATTCACAAGTATACTTCTTTGAAGGATCTTTCTCTGATTATGAGGAAAACAAGAAAAAACGTTTGGGTGGTGATATTATGCCAAAACGTATCAAGTATAAAAAATTGATCCGCTAGATAACGATCCATATCAAGATAAAAAAATCCCGTTGCACAACGGGATTTTTTTTGTTTTAATAAGTCTCTGAAGGATACCAGTCCAACTGAATTACTTGGATGTCTGAGTTACCTTTTTCTACTAAGGCTTTAAAGGCAGAGACGTCACTTACATTTGGATTTCCCCTGTAATGGTAGGGGTAAACCGCTTTGGGTTTAAATGCCAGGACAGCATCGGCGGCACTTTCCACGGTCATCGTATAGGGTAGATTCATGCATATAAAGGCCATATCAATATTCTCCAAGGATCTCATTTCAGGAATATCCTCTGTATCTCCTGAAAAGTAAAGACGCTTGCCATCCATGTTCAAGATATAGCCATTTCCTCTGCCTTTGGGGTGCATCTGAAGTGCTTCTTTCCTTAAGTTATACATGGGAATAGCTTCTATGGTGATGCCATAGCGTTCCTTGGATTGCCCATTGTTCAAAACATCCAATTGTGTTGCGAATTCTTCGGGCATTTTATCGGCTACAGCCTGGGGAACAACAATTTTTGCTTTCTCTGTATTCAGTTCTTGAAGCGTTTCTAGGCTAAAATGATCTCCGTGAATATCGGTAATTAAAATGAGGTCGGGTTGCTTCTGTCCTTCAAAGGCAGTGACACCGCCAACTGGATCAACATAAATGGTTAGATTGTCCCATTCAAGAACAGTGGTGGCATGCGCTATAGGAATAATTTTCAGATCCGCCTGAACCGTTTTTGCCACCGAGGTTTCGTTAAGAGCTGGTTGGCTGGACATTTCCTTAGATTTTTCCTTACATCCCAACAGGATGGATGAAAGCACAGTAAATACAATTAAGATTGATTTCATAAAATGTACGATTTATTTCTAAAGATATTCTACAGGCTGTTGGAAAGGTGAATATTTAAATCGAAAATTCTTTTAGTCATATAAGGATTATCGATCTATAAGGTATTCCATTTTAATGTTGCTTCTCTCGTAAGGGGTATTTTTTTCCAATTCAATTTCTGTGAACCCGTACTTCTTATAGATATAGATGGCATTTTCCAATTTCGTATTGGAATACAGGATTATTTTTTGCCAGCTGTGCGACCTGGCAAAACCCAAGGCATGTTCCATTAAGGTTTGCCCAATTCTTAGTCCTTGGTAGTTGGGATCTACGGCCATTTTACCCAGTTCGTATATCCCGTCCTCCAATTTGATCAAGGAAAAGCACCCTACAATGCTGCCGTCATATTGGGCAAAGAAGATATAACCTCCTTTATCAACGATTGTCTGCTCACAATTTTCCAACAGTTCGGCATCATGTGGCTCCACATAAAAGTATTTTTCCAGCCAAGCCATATTAAGTTCCTTAAAGGAGACTGCATATTTGGGTTCAAAGGGTATTATTTTCAAGGACATGATAGGATCAATAATAATATGAAAGCATAAAATTAAGGTTAAGAATTGTTTATTGTGCGGAATAAAATTTTTTTTCCACAAAAAAATCTAAAAGAACAATTGCGACGTATATAGTCGTATACAAACAATCAACTTTTAACAAAAAGTAAAATCAACTAAGGTTAATTAATAATTTAATTATGACTGAGACAAAAAACAATAACAGTTTAAAAGTAATCGCTGGATTACTAGGTATCATTTTATTGGGTACTATTATTTACACCGTAAGTCTTTATAAAGACAAACAAAAGACTACTGAGATCTTGCAACAAGAAAAGCAGTTGGTAGTTGAAGATTTGAACAGCTTAAAGTCGGAATACGACAAAGCTATCTTGGAAAGTAATGCCACTAACGAAGAATTGGTAATCGCTAGGGACAAAATTGCAAAGTACATAGATTCTGTTAAAACTATGAAGGGTGATATTTCTGCTTTATACAGATTTAGAAACCAAGTTACAGTTTTGAAGAAAGAAAGAGAGCAACTAATGAAACAAGTAGATTCTCTTACAAGGTCTAACAGTAGGTTGGCCATGCAGAGAGACAGTACGTTTGTTGAGTTGGAAAAACAAACTGTTTTCAATGATTCATTGGTAGTACAGAATACGCAATTGGCTTCTGCTGTAGAAAGAGGATCGGCACTTAACCTTTCAAAGTTCTCTGTTGATGCTGTAAAAGAAAGATCTAGTGGTAAAATGGTTTCTACGCAAAGAGCAAGAGGTACAGATAAATTTAAGATTTGTTTTACTGTGGCCAACAATGCCATTGCACAGGCAGGTGATAGAGAATTCTATATTGAAGTATTGGATCCTCAAGGAAACGTATTGGGCGAGAGTTTTTCTAAAACTGTTGATAGCGGAGCTTCTGTAACCTATAGCAAAGAAACAAACTTCTATTACGAGAACAAGTCATTGGATGTTTGTGACTATATCAGCAAACCCGCTGGTGATTTCCAAAAAGGGAATTACATGGTAAACGTTTATGATGGTAAATTAAAATTATTGGGAACTTCCAAGTTCACCTTGAAATAGTAAACACTATTCATAATAAAAAGGGGCAATCATTTGATTGCCCCTTTTTTATTTTGCTTGTTCGCTATTGCGAATTTATTTCATGGATCCTACCATATCCTCGGGCTTTACCCAATCATCATAATCCTCAGCGGTAACATAACCAAGGTTTATGGCTTCTTCTTTTAAAGTGGTTCCATTTTTATGGGCTGTATTGGCTATTTCAGCTGCTTTATAATATCCTATCTTAGTATTCAATGCAGTGACCAACATCAATGAATTGTTCAGTAATTGTTTGATTACAGCATGGTTTGGTTCTATTCCAATGGCGCAATTCTCATCAAAACTCACACAGGCATCACCCAGCAATTCTGCTGATTGCAGGATATTTGCTGCCATCATTGGCTTAAACACATTCAGTTCGTAGTGCCCTTGGGTTCCACCTACCGTAATGGCTACATCGTTCCCCATTACCTGCGCACAGACCATGGTGAGTGCCTCACATTGTGTGGGATTTACCTTCCCAGGCATAATGGAACTTCCAGGTTCATTTGCGGGGATAATGATTTCGCCAATTCCAGAACGTGGTCCTGAGGCCATCATTCTAATATCATTGGCAATTTTATTCAGGGCCACGGCCAATTGCTTTAAGGCACCATGGCTTTCTACAATGGCATCATGGGAAGCTAGAGCTTCAAATTTATTCTCTGCAGTAACAAAAGGTAGATTGGTAAACTTGGCAATATATTCTGCCACCAGCACATCATAACCCTCCGGAGTGTTCAGTCCTGTGCCTACAGCAGTACCACCCAATGCCAATTCGCTTAAATGCGGCAATGTGTTTTTCAAAGCTTTCAGTCCATGGTCCAATTGGGAAACATAACCCGAAAATTCTTGACCCAAGGTGAGGGGAGTGGCATCCATAAGGTGGGTACGCCCAATTTTCACCACATTTTTGAATTCTTGTGCTTTCTTATGTAGGGTATCCCTAAGTTGGGTAACTCCAGGGATGGTGACTTCTACAATTTTCTTATACGCCGCAATGTGCATTCCTGTTGGGAAAGTATCATTGGACGATTGAGATTTGTTCACATCATCGTTTGCTTGGATGGTTTTCTCTCCTTCTCCTATTTTATGACCGGCCATCTCATGTGCCCTATTGGCAACAACCTCATTGACGTTCATATTGCTCTGTGTTCCAGAACCCGTCTGCCAGATAACCAAAGGAAACTGATCATTGTGCTTACCTTCCAATATTTCGTCACAAACTGCACCTATCATGTCCCTTTTTTCTTTGGAGAGGACTCCAAGGTCGTGATTGGCAAAGGCAGCCGCCTTCTTAAGATATGCAAAGCCATAGACAATATCCAAGGGCATGGAAGCCGAAGGACCTATTTTAAAATTATTTCGGGAACGCTCTGTTTGGGCACCCCAATATTTATCGGATGGGACCTTAACCTCTCCCATGGTGTCTTTTTCAATTCTAAAGCTCATTTTAAAGTGGTTTTGTTTCTCACAAAGGTACTGCTTTGCCAATTTATTTCCATTTTTTTTGAATTTGATTTGTAGTATTCATCTATTTCAAAGTATCTTTGTAAACGTTAAAATTTATCACTCATGTTTGAATTCGACCAGTACTTAGGTTTCTTAGCATTTTTAACGATACTTACCATTGGATTTTGGTTAATGATTTTTCTGTTGACCTTTGTTATTCCTTATTGGTTGGGTGGTTCATTGTTGGAATTCTTGAAAGAAAAACGCGACGCCAGAAAAGCGAAACGCAACGAATAATAAAAGAAGCCAAAAGGCTTCTTTTTTGTTTACGCCCCCAATATGCTTTTTGGACATCAGTTTCAATTCATGATTTGGACTAGAGCTTGTCAAATTATTATTTAATACAATTACAGTCTGTTATCTGTTACCTGGTTCGGTAGCTTGGGAAAAGCACCAATTTATTGCAAACCGTACCAAGAGATCAAAATATAAAAAAGGAGGCCATTTGGCCTCCTTTGAACGTCTTGATGACTGATTTCCATTAAGAACCACCAAAATCTCTTTCCTCATCTTCTGGCATGTTATTTCGTCTGCCATTCTGCTTTCCTTTAGGCTGATTGAACCTGTAGACAAACGAAAGATTAAACTGTCTTTGTCTCCATTGAAACTCACTATTGGAGGTGAAAAAGTCGGTCTCCGTAAAAGATCTTCTTTTTCTAGAATTTAAAAGATCACTAACGTTAAATGCAAGTGTACCCTTATCACCCATGATATCTTTACTGAAGGCCAAATTCAGGGAAAAAATTCCTTCATTGGTCGTCTGGGCATTGTTACTGGGACCGGAATAAAAGGCATTGGTTTGCCACTCTAATTTACCGGGTAAGGTTACCTTGGAACTAAATCGGGTAAACCAGCTCGTATTTTGCGCGCCATAATCCACACCGTTGAAAGCCCCCTCGGTTGAAAATTGAAAAAAATTGAAGCTATAGTTTAAACGAAGCCATTTAGTTGGATTATAAAGTACGCCCGCCTCTGCACCAATCCTTTCATTGGTAGATAGGTTAATAGGTACGGTACGAATAATCCTAATACCATCTTCTGTCAATTCTCCCGTTTCTTCCTGAACTCTTTCAAAAGAATTGGTCTCTTTCTGATAGTAAATAGAGGAGGTAAAGGTTAGCTTCTCCCATCTTTTTAAATAACCAAGGTCATACGCATTGGCAAAAGCAGGGTCCAAATCCGGGTTTCCTTGAAAAATATTGGTTCTACTGGACCTCGATGGAAATGGGTTGATATACCAACCTCTTGGTCTATTGATTCTACGGTTGTAACCTAGAGTTATGTTCTCTCTTTCTGCTATTTCAAAGATCAAGTTCAAGGTAGGGAAAAGACCTAAATAGTTTTTGTCAAAATTAACGTCGATATCTTCTCCTATAGATTCCTGTAAGGCCTCAAGATCAAAAGATGTCAATTCTCCTTTTAATTGGGTGTTTTCTAATCTTAATCCAGCCAGAAAAGAGAATTTTCCATACTTATTGCCATATTGGGTATAAAGCGCATTAACATTTTCGGTATATTTAAAATTATTGTCTTGTCTTAACACTAATTCCCCAGTCTCCAAATCTTCCGTTTCCAATTTAAAAGGATTATCGGTCACTTCAAAATTTCCACGATATCCTGCTTCAAACTGTGCATCTCCCAAAGGCAAGACATAATCCGCTTGAAATAAAAATTCTTTCTGGTTTTCCTTTTCCGTAATATTTTCAAAGGCCAATAAATCGTTATTGGGAAACGTATTGTTTTCTTGAATCACGGTAAAAATGTCTTCGGTATCAAAGGAGTACTGTAAGTCTGCTGTTAGCTTTTGACCGTCATCATCCAAGTTATTTATGTAATTTAATGATATTTGATTGCTTTTATCATCTTCATTCTCCTCTTCTGTTCTAATTGTTCTACTGGCGATATCGGTTCCTACAAAGCGTCTACTTAGGTTCTCCGTGACATCGGTTCCATCTGAAATTCTTGCGAAATATCCAGCTGTAATAGAAGATTTATCGGTTAGAAAGTATTCCATTCCAATGTTGAAATTAAAACTAAGGTTTTCCCTTTCGATGTCCCTATCCTCTATGATTCTATCAAAATCTCCACTGGTATATGTATTATCAGCGAATCCTCCACCGGGGGGTTGTCTATAACTGAAACCCAGCGTATTAAAAATGTTGAATTTGTCTGTACGTAGGTTGATATTGGAACTAAGCTGACTTGCAGCCGGATAACCAATACTGGTATTGATGGAACCATTGAAACCCAAGGTTTTTTCCTTTTTCAGGATAATGTTCAAGATACCGGCCGTCCCTTCAGCATCATATCTGGCAGAAGGACTGGTAATGACCTCCACCTTTTCAATTGCGTCTGCGGGTAACTGTCGTAAGGCATCGTTGGAACCGAACCCTGCCAGGGCAGAAGGTCTACCATTGATGAGAATCCGTACATTTTCATTACCTCGAAGACTTATGGCACCTTCTACGTCTACGCTTACGGAAGGTACGTTGTTCAGAGCATCACTAACACTGGCACCACTTGTGGTAATGTCCTTACCTATATTATATATTTTTTTATCGAGCCTAACTTCTACCGTTGTCCTTTCCCCGACTACTTCCACAGCCTCCAACTGTTCCACATTGATCCCCAATTTGATGGTGCCCAGATTCTTGGATGTATTAAGACGCTGGTTGTCCAAACGATAAGTGTTATAGGAAATGTATTCTACTCTAATATTGTACAAACCAGGTTCTGTTTCTACGCTAAACTTACCGTCAATATCTGTGATTCCTCCCGTTACTTTCTCTGGGTTATTTACACTTTGCAATATTAGAGTGGCATATTCCAAAGGCCCTCCATATTCCTGATCCAAAACTGTACCACTTACTGTAATAGGATTTGTGTCTCTTTGTGGTCTTTGGCCGTAGGTTAAGGCCGTTGTTAAAATAAGTAGTAGTGGTATTAGTTTTTTCATAGCTTGATTTGATTCTTAATTCTTTTTTTTCTTTTTTCGTTTCGTTTTCTTTATGCCATCTTCCTTCATATCCAAGAAGGCTTGATATTTTTCCTCCGGAAGTCCGGCTTTCAATTCCGCATCCTGTTCCAAGTTTATCCGTTCATAGGCTTCCATCATTTTATCTGCCTCCAATTGCAAGATTTGAATTTCTATGCGTTGCCTCATGTACTTGATAAGGGTGGTACTGACAACTGCTTTTTCAAATTCGTTCAATTCCAAGGCTTCTGCAATGGCGGGCATCTGCGATTCTACCATTTCTTCCGCAGTCATTGGTTCTGCCTTTTCTGGAGCTTGTTGCGCCTGGGGAACATTGCTCTGCCTTCTGCCATAACCATTGTTTCCATACCCGTTTCCATAGCCGTATTGGGCCTGGATCAAGCTGGTTGAAAAAAGTAGCATCAATACTGTGAAAATGTGTGAATTCTTGGTCTTCATATCTATAATGATTGGTTAGAGTCCAAAAATACTGGAAGGTTTAAGCCGCTTTGGTTAAATGTATGTTAAATCACATTCAACAAAAGCGGCTTGGCTAAAAATCAACGTTAAAGTTTGTTAAACAATAACAAAAAAACGTTAAACAAAAAAATTAAATAGAATCTAGAGCATTTCTTGGACCCGCTCCGGAGGCCTACCGATAATGGCTTTTCCGCCCTCTATGACAATGGGTCTTTCAATTAGCTTTGGGTAAGCAATCATTGCATTGATAATATCCTCTTCCGATAGTAATTTGCCCTTGAACTTTTCCTTCCAGATCGGTTCATTTTTGCGAACCAAGTTTTCTGCTTTCAGGGATAGGCAGTTTAATACCTCCCTCAGTTCTTCTTTGGTGGGGATTTCTTCCAAGTATTTGACCACTTCGTATTCTTTGCCGGATTCTTTTAATAGTTCCAACGCTTCCCTAGACTTTCGACATCTAGGATTATGATATATTTTGATCATAATTCATTTTTTACCGTTCAACTTTTTTAATGTAATGAATAAAGGGTCTACAGGCTGTTGATTTCCTTACACCCCAAAATAGAAAAAGCAACATCAGGGCTATTTGGTTTCTTCCTTTTGTCCCATCATCATCAAATAGGCCTTAAGGAATGGATTGATCTGCCCGTCCATAACGGCATCCACGTTTCCTGTTTCCTCTCCCGTACGAACATCCTTCACTAATTTATAGGGATGCATTACATAGTTTCTGATCTGCGAGCCCCATTCTATTTTCATTTTGGATGCTTCTATTTCATTACGGGCGGCCTGCCTTTTGCGCAATTCAATTTCATACAATTGCGATTTTAACAATCGCATTGCATTTTCCCTATTGTCCAGTTGGGATCGGGTTTCTGAGTTGTGCACCACAATTCCGGTCGGGTGGTGTGTCAGGATGGCCTTGGTCTCTACCTTGTTTACATTTTGTCCCCCAGCACCTCCAGATCTTGCAAAGGCCCAAGAGATATCAGCCGGATTGATATCTATTTCAATGCTATCATCCGCAAGGGGGTATACATAGACCGAAGCAAAAGAGGTATGCCTTTTGGCATTGCTGTCAAAAGGGGAAATACGAACCAATCTATGGACACCATTTTCTCCTTTCAACCATCCAAAGGCAAAATCGCCCTCAATTTCCAAAGTGACCGTCTTGATCCCAGCTACATCACCGTCCTGATAGTTTACTTCCTTAACCTTATATCCGTTTTTTTCGCACCACATCAGATACATGCGCATCAACATAGCGGCCCAGTCACAACTTTCCGTTCCCCCAGCACCTGCAGTAATTTGTAATACGGCACTGAGATCATCACCCTCGTCTGAAAGCATATTCTTGAATTCCAGATGCTCCAGAGCATCGACAATTTTGTCATAATGCAATTGAACCTCTTCTTCTGGAATTGCACCTTCTTTTTGGAATTCTATCAGAACTTCCAAGTCGGTCAATAGGGATTTTACCTCATTGAAATCGTCAACCCATTGTTTTTTGGATTGTATCAACTTCATGTGTGCCTGTGCTTTTTGGGGATTGTCCCAAAAATTAGGTTCCAGTGTTTTTTCTTCTTCGTTTTCTATTTCGACAAGCTTGGCATCTATGTCAAAGATACCTCCTTAACGCACCAAGGCGATCAATGAGACTCTTATAATGGTCTGTAGTTATCATATGCTATATTTTGACCCAAAAATAGGGTTCTTTTTTTTGATTCTTGAGGAAAAAGAAAAGGTTATTTATTGTTGTGAATGTACTTCCACCGAATGAACGGTCTCATTTTTACCCAAAGAATAAACTACACCTTTTAAAGGAGAGCAATCATTGTAATCCTTTCCATGGGATACCTTTATATGGTTTTCGTTGACCAACAGATCATTAGTGGGGTCAAATCCAATCCATCCAGCTTCAGGGACATAACATTCTGCCCAAGCATGCATCTGGGAATCTCCAAAATATCCAATTCCCTGGTGAAGATAACCGGAAACATATCGGGTAGGTATACCATTTATCCTTCCCAAAGCACAGAATAAATGGGTAAAATCCTGACAAACCCCAGTCTTATGTGCTAAAATTTCCTCCAATTTGGTATCCACATGGGTAATTCCGGATTTAAAATGTATAAAATTATAGACCCAATGATTCAATTGCTGCAAGTTCTCAAAGATATTTACAGAAGTTTCAAATTTAAAAATACCTTCAGCTTTTTTGGGTAGGGCAGTATACGCTGTTTTACGAAGAAAGGGCTCAAAATCTACTTGAAAACTTAAACTTTGTATTTCTTTATAATTTTCAGCCCTGTTGAAAACCGGCAGATTCTCAAAAGGGTTCAAGTATTTTTTGATCAACGTAAAGGAACCTTTAAAATTTATATTTTGGAAGGGTTGTTTTGGGGTAACCCTAATAGTTTGAAACCCCAACCCATTGATAGAATATTCAAATTTGGCATTCAATGAATTATGAAAATCAATCGCAATGAGTTCTTGGGATTCATTGGTTTCAGGAACGATCAAGAATTGCCAGGCCGCATCTTCAACGGTGTTCTCGTAATTATTTTCGGCCTTGTAGGTTACTGTATATTCAAAGGACATCCTATGGAATTGAAGCTGCAAAAGTAAGCCAATGCATTGTTAATCAATAGTGAAAAAACTCTTTTTCCATTTTCTGGCTTATTTGTACCAGGCTATTGAGAATGTTTTCAATAAAACTTTGCATATCCTCTTCAATTTCCTCGGCATATTTGAACTCGTACTCCCCTTTAACCTTACTGACCAAAAATGCCGTAGAATTCTTATCCGGATTTTTTGATTCATCCAAGACCTTGATATGTTTGTACACCTGATTGATGCTGTTGATTACGGAGCGGGGGCAATCAGGATTTAAGATAAGGAACTCCAAGGTGGATATGCTATTGGGGGTCTTCTTGTAAAATCGCCTCATCATATCATAGGATTCCACACATTTTAATAGGGTAATCCATTCAAAGCTATTGCTTATTTTATCTCTGTAATTTCCCTTGGTATATACCGCGTCGTTATACTTGGCATTAATTATTCTGATTACTTGGGTGGCCCTTTCAATATTGATGCCCAACATTATGATGGCATATACCTCGTCATGTAAGAGTGTACCCCTGATTTTACCCCGTAAAATGGCTGTCATTTCGGCAATGTTCATGGTAAAATCATACAATCCCTTTTTTGTAAAATCGTCCTTACAATAATTGATGACAAAATGATAGAACTTGTTAATGGCCTCATAGAGTTCCGTAGATATCAAATCCCTGGCGCTATTGGCATTTTCCCTGGCATACTTCACATTATTGATAATGGAGTAAGACATATCCGGATTGAGTCCGATGTTGTATAATATTTCCCCCTCTTTTAACTCCTCGGAATGATCGTGTATGGGTTCACCTACAAAGAACATCATGGATCTGAGCACAAACTGCCTTGATTGGGACAGCTCATTGGGAGCATCCAAGGAAGAAAAATAATTTACATTCAAATATCTGGCCACGTGTTCGGCACGTTCAATGTAACGCCCCATCCAGAACAGGTTATTCGCAACTCTTGCTAGCATAAGTCAGTTTTATTTTTTTAATACCCAAGTATCTTTTGATCCACCTCCCTGTGAAGAATTTACAACAAGGTTGCCTTTTTTGAGCGCTACCCTGGAGAGCCCACCTTTCAGCACAAACTCTTTTTTATTGCCCAATAGGGTAAAGGTCCTAAGATCTACATGACGCTGTTCAAAAGACTCACTATCGTCAATATAGGTTGGGTGTACCGACAATGACATTATGGGTTGTGCAATATATTTTCTTGGATGTTCCTTGATCTGTTGCTGTACCGTTTTTATCTCTTCTTTGGTTAGTTTATTGCCTATGGAAATTCCGTATCCACCTGCTTCGTCCACTGGTTTGACCACCAGCTCATGAATGTGTTCCAGTACATATTTCAATTCATCTGGACGGCTACAATGATAGGTATGCACATTGTTTAGGATAGGCTCTTCATTCAAATAGTATTTAATGATCTGTGGCATATACGTATAGACCGCCTTATCATCAGCAACACCCGTTCCAGGGGCATTGGCCAAACACACATTGCCTTTTAAATAGGCTGCAAACAGTCCCGGTACCCCAAGAGAAGAATCTGCTCGAAATTCCAGCGGATCTAAAAACTGGTCATCTACCCTTCTGTAGATCACATCAACTTTGATAGGTCCACGGATGGTTTTCATATACACAAAATCGTTCTCCACGAACAGATCCCGGCCTTCTACCAGTTCTACGCCCATGGCCTTCGCCAAATAGGAATGCTCGTAAAAGGCAGAATTGTACATGCCAGGTGTTATCACCACGCAATTGGGGACATCTACCCCTTTTGGCTTAACACTCTCCAGTATTTCAAGTAAGTTTTCTGCGTAGTTCGTTACTGTATGTGTCTTATAATGGTTAAATACACCAAATAAAGCCCTTTTTAGGGCTGTTCGGTTGCAAATGACATAACTGACACCCGATGGACATCTTATATTGTCTTCAAGTACGTAATATTGTCCATCGGAATGTTTGATGATATCCGTTCCGGAAATATGATTGTAAATTCCTCCGGGGGGATCAACACCGATCATTTGATGAAGATAATTCGCGGAAGAGCTTATAAGATCTAAGGGAACGATACCGTCTTTGATAATTTTTTTATCGTGGTAGATATCCCATAAAAAAAGATTTAAAGCCTTGCTCCTCTGTATGGCTCCACGCTCAATGATTTCCCATTCATCAGAATCTATGATTCTTGGGAAGAGGTCAAAGGGAAATATTTTCTCTTTGGTATCATGGTCCCCATAAACCTGAAAAGTAATTCCTTGGTTGAAAAAAGAGGATTTAGCCTTATTGTTCAATTGGACATAATCCTGAATTGAGTGGTCTCCATAAAGATCAAACAACTTCTGATAAACATTTTTGGTTTTCCCTTGGGCTTCAAAAACTTCATCAAAGAGATTGGGGTCGTTCATGTAGGAGGAGAAAATAGGTTTTTTAATTTCAGAGCTCATAAGTAAAATTTTACTTAAGGTACTTTATTTTAGTCAATTAGCGACATTATTTTTTTGGATTGACCCAAGAATTATCTTTTGGCACGATAGGGCGGTATAATTTTACGGTATCACGGATTTTTCTATAATATTTTCAGGAGATAATAATGTTTGAATCATTTTACATAAATTTAGAACTTCAATTTTTATTCCTATGAAATATCTATTAAAGTTTGCTGTGGTCTTTTTGACTGCAACCTCCATGTTGTCTGCCCAATTTTCTGAAAAAAGTAAAAATTTCAAGAAGTTCGAAGGTCTCTTCACTTTTTACTATGATCAAGGGAATGATAAGGTGTTCATGGAAGTACAGGATCTTAATAAAGAATTCTTATATGTGTATTCTCTGAGCAGTGGCATTGGAAGCAATGATCTTGGATTGGACCGTGGCCAATTGGGCAATGAACAGGTGGTCTATTTTAAAAGGGCAGGAAATAAACTCCTTTTGGTACAGCCCAACTTAAAGTATAGGGCCATTACAGAGAATTCCTTGGAAAAAAAATCTATTGAGCAGGCTTTTGCCAAGTCCATTCTATTCGGATTTAAAATAGAAGAGGAAAAGGACGGTCGCTTTATCATTGATATGACCGACTTTTTAATGCAGGATGTGCATGGGGTTGCCATTAGATTAAAGGAGAAGAAGCAGGGGAATTATAGTTTGGATAAAAGTAAGAGTGCCATTGACTTGGAAAGGACAAAAGCATTTCCCAAAAACGTGGAGATGGATATTATGTTGACCTTTACCGGAGTAGCAGAGGAAAAGGCGAAACTTTTGGAAGGTGTTGCCCCGAACACCAAAATTGTAACAGTTGCCCAACATCATTCCTTTATTGAGCTTCCAGATGATGGTTATAATAAAAGGGAATTTGATCCCAGAAGCGGTTCCTACCCCTTTTCCTATTATGACTACGCCACTCCGGTTCAGGAACCTATACTAAAACAATATGTAACACGCCATCGGTTGGAGAAAAAGGATCCAACTGCTGCCGTCAGTGAGGCCGTGGAGCCCATCATCTATTATCTGGACAATGGTACCCCGGAGCCGGTTCGTTCGGCATTGTTGGATGGTGGCAAATGGTGGAACCAAGCTTTTGAAGCAATAGGGTATAAAGATGCATTTCAATTGAAAATACTACCAGATAATGCCGACCCTTTGGATGTGCGTTACAATGTGATCCAATGGGTACACAGGTCTACTAGGGGATGGAGTTACGGAAGTAGTATCACGGATCCCAGAACTGGGGAAATTATGAAAGGCCATGTGAGTTTGGGCAGTTTGCGTATTAGGCAAGATTTTTTGATCGCTCAAGCCTTGATGGACAAACCTTTTGCCGAACGTGACGACAATTACCAAGATCTTTTGGAAATGTCATTGGCCAGGATCAGACAATTATCCGCCCATGAAATTGGGCACACCCTTGGTTTTGCCCATAATTTTGCGGCAAGCACCAATGATAGGGCGTCCGTAATGGACTATCCCCATCCCCAATTTTCAATTGAAAACGGAGCAATAGATTTTTCCAAGGCTTATGCCACAGGAATAGGTGCTTGGGATAAGTTCACCGTAGCCTATTCCTATGCACAGTTCCCGGAGGGAACCAATGAAAGGGAAGCCCTCAATGCTATTTTGAACGAGGCTCGGGATAAGGGATTGCGTTATATTTCCGATGCGGACGCCAGACCAGAAGGTGGGGCTCATGTGTTGGGCCATTTATGGGACAATGGAAAAGCGGCAAGTGAAGAACTTATGGATATGTTGGAATTGAGAAAAGCGGCCATATCAAATTTTTCTATGGATAATATTAGAAAAAATGAACCCAATTCTGTTTTGGAGGATGTCTTCGTTCCCTTATTTTTTTTTCACAGATATCAGACCGAAGCAGTTTCCAAGGTAATTGGAGGCTTGGACTACAACTATACAGTAAAGGGAGATGGACAGTTGACCGTGAAAACGGTGGATAAGGACACACAGATGAAGGCCCTAAAAAGTATTCTAAATACATTGGATGCCGAAGTTATTGCCATTCCAAAGGAGAAATTGTCCCTTTTTCCGCCCAGAGCAATAGGGTATAACAGAACCAGGGAGTCTTTTAAAGGCAAAACGGGTGTTTCGTTCGATGCTCTATCAGCACCAGAAACGGCAGCAGATATGACCCTAGGTCTATTGCTACATCCAGAACGGGCATCCCGACTCATTCAGCAGAAAAGCTTGGAGACATCCAATCTTGGATTGACAGAGGTTTTGGACGCCTTGTTAAAAGGTACCTTAGGGAACAATCATAAGGATGCCTATGAGAACGAGGTACAACAATCTATCAATTTCAGAGTTTTGTTCCATATCATGAATTTGGCTGCACACAATAAGGTGCACCCACAGGTCAATGCCATTGCCAGCAACAAATTGATGGAACTAAAGTCAGAATTGGCATCAAAATCCAAAGACGCCATCAGTAGGGAAATGATTCGAAGGATTGATAATTTCTACAACCATCCGGAAGAATTCAAAGTAATACCAAGTCCGGAAATTCCAGATGGATCTCCTATTGGTATGGATTGTTTGGAGTATACAAATTAAAATAACAGCTATATTTTGGAAATAAATTTGATAAGTGACACGGTGACCAAGCCTACACCGGGAATGTTGGACGCCATGATGTCCGCAAAAGTAGGGGATGATGTTTTTAAAGCGGACCCATCCGTGAACGCCTTGGAGGAAAAGGTTGCCGCCATGTTCGGAATGGAGGCTGCACTTTATTTTCCCAGTGGCACCATGACCAACCAAGCGGCCATAAAACTGCATACACAGCCGGCAGAACAATTGATCTGCGATAAATTTGCCCATATTTATAATTATGAGGGTGGTGGTATAAGCTTTAACAGTGGTGTCTCCTGTAAACTGGTAGATGGCCATAGGGGCATGATGACCTCAGCTCAGGTGGAAGCCTCCATAAATCCGCCCGATTTTTACCACAGTCCCTTGACTTCATTGGTTTGTGTGGAGAATACCACCAATAAAGGCGGTGGTGCCTGTTGGGATTTTGAGGAGTTGAAGAGGATTAGAAAAGTATGTGATGCCCATGGACTGGCCTATCATCTGGATGGCGCCAGATTGTGGAATGCCATGATTGCTAAAAATGAAAGTCCAAAGCAATATGGGGCGTTGTTCGATACGATCAGTGTTTGTCTCAGTAAAGGATTGGGTTGCCCGGTGGGTTCTGTTTTGGTGGGCACTTCCGAGCTTATTCACAAGGCCCTCCGTGTGCGAAAAGTTTTGGGAGGAGGAATGAGACAAGCAGGATTTTTGGCTGCTGCAGGCATTTATGCTCTGGACCATCAGTTGGATCGTCTGGCAGAAGATCATAAAAAAGCGGATGAAATAGGTGTTTTGCTAAATCAATTATCCTTTATAAAGAAGGTAGAACCCATTGAAACCAACATTATTATCTTTGAGATTGATGAGGCACATATGAGTGCTGAAACCTTTGTACAAAAATTAAAGGACAAAAATGTACATTTGATAGGGATGGGGCAGGGAAAACTACGTGTCGTGACCCATTTGGACTATTCCGATGCGCAGCATGAAGAATTTCTCAAAATATTAAAAAACCTATAGTTCAGGGATATTGGAAATGGTGTCAAAATAGGTTTTTAAATTTTTGATGCCATTTTCCATTCCAGCCTCAGAACTGTAAAGTTGACTGCTGCCAATAAGCTGCCCTTCCTTGTTTTTTAAAAGAAACAGGAATTTACCACTATGGTCCGTTTTACGCTCAAAAATCTTTCGTTCATTCAAAGCTCCCTGTAGCTCTGCGACGGACTTTTTGACATCCTCTATATTGGAAAAATCAATACTTTCCAAAATAGTACTCCCAGAGGAGGTATTTACGCTAAAACGGTAGGAATTTTCCTTGTGCTTTTTTATCTGGATCATTTGCGAATTGGCTTTTTACTAAAAATACTAAACTTTTGGCTGTCTTTTTTTATCCATACCATAATACTGCTGACAATAGTCAAACCTTAACATTTTAAAGTCCCAAAAAGAACTTTTGTGGGACTTTAAAATTGCTTTCTACCTAGGGTTCGTTATTTCAGGAAAGCATCCATTCCGGGGATATTGGGCATACCCTCTTTTGCCACGGCCGCAAGTTCGGCCTCATTAACTTCAGTAGCTTTTTCTATGGCCTTGTTCAAGGTCAAAATAAGGTAATCTTCCAATTGTTCCTTATCGCTCAGCAAACTGTCATCAATTTGTATGGCCTTTATTTTTCTGTTGGCCGTAATGGTTACTCTCAAAAGATCATCCGAAGACTTCTCTTCCAAAGAAACATGGTTCAATCTTTCCTTGGTAGCCTTCACTTTTTCTTGGGTTTCTTTCAATTTTCCCATCATTCCCATTAAATCTCCAAACATAACATCGTTTTTTTTCTATTAAGTGTTCAAAATTACTAAATTGTTTGGAGAAAGATGATTTTTATGAGACTCTTGGGAAAAAAGGAATTATTTTTTTTATTAAGTATTAGCTTTGCAGCTTCTTGTCAAAATAATAGTAAGGAAATGGTTGAATTAAAAGCTCCGATCGCAAAAAAAATACCCAGGGAACTTGTAAAACATGGTGATGTTAGAATTGATAACTACTATTGGTTGAATGATAGGGAAAATCCTGATGTCATAGCTTACCTTGAACAGGAAAAAGCCTATTACCAAGAACAGACGGCACATACCAAAGAATTTCAAGCTGCACTTTTCGAAGAAATGAAGTCCCGTATCAAAGAGGATGATTCTTCGGTTCCCTATAAACAAAATGGGTACTGGTACATAACCAGATATGAAAAGGATAGGGATTATCCCATTTATTCCAGAAAGAAAGGAACGGAGGATGCCCCTGAAGAAATTATGTTTGATTGTAATATTCTGGCCGAGGGACATGACTATTTCAATTTGGGAGGATTGGCCATCAGTATAGATAATAACTTGGCCGCCTTTGGAGTGGATACGGTCTCAAGAAGGCAGTATCACCTGCAGATCAAAAATTTACGAACTGGAGAAATATATCCTGATAAAATTGAGAATACCACAGGCGGGGCTGTATGGGCCAATGATAACAAAACCTTGTTCTATGCCAAAAAGGATCCCGTTACCCTTCGATCCGATAAAATTTATAGGCATGTGCTGGGAACGCCTGCTGAAGATGATGTACTGGTCTTTCATGAAGTTGATGAAACTTTCAATACATACGTTTACAAATCAAAATCCAAAAAGTACATCATCATAGGTTCTGCCAGTACGCTGACCTCAGAGTATCAATTTTTGGAAGCAGACAAGCCTTCTTCCCAGTTTAAGATGTTTTCCCCAAGAAAACGGGGCTTGGAATATTCCATTGCACACTATGGAAACAATTTTTATGTGTTGACCAATAAAGATGGAGCTACCAATTTTAAATTGATGAAAGCTGCCGAAGGGAATACCTCTTCCGACAACTGGAAAGAATTTATACCCCATAGGGACAACGTGCTTTTAGAAGATGTGGACATTTTTAAAGACTATTACGTTCTTTCCGAAAGGGAGAATGGGCTCAATCAATTAAAAATTACCAGATGGGACAATGATGAAAGTTACTATTTGCCCTTTGATAATGAAACCTATACGGCTTACGTAAGTACCAATCCAGACTTTGATACCGAAATACTGCGATATGGTTACAATGCCTTGACCACCCCCAGTTCTATAATCGACTTTAATATGAGAACCAAGGAAAAGGAAGTCAAAAAGGAGCAGGAAGTACTTGGGGGGAAATTCGATAAGGTCAATTACAGATCCAAGCGGGTTTGGGCTACCGCCCAAGATGGCGTCAAAATTCCAATATCCATGGTCTACCACAAGGATACCAAGTTGGATGGTACCAGTCCGTTGTTGCAATATGCCTATGCTTCTTATGGATATACTTTGGATCCTTATTTTTCTACGGTAAGACTTAGTCTTTTGGATAGGGGTTTTATTTATTGCATAGTACATGCCAGGGGAGGGGAATACTTGGGCAGAAAATGGTATGAGGATGGTAAATTGCTCAAAAAGAAAAATACGTTCGCCGATTTTATTGATGCCTCCAAATTTCTGATAGAAAATAATTTTACGAGTAGGGAACATCTTTATGCAGAGGGTGGTTCAGCGGGGGGATTGCTTATGGGGGCCATAGTAAATATGGCGCCGGAACTCTACAACGGGGTCATTGCAGCCGTACCTTTTGTTGACGTGGTTACCACCATGTTGGACGAATCCATACCACTGACCACCGGAGAGTATGATGAATGGGGAAATCCCAATGAAAAGGAATATTACGATTATATGAAATCATATTCGCCCTATGACAATGTGACCACCCATGATTATCCAAATATGTACGTAATTACAGGTTTGCACGACTCCCAGGTTCAATATTGGGAGCCTGCCAAGTGGGTTGCGAAGCTTAGGACACATAAAACCGATAATAATATTTTGTTGCTAGATATTAACATGGATGCTGGACATGGCGGGGCTTCAGGAAGGTTTGAGTCCCTTAAGGAAGTAGCCAAGGAGTATAGCTTTTTACTAGATTTAGAGGGTAAAATCGATTAATTCGGAAAAAAAAATTAATTTTGCCCTTGGAACTTTATTAATCTTAAAATCAACAGACTAATAGATTCTAACTTAGACGACCTTTATGGAACATAAGATAAACGCTTACAACAACGTCCTAGAACTCATAGGAAATACCCCACTAGTCAAATTAAACAAAATCACTTCAGGTCTTACAGGTAACTTCTACGCGAAGGTAGAAGCCTTTAACCCTGGACATTCTGCAAAGGACAGAATTGCCGCCTATATTATTGAAGAGGCGGAGAGAAAGGGGATCCTGACCAAGGACAGCACCATTATTGAAACAACGTCTGGAAATACTGGTTTTAGTATCGCCATGGTGAGCATCATTAAGGGTTATGAATGTATTCTGGCCGTTAGTTCCAAATCGTCAAAGGACAAAATAGATATGTTGCGCTCCATGGGGGCCAAGGTTTATGTATGTCCCGCCCATGTTAGTGCAGATGATCCAAGATCTTATTATGAAGTAGCAAAACGACTTCACAACGAGGTAAAGGGTTCCATTTATATCAACCAATATTTCAATGATTTGAATGCTGAGGCACACTACCGTTCAACGGGCCCAGAGATCTGGAACCAGACCAATGGAAATATTACCCATTTGGTGGCATGTAGTGGAACCGGTGGCACTATTTCCGGGACAGCAAAATACCTAAAAGAGAAAAATCCCAATATCAGAATCATTGGAGTAGATGCTTTTGGTTCGGTATTGAAAAAATACCATGAGACCAGGGAGTTCGATTCAAACGAAATTTATCCTTACCGCATAGAAGGGTTAGGGAAGAACTTAATCCCCTCTACCACTAATTTTGACGTGATTGACGAATTTGTGAAGGTTACCGATGAGGAAAGTGCACATACAGCCAGAGAGGTATCCAAGACCGAAGGAATGTTTGTGGGATATACAAGTGGGGCCGTAATGCAAGCTGTAAAACAGTTGGATGAGAAAGGGGAATTTGGAAAAGACAGTAATGTGGTGGTGATATTTCCTGATCATGGATCTAGGTATATGAGCAAGATTTATAGTGATCAATGGATGGAAGATCAAGGATTTTTTGATAGCAAACATGAATCCGAGCCACAAGAAATACAATACGTAAAATAAGGACCTTTTTTAAGATAGAATTAAAAGCAATGGCCATCCTAGTCATTGCTTTTTTTTGTTACTTAAAAATAATTTATGAATCCTTGGTAAAAATCTATACTTTTGCCATCTAAACTAAGCAGTCTAAATGAGAGACTTATTTGATAGAATAATTGAGAATAAGGGACCACTAGGTAAGTGGGCTTCCCAAGCAGAGGGATATTTTGTTTTTCCGAAATTGGAAGGACCTATTTCCAATAGAATGAAATTCCAAGGTAAGGAAGTAATAACCTGGAGTATTAATGACTACCTAGGCCTTGCCAATCTACCGGAAATAAAAAAGGTAGATGGAGATGCAGCAGCTGAATACGGTGCTGCTTTCCCAATGGGTGCAAGGATGATGAGTGGACATACCGACTTTCATGAGCAATTGGAGCAGGAATTGGCTGCATTTGTGAACAAAGAAGCGGCCTATTTATTGAACTTTGGGTACCAAGGAATCTTGTCCACCATTGACGCTTTGGTTTCCAAGGATGATATCATTGTTTATGATGTGGATTCCCACGCTTGTATTATTGATGGAGTGAGATTGCATATGGGTAAGCGTTTTACCTTTAAGCACAATGATATTGAAAGTCTTGAGAAGAACTTGGAACGTGCCACCAAAATGGCCGAGCAGACAGGAGGAGGTATTTTGGTTATCTCCGAAGGTGTATTCGGAATGCGTGGGGAACAAGGGAAATTGAAAGAAATCGTAGAGCTCAAGAAAAAATTCAACTTCAGATTTTTGGTAGACGATGCCCATGGATTTGGAACGTTGGGAGCAACAGGTGCTGGTGCTGGTGAGGAGCAGGGGATACAGGATGGAATAGATGTATACTTCGCTACTTTCGCCAAATCTATGGCCAGTATTGGAGCTTTCTTGGCTGCAGATAAAGAAATCATCGATTATTTGAAATATAACCTTCGTTCACAGATGTTCGCAAAATCATTGCCGATGATTTATGTGAAGGGTGCCTTAAAACGATTGGATATGTTGCGAACCATGCCAGAGCTTAAAGCCAAGCTATGGGAAAATGTGGATGCACTTCAAAATGGACTTAAAGAAAGAGGATTTGATATTGGTACCACAAGTAGTTGTGTTACCCCGGTTTACCTTAATGGTAGTATTCCTGAGGCCATGGCCTTGGTGAAGGATCTTAGGGAGAACTATGGTATCTTCTGTTCTATAGTTGTTTATCCGGTAATTCCCAAAGGATTGATTCTATTGAGAATGATCCCTACGGCAACACACACCATGGATGATATCAATGAAACTTTGGAGGCTTTCTCTGCCATCCGTGAGCGTTTGCAGAACGGAACCTATAAAAGATTATCAGCAGCCGTTGCAGCAGCAATGGGCGAATAATTGCTAGTATTCATTAAAACAAAAAAATCCCATATTTAAGAATATGGGATTTTTTATTTGTTATCAGTGCTACTTTAAATCCTTTCGGAAAGTTTTACGGCGCTTGTACACCTTGGGGTCAAAGTGTTTCCATAATTGGCGAATGGCAACATTGTCCTCCAATTCTGGAGTCCTGTAACAAAATTCAATCCCCTTTTTGGAGAACGTTTTGTGATATTCGCTGAATATTACTGCGGTTACCCCCTTGTTCTGGTATTCCGGGTCCACCCCA
Organism: Sediminicola sp. 1XM1-17; assembly: GCF_037203765.1. Classification (NCBI taxonomy): domain Bacteria; kingdom Pseudomonadati; phylum Bacteroidota; class Flavobacteriia; order Flavobacteriales; family Flavobacteriaceae; genus Sediminicola; species Sediminicola sp. 1XM1-17. The sequence goes on along the minus strand of NZ_JBBCAS010000002.1, from coordinate 384,226 downwards.
ATCAAGTAAAAAATTACGTCCTTACTCTGCTTTTTAGCCTTCAACAAATGGTAGATCCCAAATGGGAAAAGTTTTCCATTGGCTTTCTGTAGGGCCTCGGAGAAAGATGGCATCACAATTCCGAATGCAATGAGCTTGTCATCCTTGTCCAAAATAAATTTGATATACTCAGGATTTATAAAACTGATATATTTCTTTTTGAAATATTCCTTTTGGATGTCGGTAATGGGAACAAATGAAGAAAGTTTTGAATAGGTCTCATTGAAAAGATCGAACATCTTATCGGCCATGGGCATGACATCTTTGGTCTTGGTGAAATTAATAGCCTTGACCCCATATCTGCGCTGGACCAGTTCATTGGCTTTTTCAAAAAACTTGGGATCCGCATTGGAAAATGGGAATTTACTTTCTGAATATTCTTTTTCCTTAACAAAACCGAAATGCTCAAAATGGTTTACATAGTAAGGGTGGTTGTACCAGGTGATCATGGTGCCAATATGGTCGAACCCCTCCGTTAAAACACCTACCTTATCCATATTTGAGAAACCTACCGGGCCTTCCATATACTCCAGTTGATGTTGTTTGCCAATGTCGGCCACCTTGTCCAATAAGGCCCCAGAAACCTCATAGTCATCAATAAAATCAAACCAGCCAAAACGCATTTTGCTGACCTTTTGTTGATTGATCTCAATATGGTTGATAATGGCCGCAACGCGCCCTACAATCTGGTCACCTTTATAGGCCAAATAAAACCAAGCCTCGGCGTCCTTAAAGACGGGGTTCTTGGTCTTATCAAAAGAGGCTAGCTCATCGCTGATGATAGGGGGTACCCAATAAGGGGAATCTTTATAAAGTGTAAAAGGGAAGGTTACAAACTTCTTTAAGTCAGTTTTATTATTGGCTTCTTTTATCGTAATCATCTTATAAGTTTTCTATCGTCAATATTAGTGATATTAATCAATAGAATAAAATGACACTTCAATTATCGCTGTTATAGGATCAACCTATTTTTTGTCAGGGACTATTTTGGATTAGAAGTCAATTTCATCTTTCTTCTTATTTTTGTTTTTCTTCTTTTTGGATTTTTTCATTTTGCTGGAATTGATATTGCCATTCTCTCCACCATTTTGGTCCTCTATGGGCATCAATTCGTCCTTGTGCATATCCAATCGGTACGAAAAGCCGATCGTTCCAAATTGTTTGGATGGGGTATCTTTAAAATTAGTTCCGATATTAAGATCTGCCTGAAAATTCTCATGGAACAAATAAGCTACTCCCGTTCTTACAAGGGCATCGGCATAGCGGTCACTTTTAATCCCCTGGTGTTCCAAGAATACACTCCACTTGGGATTCCCCAAAGCATGGGATACCGATACGATGTAACTCATTTCAGGGAAATCCGTTCCTATTCTGTCATAGGCGATATTGGTTATAAGCACAAACCTTGAGGATAATCTGCTTTGGGTGGCTAACATGGCTTTGGGAGAAACCATAGGATCTCCGTAGTAGTACGGGTTTTCACCCAAAACAAAGTTGGCTCCGGCATAGATCGAGATTGCTGGCACCAAATTTTTCAGTTTAAATCCATGATTGGCTTTCCAGCTATAGAGGTTGGGCTTATTTCTTTCAGGATTTTTAAAGGGATCGTACAAGAGATATTTCACACCCAATCTGTTTCTGGTAAAATCCATTCTACTGTCCTCTATGTTCCTTTGGGTAAAGATGATATCTTCCTTAACATAAGAGCCCTCATAAATGATTTCCAATTGCTCAAAAAGAAAACCGTATCGCAGGGTAAGATCCGCTCCCAGGAAATCGGATTCAGTGAATAATTTGACATGTTCATCCCTTTCCATGGTAACCCCAATTTCTGCCTGTACCACATTCTTTCCAATTGCATAAGCTCCAAAGGATTGGCCTGGTCTATTGGAATTGATAACATCGGTATATTGTGAATTTATCGAAATGGGAAATAGGAAAAGAAATGTTACGGCAAGTACAAAGGGATATTTCATTGCGAGGAGGTTACTTAAAGGCATGTTTTTATTATTATTTTATGACTTTTACACTATGTATACAACGCTATAATTGTATTTTTGATATAAATATTTGAAATAATATGGGTTTGTTAAGAACGGTATTAATCATTCTGTTAGTATATTTCTTTCTTAAAATATTGGCTAAATGGTTTGGTCCGAAAATATTACGATACGCGGCAAAAAAAACCGAGCAGCATTTCCGGGAAAAATTTGGTGGTTTTTCCAATCAACCTACTTCCCATGAGGAAAAGGAGGGAGACGTCATCATCGAGAAAAATAAAGGGACTGCCTCTACCTCTTCCAAAAAAGTTGGGGAATATATTGACTTTGAGGAAATTGATTAATTAATACCATATCAACCAACCATGAAAATCGGCATTAAAGCGCTATTTATACATTTCTTTGTTCTTGTTCTATTTATTGTAGCTTCCCTAGCGTACTTCCACCCAGTCTTACAGGGAAAGAAAATTTTTCAATCCGATATAGCCCAGTATACCGGAATGGCCAAGGAACAGGCCGATTTTAGGAATACCAATGGAAAGGAACCTTATTGGACCAATAGTGCCTTTGGAGGGATGCCCACATATCAACTTGGGGCCAATTACCCCCATAATTATGTGAAGCAATTGGATGGACTGATCCGATTTTTGCCCAGACCGGCCGATTACCTATTCCTGTACTTCATAGGTTTTTATATTCTATTGTGCTGTATGAAGGTAGATTACAGACTATCTGCCCTAGGCGCTCTTGCCTTTGGTTTTTCTACTTATCTGATCATTATTTTAGGGGTGGGACATAATGCCAAAGCACACGCTATTGGCTATTTACCGATAATTCTTGCAGGTATCATCCTAACTTTTAGAAAAAAATATATTTGGGGCTTTATTCTTACCGCCTTGGCCATGGCTCTTGAGGTAAGTGCCAATCACTATCAAATGACCTATTATTTCATGTTGTTGGTATTGGTTGTGGGAGCTACCTATCTCCTTGATGCGATTCAAAATAAAACCTACAAGAATTTCTTTATTTCCCTAGGTATCCTAATAGGTGCTGTTTTCTTGGGTATTCTGGTCAATGCCACAAGTCTAATGGCAACCAAAGAATACGCCGATTGGAGTACCAGGGGCAAAACGGAGCTTACGATCAACCCCGATGGATCCCCTAAAGAGAGTACCAGTGGCTTGGATAAAGAGTACATTACCCAATACAGTTATGGTATTGCCGAATCCATGAATTTATTTGTACCTAGATTGTTTGGAGGTTCCAATAGTGAAGACCTGGGCACGGAATCCAACGCCTATACCTATTTGACCAATCAGGGATTGTCTAGGTCCAAGGCCTTGGAATTTTCCAGTGGTCTACCGCTATATTGGGGGGATCAGCCCATTGTGGCCGCCCCTGCATACATTGGGGCCATTGTATTTTTTCTATTTATTATGGGCATTTTCCTGGTTAAGGGTAGGACCAAGTGGTGGCTCGTAGGAGGTACCATCATGGCCCTCTTACTTTCATGGGGCAAGAATTTTGGTTTGTTGACCGACTTCATGATCGAGTTCTTTCCGCTATACGATAAGTTCAGGGCAGTATCTTCCATACAAGTAATCTTGGAGTTGTGTGCCCCAATCTTGGCAATAATGGCCTTGGTGCAATTATTTAAGCCTTCCTTGGACAAGACCAAAAAGTTGAACGCCTTAAAAATTTCTTTTTTAACGGTTCTGGGCTTTGTGATCCTATTGTTCCTATTCAAGGGTACATTTGATTTTGTTGGACAAAGTGATGATACTTACAGACAATATTTTGGTGACGAAATTATGACCATGATACAGTTGGACAGGGAAGCTGTTTATATCAGTGATTTGATCCGATCTTTGGTTTATGTCCTTTTGGCCGCCATCGCCCTTTGGTTGTACCTCAAGGAGCGCATCAAAGAAAACCTATTGACGGTGGCCCTTGGAGTACTAATTATAGTTGACCTTGTAGGTGTTGATCTACGATATGTGAACGAAACTGATTTTGTCAGGGCAAGGGAAATGGAAGAACCTTTCCAGGAAACTGCCATGGACAAACAGATAGCAAAAGATCCGGGAATATTCCGAGTGTATGATCCTTCAGAGGGTTTAAATGGAGCGAGAACTTCCTACTTTCATCAATCGATCGGAGGGTACCATGCAGCAAAACCTGCCGCTCTACAGGAATTATTTGAGTTCCATGTGTACAAGAACAACATGCGTGTGCTGAATATGCTCAACGTAAAGTATGTGGTGCAGCAAGATGAAGAGGGCAGGGATTATCCAGCTCTAAATCCTTATGCCAATGGAAATGCTTGGTTCATAACCGATCTGATTTCTGTAACAAGTGCCAACAAAGAGATGCAAGCCTTGGATAGTTTGGATGTTGTGAACGAGGCGGTTTTTAATAAGAATGATTTTCCAAATATTGCACCACGTTCCTTTCCTAAGGATGCTTCGGCAACCATCAAACTTGTAGACTATAAACCCAATCATTTGACCTATAGGTCTATCAGTTCCGAGGATGCTTTGGTCGTTTTTTCTGAAATGTATTATGCTAACGGCTGGCATGCCTATATCGATGGGATCAAAACTCCTCACTTTAAGGTGAATTATATCCTTAGGGCCATGAAAGTGCCTGCAGGAAACCATAAAATTGAATTTAAATTTCAACCTGAAGTGATAGAGACCGGGGGAACAATTACCTTGGCAAGCTCAGTTCTTTTAGGCCTGTTCATCTTAGGAGGTATCGGCTTTTCTTTATGGAGTTCCCGTAAAAAGGAAGAAGCGTAATGAAAAAGGCGCTAATCATCACTTATTATTGGCCACCCGCTGGAGGACCTGGCGTACAGCGATGGTTGAAATTTGTAAAGTACCTTAGGGAATTTGATGTTGAGCCCATTGTTTATGTTCCGGAGAATCCTCATTATCCAATTGTTGATCCCAGTTTTGGAAACGAAATTCCTGAAGGGATAAACATATTAAAACAAAGGATATTTGAGCCTTATCAATTGGCAAGCCTTTTTTCAAAGAAGAAAACCAAGAGAATTAGTTCAGGCATTATTCAGTCAACCGATCAATCCATAGTAGAGAAATTACTGCTATGGATCCGAGGAAATTTATTTATTCCGGATGCACGAAAATTCTGGGTGAGGCCTTCTGTAGCGTATTTGCAGGAAGTGATAGAAAAGGAGGGTATAAGGACGGTAATCACGACAGGGCCACCCCACAGTGTCCATCTGATCGGGATGGAATTAAAATCCAAGAATGACTTGCAATGGATAGCAGATTTTAGGGATCCGTGGACTTCCATAGGGTACCATAAAAAACTAAGGCTTACGAAAGGTTCACAAGTAAAACATCGCCAATTGGAATCTGAAGTACTCAATAGTGCCGATTGTATTGTGGTCACCAGTAAAACCACCAAAAAAGAATTTTCCCTGATTACGGACAAACCAATACAGGTCATTACCAATGGGTATGATGGAGATGGAAAACATATTGAACAATTGGACGATAAGTTTACCATTTCACATATTGGTTCCTTGTTAACCGGAAGGAATCCTGAGTCGTTATGGCAAGCAATAAAAGGGCTAACCGAAGAAAATTCCGAATTTAAGAAAAAGCTTGAGCTAGAACTGATAGGAGTAGTTAGTGAAGATGTACTACAATCTATTTATGGTCATGGTCTTGAACCTTATGTGAGATTGATTGGTTATATTTCACATGATGAGGCCGTAAAAAAGCAACAAAGTTCACAGCTATTGTTATTGGTGGAAATAGATAGTGAGGAGACCCAAGGAATAATTCCCGGGAAGGTTTTTGAATATATGAAGGCAAAACGTCCTATTTTAGGTATTGGTCCACAAAATTGGGAAGTGGCCGATATGATCGCGGATACCAATTCGGGGAAGGCGTTTAGTTATAATGAAAGTACTGGGATCAAGGAACAACTTGAGGTATGGTTTAAGTCATATCAAAAAAATGAGCTTCATGTGAAAAGTCGGAATATAGAACAATATTGTAGGCGGGAGCTTACTGGCAAATTAGCGCAGCTTATTGGATGGGAATAATCTTTAAACAATCTTTTAAGAATACCTTGGTAACCTATCTAGGGTTTGGGGTGGGTGCCATAAACACCCTATTTCTATATACCCGTTTTCTTACCGATGAATATTACGGCCTCGTTGGGGTTATACTATCCACTTCTGCCATTCTCATGCCATTGTTGGCCTTTGGGGTCCCAAATACCCTGGTAAAATACTATAGTTCCTTTGAGGACAAAAGAAGTGCTGACGGATTTCTAACCTTGATGTTGATCCTGCCACTTTTTTTGATTATTCCGGCCACTGCGATCACGTACGTTGGTTATACCGTGATTGGAGATTTTCTATCCAAGGAAAATCCAATTGTGAAAGGTTATGTGTGGTATATATTTCTGATCGGGTTTTCCATGGCCTATTTTGAAGTCTTCTATGCTTGGGCTAGAATACGGATGAAATCTGTATTTGGAAATTTTATGAAGGAAGTATTCGCTAGAATAGGAGTCACCATTTTATTGTTCCTGGTATTCTATGAACTTATTTCCATTGAAGTATTCTTAAAGGCACTGGTAGGGGTTTATTTGTTGCGGACTATTCTGATGAAAATTTATGCCTATCGATTAAGAATGCCAAATTTGATCTTCTCATTTCCCAAGTCAACACCAAGAATAATCAATTATAGTGCGCTAATTATTCTAGGGGGTTCCGCTTCCGTTATTTTGTTGGAAGTAGATCGGTTTATGATCAACCAATTCATTCAAATTGAAAATGTCGCCTATTACAGTGTGGCCATTTTTATAGCCACAGTTATCGCCGTACCTGCAAGGTCCATGCACCAGATAGCCTATCCTTTAACTGCGGAATTATTGAACAAGAAGGATACATTAGGTATGAAAAAGCTATATGAGAAAAGTTCCTTGACGCTGTTTATTGTTTCGGGCCTTTTGTTTGTCCTGATCATCTTGAACCTTAATGATCTTTATTATTTATTACCGGAAGCCTATAGAGGCGGATTTGTAGTGGTCCTATTAATTGGATTGGCCAAAGTATATGACGCCTTATTGGGAAACAACAATGCTATTTTGTACAACTCAGATTACTACAGGGCCGTATTGGTGATGGGCGTACTCTTGGCCGTACTTACTATTTTGTTCAACTTATGGCTGATCCCAAAATACGGAATCAATGGTGCTGCAATTGCAACATTTATTGCAATATTTATATATAACACCATTAAACTGGCCTATGTGAAAGTAAAATTGGGCATACAGCCCTTTACATCAGAAACAATAAAAGTTTTAGCACTCTTGCTCTTGGTCATAGCATTGTTTGTTTCCTTGAGATTCGCTTTTCACCCGATTGTAAATATTTTTTTAAAAGGCACCTTGATCACCCTGTTTTACGTGGGTGTACTTTACCGTTTTCGAATATCGGAAGATGTCTATGGCGTACTTTCCAAATATCTCAAGCGGAAGGATGATAGGGCTAAGTAGTGGATTGATGTAACTTCAATTTAAAAATAAAAACCCCGCGTCAATAAAATTGACGCGGGGTTAAACAACTAACTAACCAACCTAAAAACTATTTTTTAAAAATCTCTGGAACTCCTACCTCTAGAACTGGTGGTGGCTGAACCACTTCTTCTATTGCTGGTGGAAGCTTTCCCAACGCTTTTGGGAGCAGAGGTCCTGGACGATACCTGTGAACTTCTAGAATTCCGAGAACCACTGGGCTTCGAAGAAACCGACTTTTGGGTTCTTGTGGTAACCGTTCTGCCAGCATCTCTTCCCTCCGGTTTTTTGTAAGAAGTACTGGTCCTGGTAACTGTTGTGTTCCTTGGAGACCTAGATACTTCCCTTTTAGTTACAGTTCTGTTAACCGCGGGCCTGGATGATCTGCTCTCGCCACTATTTCGGTCAATATTTCTTTTAGCATTATAATCAGATCTATCTGTTCTATTGGAATTACTTTTTCTTGAATAATCCCCATTTCGTCTGGAATCATAATCATCTCTATCCGATCTGTTGGAATTACTTTTCCTAGCATCCTTATTATTGCGTTTAGAATCATCATCATCATCTCTTTCCCAATCTCTATTCGATCTACTGTAAGTATTGTTCCTTGAATAATCAACACTACGTCCTTCGCTTCTTCTGATAACGTTGCCTGTAGTCCTGTATCCATCATTTCTTCTGGAATGGTTATCTCTTGCTACAACGCGCCTATCGTTCCTGTACACATCAGATTTTCTGTAATGGTCTTTTTTGTACTTGTGCTCATATCCAAATTTCGCATATGATCTTCTATAGTTGTTGTAATATGGCTTGTAATACGTGTATCGTACGGGTTCATAATATCTTCTATATGGTCTGTTATATACCAAGCATAATCCTACCGCTGGTCTAGCAAAATAGTTGTGAAAAGGCCTGTATACGTAATATCTATTGTAAACATTGATGAATCCGGTATGATGGCTGTATACCCCGTTTCTGTTATAGTAAACATATAAACCACCCAATCTATTTACTCGTCCCCGGTTATAGGATATATCTACATTGCCTACTTGGGTTACCCTTCCGTAGTAATCATAATATATAGGAATGTTCTCTACCTGGATTACTGCTCCATAATCATCGTACTGTACATATGGGTTGTAATCATAACCAGAGTTAAAGGTAATACTGGTATTTCTAAAGTTCACATTGGCGCTTACCCCAGCTCTATCATCAATATAAAAGTCGAATTCTCCGTCTGGGTATACCGAAAACGTAATGCCATCTTCAACAAAAATAAAGGAGTTGTTGTAATTATAAGCATTGCGTATTGCAACCTTATCTTCTACCGTAACAGCCATGGCATTGGAAGCACCAAAAATCAACGCTGTAAAAAGGAGTACTAAGTTTTTCATGATATAAGGTTTTAAAGTTCGGAATGTAATTATTTACATTTGATAACCTTATTTCAAAGAGTGTGCCAAAAAAAATCAAACACACTTAAGTATTTGATTATAAGTAATATAAAATTAAATATAAGATTATAACTTCTCCTTAAGATATTTGGCGGTGAAAGATTTTTTATTGTTCGCAACCTCTTCCGGTGTGCCCTGGGCCAATAACTGACCTCCTTTATCTCCTCCTTCTGGTCCCAGATCAATAATATAGTCGGCACACTTGATCAGATCTATATTGTGTTCTATAACCACAATGGAGTGTCCCTTGGAAATTAGGGCGTCAAAGGATTTGAGCAATTTTTTAATATCGTGAAAGTGCAGCCCGGTGGTAGGCTCATCGAAAATAAAGAGCGCCTTTTCCTTGGTACTTCCTTTCACCAAAAATGAAGCGAGCTTAATACGTTGTGCTTCCCCTCCGGATAGGGTAGAGGACGACTGTCCAAGGGTTACGTAACCCAACCCTACATCCTGTAAAGGTTTTAGTTTACCCTCTATTTTTGACTGCTGATTCTTTTCAAAAAATTCAATGGCATCATCGATGGTCATATTCAGTACATCGTCAATATTGACTTCTTCGAACTTAACTTCTAGTATTTCTTTCTTAAATCTTTTTCCGCTACATACGTCGCATTCTAGATGAACATCGGCCATAAACTGCATTTCTACAGTTATTTCACCTTCCCCCTTACATTTTTCGCAGCGCCCGCCATCAACGTTAAATGAAAAGTGTTTGGCCTGGTAGCCCCTTAATTTACTGAGCTTTTGATTTGCGAATAAATTACGGATATCATCATAGGCCTTGATGTAGGTAACCGGGTTGGATCGTGACGACCTTCCTATCGGATTCTGGTCTACGAACTCTACATGCTTGATGGACGAATAATTCCCTTCTACTTCAGAATACTGTCCGGCTTTTTGCCCATAGCCTCCCACTTCCTTCAATACTATGGGGTACAATAAGTTTTTTACCAGGGTACTCTTCCCACTACCGGAAACTCCAGTGATTACTGTAAGTACATTTAACGGGAAGGTAACGTCTATATTTTTGAGGTTATTTTCCCTAGCGCCACTAATATGAATATGGTTTTTAAATTTCCTTCTTTGTTTGGGAACTTCTATGGCCATGGACCCATTGAGGTATTGGGCAGTCAATGAAGAGGAATTTAAAATATCCTGCATGGTACCATGAGCCACTACATGACCACCATGCGTTCCTGCTTCCGGTCCTATATCTATTACTTCATCTGCGGCCTTCATAATATCCTCATCGTGTTCTACCACAATTACCGTATTGCCCAAATCCCGTAATGATTTCAAAACGTCGATCAGGTTTTCAGTATCTTTTGGGTGTAATCCTATACTGGGCTCATCCAATATATACATGGATCCTACAAGGCTACTGCCCAATGAGGTGGCCAAGTTGATACGTTGGCTTTCCCCTCCGGATAGGCTGTTCGACTTTCTGTTTAGGGTGAGGTAGGTGAGACCAACTTTGTTCAGGAATCCCAACCTGCTTTTAATTTCTATCAAAAGGCGTGATGCTATCTGTTCGTCATGTTGGCTCAGTGAAAACTCATCAAAAAACTGTATCAGTTTGGTAATGGGCATTTCAACAAGTTCCGAAATGGATTTACCGGAGACTTTGACGTAATCTGTCTCCTTGCGTAACCTGTTCCCTTTGCAGAGGTTACATTTGGTCTTGCCCCTATATCTGGACAACATGACCCTATTTTGGATTTTATAACTCTTTTCTTCCAAGGTTTGGAAAAACTTATCGATACCAATAAAATGCGAATTTCCACTCCATACCAATTGTTTTTGCTCATCACTCAATTGAAACCAAGGTTTGTGGATGGGAAAATCAAACTTGTATGCAGCATTCACCAATTGATCCCGATACCATCCCATACTTTCCCCTCTCCATGGAAAAATGGCATTTTCATAGACCGATAGGGAGGTATTTGGAATTACCAGATCCTCATCGATACCAATTACGTCCCCATAACCTTCGCATTTCGGGCATGCTCCGTAGGGGTTGTTGAAGCTGAACAAGTGTACATTGGGCTCTAGGAACTGCATTCCGTCCAGTTCAAATTTATTGCTGAAATGGACTTGTTCACCACTATCCAACTCTTCTATGATACATGCCCCTTTGCCCTCAAAAAAGGCCGTATCAATAGCATTTGCCAATCTATTGTAAAAATCCTCATCGTCCTTGGTGATGATTCTATCCACAACTAGATCAAATTCACGGTCAATTTCGGTAATGCTATCGTCAATACGAATTACCTCACCTTTATATTTGATCCTTGCATATCCTTGTTTGGAAAATAGCTGGAGGGATTTAACGGGATCCCTATCTTTTTTTATCTGAACAGGCGCCAAAAGAATTAACTTTTTTCCCGCTTCATAATTCTTTATATGATCTACCACATTGGTAACGGTATGCTTCTTTACCTCCAAACCGGAAATAGGGGAGATGGTCTTTCCAATCCGGGCATATAATAGTTTAAGATAATCATAGATTTCCGTAGTGGTCCCTACTGTTGATCTGGGATTGGTAGAGTTTACTTTTTGTTCTATAGCGATGGCCGGAGCGATTCCTTTTATATAATCCACTTTGGGCTTGTCCAATTTGCCCAAAAATTGCCTGGCATAGGAAGAAAGGGATTCAACATACCTCCTTTGACCTTCGGCATAAAGGGTATCAAACGCCAAACTTGATTTCCCAGAGCCGGAAAGCCCTGTAATGACAACCAGCTTATTGCGCGGAATAACAACGTCGATATTTTTGAGGTTGTGCAATTTTGCACCTTTGATGATTATATTTTGCTTTGGATTGACATCTAAAATCGTTGACATACGCTAATTTAAGGCTGCAAAGATACGATATGTCCTTTTTAATAACTACAATCCACACTTTAACATCACTAATTGGGCAGATCACAACAATGTTTTTTTATAAGCTCTTCTTTTTTATATATTTGAATTGTAATTAATAACTATATAGGCCTATACAGAAAAATTACTTTTTAGAATTTACCTAAATAACTAGAAGTCCTTTCCGAAAGGGGAGGCCCCTAATTTTAACCAAAAAAAAGTAATTTGTATGGAACTACAGATTGATGACTCAGTATTAGTAAGGGATTATATTGCCGGAAACGAAAAGGCATTGGAAATCCTGATAAACAGACACAACCAACGAATCACCAGCTTCATTTACTCTAAAGTATTGGACAGGGATGTAACAGAGGATATCTTTCAAGATACCTTTATCAAAGTGATCAAAACCTTAAAAAAAGGATCCTATAGTGAAGAGGGTAAATTTTTACCCTGGGTAATGCGTATCTCGCACAACCTAATTATAGATCACTTTAGAAAGAACAAAAGAATGCCGATGTTCGAAGGTAGTGACGACTTTAATATTTTCTCCGTCATAGGTGATGACAAATTGAATGCTGAAAAGCAACTGATCAAGGATCAAATAGATACCGACCTGAGAATTCTTATCGAAGAACTTCCAGATGATCAGAAAGAAGTACTTCTAATGCGTATCTATAAGGATATGAGTTTTAAGGAGATATCGGAAAATACAGGAGTAAGCATAAATACGGCATTGGGAAGAATGCGTTATGCCCTGATCAACATGAGAAAGATCATAAACAAACATAATATCGTTTTAACGAATTAATCTGCAATAGGTCGTGTAGAACAATATTTCCAATAATGTGGCGTTATCTTAACATAACTAAGCTATTATATATGGAAAGAATTTACTCTACAAAACGAAATACATGCAAATTGGCTAAGGCATGTCCAGAAACTATTCAGTTTTTGATGAATTATTCTAGATCTTTACAGATTGTAGAATACAACAATATGCAGTTCGAAAATAATTTGAACTAACATCTAGTAGTTCCGAAATAAAACAAAAAAGACCTATGATTAGGTCTTTTTTTGTTTTAGATAGTATTCGTTCAAGATAGTTTTGCGTCCTATGGTCTTGGTGATGATGTCCTTTTCCAGATCCCAACCCCGTGCTGGAGAATATTCCCTGCCATACCAAATGATCTGAAGGTGAAGATCATTCCATAATTCCATGGGAAACAATCTTTTGGCATCTTTTTCGGTCTGAACTACATTTTTTCCGTTGGTAAATCCCCATCGGTACATTAATCTATGAATATGGGTATCTACGGGAAAGGCGGGTATACCAAAAGCCTGGGCAACCACTACGCTTGCTGTTTTATGGCCTACGGCCGGTAATTCTTCCAACAAAGCAATATCTTGGGGTACCTCTCCATCATATTTTTCAATCAATATTTTTGACAAGCCATGTATTCCTTTCGATTTCATAGGGGAGAGTCCAACCGGTCTGATGATGTCCCTGATCTCCTCGACGCTCAACTTTACCATATCAAAAGGGTTATCCGCTCGCTCAAACAATAAGGGCGTAATCTGGTTTACACGAACGTCTGTACTTTGGGCAGACATTAGCACAGCAATCAGCAACGTGTATGGGTCCTTATGATCCAAAGGTACCGGAATGGTTGGGTAAAGTTCCTGAAGTGTTTTTATAGTGAAGCAGACCTTTTCGGCTTTCGTCATTTTTGTTTAATTTTACAATAGAAATATGAAACACGAATTTAAATAAAAAAAGATGAACACACTAAAAGAGGGTGATAAAGTACCGGCATTCACTTCACAGGACCAAGATGGTAACCCCATTTCCCTATCCGATTATACGGGCAAAAAATTGATTGTATTTTTCTATCCGAGGGCCAATACCCCAGGATGTACAGCAGAAGCCTGTAACCTAAGGGATAACTATACGGAACTGCAAAAACAGGGATATCACTTGCTAGGGGTCAGTGAAGATTCCCAGACCAAACAGCAAAATTTTAAAAACAAATATGAATTTCCTTTCCCACTATTAGCAGACGAGGACCACACAGTAATCAATACCTTCGGGGTGTGGGGACCAAAAAAATTCATGGGCAAAGAATACGACGGTATCCATAGAAAGACGTTTATTATTGACGAAAAGGGAATCTTGACCAGGGTAATAGATAAGGTAAAGACCAAGGACCACGCCGCCCAGATATTGGAATAAGGAGCAATTAAAAAAAAAGCGCCCCAATACAAATGGGGCGCTTTACGTTTATAATGGAATTATTATTTGCTTTCCTCTGCCTTAACCAGCTTTTTGGTAAACAAATCTTTCTCTTTGATGATCTCTGCGATTCCTTCAGGGAGTTCTGCTTCCCAACCTTCATCTTTATTGATAATCTTCTTTAATACGTCCCTTGAGAATATGTGCAGGATTTCTGGATCGTAATCAATGATATCCATTACTTTTCCGTTGTACTTGAAGAATTTGTAAAGTTCTTTCATCCTAGGGTGAACCTTGACGTTGTTACTGGTCATGATCTGTCCGGTTTCTTCATCCTTCATTGGATATAGGTACACTTTAAGATCTTTAAAGAACAGTTTACCAAAGGCTTCCAAAATACCACCACTTAAATGTCTGTAGTATTTCTCGTCAAATACTTCCACCAAATTATTTACCCCCATGGTAAGGCCAATTCTGGATTTGGTGTAGTTGTTGAAATATTCCACCAGTTTGTAATACTCTCTAAATTTGGAGATCATTACGGTATGTCCCAAGGAGCAGAGCAGTTCCGCCCGATCCATAAAATCCTGTTCGTCTATTTCACCAGAGGCTTTAAGGTTGGATAGCGTAATCTCAAAAATTACAATGGTATTATTGATATCTACGGTCTGTTCCCGAACGAATATGTCGTATGATTTCTGGAACATATCCAAGTTTACCTTGGTAACCGGTCGGAAACTGCCCCTTAAGGCCAAAATATTCTTTTTGTACAAGATTGCAGCCGGTAACAGGTTGTTTCCATCCGGGCCGAACATTACCGCATCGGTCATGTCGTTCTTAATAAGCTGTAGGCTCATTAAACGGTTGTCCACATTTTTAAAGTTGGGACCAGAAAAGTTGATCATATCAATTTCAATGGTATCCTTATCTATATGATCATATAAATATCTCAATATTTTTTTTGGCTGATCGTATTTATAGAAGGCACCATAAATAAGGTTGACCCCTAAAATACCCAAGGTTTCCTGTTGTAGCCTAGCTTCATTCTGCCTGAATCGGATGTGTAGCACGATCTCATCCCACTCTTTTTGGTTGGGGTCTAATTGAAAACGTATCCCGACCCATCCATGTCCTTTAAATTTTTTCGCAAAATCAATGGTTGCAACCGTGTTTGCATAGGAGAAAAACAGTCTGTCTGGATGCTTCTGACGGCTAATGCGCTCTTCTGTAAGCTGCATTTCATATTCCAACATTCGCTTTAGCCTGGATTGGGTAACGTAGCGGCCGTCTGGCTCAATGCCATAGATAGCGTCACTAAAATCCTTGTCATAGGCACTCATCGCTTTCGCAATGGTCCCGGAAGAACCACCTGCCCTAAAAAAATGCCTGGCAGTTTCTTGCCCTGCGCCAATTTCAGCAAAAGTTCCGTATATGTCCGGGTTTAAATTTATCCTTAAGGTTTTTGCCTTAATGGAGGGGATATTTTCAAATGCGGTATCTTTATTTAAGACAGAAGCCATTGTAGTTGTTTTACGTGCAACAAAGTTAAAAAGATTGGGTTATCTATTAAATAAATAAGTTATAAATTTGGAATAAATAGGTGATACGTTGAAAATTACTTTTTTAGGTACCGGAACATCTCAAGGAATCCCTGTTATTGGGAGCTCGCACCCTGTTTGTTTAAGTAAAAATCCAAAGGATAAAAGGCTAAGGGTGTCGGTAATGGTATCTTGGGACAACTTTAATTATGTCATCGACTGTGGGCCAGATTTTAGGCAGCAAATGTTGACACATAAAGTTACCAAAATGGATGGGATTTTATTCACACACGAGCATGCCGATCATACCGCTGGGATAGATGATATACGTCCTTTTTTTTTTAGGCAGGGAGACATCCCAATCTATGCCCATGAAAGGGTAGCAAATTCATTGAAAAAAAGATTCGATTATATTTTTGCCGGGGAAAATAGATATCCCGGAGCTCCAGCTGTTGAAGTCAACATCGTGGAGAACAATAAGCCCTTTAAAATTGGGAATGCGATGGCCGTCCCCGTGGAGGCCTATCATAATAGGCTACAGGTGTTTGGCTACAGAATTTTTGATTTTGTCTACTTGACCGATGTCAAAACCATGGCAGAAGAAGAAATAGAAAAAATAAAAGGTGTTAAGGTTTTGGTAGTGAACGCCTTGCGTGAAGAGGCGCACCATTCCCATCTCAATTTAGAGGAAGCTTTGGACTTTGTAGCCAAGGTAAAGCCTGACAAGGCCTATTTTACACATATCAGCCATATGTTGGGATTTCATGAGGAAGTGGAGAAAAAACTGCCAAAAGATGTACATTTGGCGTACGACAATTTAATTTTAAACCTTTAAGAATTCTGAGTATCCATGAAGAGCAAAATATTTTTATACCTATTCATCTTTGCCGCTTTAATAGCCTTGTACCAATTTGTCAGCGCCAACAATATGGTCAAGGATAAAAATGGAAAAATAGAGAGTTTGGAAAAGGACATGGTCCAAATGCAAGATTCCGTTCAAAAACTAAACCTAAAAGTGTTGGATGTCCAATATTTTACATTGGACAACAATGATGATGCTTTGGCCTATTATGATCATTTGAACGTAGAGGATCCTTCGCGTTATATAGAGGATAAATTACTGGAAACCAATGAATCCAAAGGAGATAATCCCCTAGTGCCTTATGAGGGTATGGAAGGAGATTTCAAGATCAATAAAATTAAGACTTTGAACCATAAATGGATCATCGCTGATTTTTCTGATGGCCAATATTGGGGCGAAATATTCTTAAAATATGAGCTCAAAGATGATCTAAGTGTAGATTTTACCTTATTGGACCATCTTTTGTATGCCAGAAGTAATTAAATTTTGTCTTCCAGCCATTTTTTAAAGGAATAAAAGTTCTGTGGGGCAACGCCGTGGCCCACAGGGAATTCTTCATATTTATGTTGAATTCCCAAAGATTCTAAGATTCCGGGTGCTTTTTGTGCCCAATCTGGAGGTATGACCTGGTCCACCATTCCATGGGATGCATAGATATTGAGATTTTTGTGATCTTTTTCAGTATAGTCTTTTATCAATAGATTTTCATTGATATATCCACTAAGGGCCACTACGTTTCTTACTTTTTCAGGGTAGGACAGAGCAACCGCATAACTTAGAATGGTACCCTGACTAAAGCCCAATAGGGTAATTCTACTTTCATCCAAGTGATAGGTACTACAGGCCTCATCAATAAATTTCACTATTTTTTCCCTGGCAATAACCGCTTGGTCCTCATCGCTCCATTTTCCATTTTGGGCATCAAAATTAATGGCGTACCATGCATTGCCGTATGGGGGCAAAGGGTAGGGGGCGCGTACGGATACAATGCACAGTTCTTCCGGCAGTTCATTGGCAAAGGAGAAAAGATCCTCTTCATTGCTACCATAACCATGGAACATGAACATGACAGGGGGTTTTCCAGTTTTTAAGGATGATGGCCTTATGATATGTTGTAGGGAAAGGGGGGCTGTAGTCATATTATTGAATAAATGTGAACCATTTTTGAAAGAAATCACCAACCAAGGGGACAATTTGTTTTTTGCCTGAAATAGCTCCTATAAAACCATATCCCCATAAAATTAAGTAAGAGATGTACAATCCATACCATGCATAGGCATTGAACCACTGACTTAAGAATAGGGCAAAACCGAGGAAAAATAAATGCAACCCAAATGCTTGACGGGTATGGAACCGTGCAAAGTCATTTTTAGGTTCCATATTCATGGTTATTGCGATCAATGCACCTACCATTGTGAAATATGCGACTATTGCCGTAGTTCTTCCTTTTTGAATATCTTCCATGTAATATGTTTTATACTATTTGACCGTTAGAAACAATACCCAAGGCCTTTCCTTTTAGTTTAGCACCTAAAAACATACTGTTTTTGGAGGTAGACAATATATGATTGGCATCAAAGGTATATTCAAAATCCGGGTCAAATAGGGTTAAAGTAGCTTTCTCGCCTTCTTTGATGTTGGGAGTATCTAGACCAAAACGTTCTCTCCCTTTGGTCAGCAACGTTATTGTGGTTTCCAGATCCAGAAGTGTGTTCAGGCCTCCAAATGCACTTTCCAAACCAATGCTACCGTTTGCTGCGTTGTCAAATTCTACCCTTTTTTGCTCAATATCCATTGGGATGTGGTCTGAGGTCACGGTGTCTATAGTGCCATCTTTAATTCCTTTGATCAACGCTTTTACATCATTTTTGGCCCGTAAAGGTGGCATAGTTTTGAAATGGGTATCGAATTCTACCAAATGATCATCCGTAAAAAATAAGTTATGGATAGCCACGCTGCAGCTTACATCCAGTCCCTTTTTCTTGGCTTCAGCTATTAGTTTCACAGAGCCGGCCGTAGATATGGTGGGTATGTGCAATTTTCCACCGGTATATTCCAAGATAAAAAGATCCCGGGCAATTTGTAATTCTTCGGCCAAGGAAGGGATTCCTTTCAATCCTAATTTAGTAGAGACCTCTCCTTCATTTACCAACCCCTTTCCTGCAATTTTCAGGTCCAAGGGATAGGACATGACCAATCCGTCGAAATTTTGGGCATATTGCAAGGCTATCTTTAATAGATTGGAATTTTCCAAGGCATGTTTAAAGTCGTAATAGCCCACTGCACCTGCACTTTTCATATCGTACAACTCTGCCAGATCCCGGCCCTCTCCTCTGACTGTCAGACAACCTAAGGGGTACATGGTGGTAGCATGTCCCTGTGCGGCATTTTTGAGAAAAACAATATCGGAGCTCGAGTCTGGAATAGGATGGGAAGTAGGATTGAGTACTATATCGGTAAAACCACTTTTGGCCGCTGTACCCAGTCCGTTGGCTATGGTCTCTCGTTCCTCAAAACCAGGTTCACCAAAACTTACACTGTTGTCGAACCATCCAATAGAAACATGTAAGTTGGGATACTCAATGATTTTTACTTTAGATGGGGCATCTATCTTGGCGGCTATTTTTTCTATAGTACCATTTTTAATAAGGATATCCCGACGCTTTAAATGTAGGTCTTTGTTGTTGGTATCGAATATTTTGGCTGATTTTAAAAGTATGTTCATTTAAGAATTTTTTGGATAAGAACTTCGACCAACATGAATAGTAGTGCAAAAATAATAAACCATTTCCAAAGCTCAGTAATGCTGTTCTCTTTTTCAAGGGATAGGAACAAGGAATTTATAGAGTCCGAGGTAGAGATAGCTGATAAATTGTCCATATCCATAAACCTAAGTTCACTTTCGTTCCGGGGATTATTAAAACTTATATTTTTTAGGGTCCTTCCATTTTCGTTGATTGAAAATAGGCCGTCCCTATTGGGGACATTGGTAAAGCTGAGGGTTGTTTTGTTGGTGTAGGATTTTTGTTCGGGAATAACCTCGTATTCCTTTTGTGACAACTTCAGTATCTGATCTTTCCCCAAACTTACCGGAATGTCAATTGATTTATGCTGACCCAAGATTTCATAAAGATCTGCCATTTTTAAGCTATTCATGCCCATGGTATACAGGGTTGGCACTATTAAAGGCGAGTTTTTGAAGTTGGATATATCCTCGGATAGGGGAGCAGTAAAAAAATAGAAACCCTTGGCCCCGACCAAAAAAGGGGCACTATTTTCATAGGAGAGTAATTGTGGGGCCTCCGTTTTAATTGCATAGAATTCCGATACCTTGGGGTATTGAAAATTGACCACTTTCTTATCAAAAACGTTTTGATAGAGTGGATGTGAAAAATTAATGGATACTATATTGCGTTCCCCCTCAATTTTTTGGGATATGCCGGTCTTGTACAACCCATTCAAAAAGGCGTTATAGGAAGCTATGACCGAGTTTCTTGAAGGAATGACCAATAAACTACCTCCATTTTCCTTGAATGTGCTTAAAACAGAAGCCAATGACGTAGGTATTTCCTCCAATTCATTCAATATGATCATCTGCTGTTCGTCTATGGCGCTATAATCCAATTTGTTCAAGGGCGTACCGGAAAAGACAAATTCATCATCAGTAAAAATTCGTGTCAAAAAGTTATCCTCGACACCATTAATGGCCAGAATTTTTATTTTTTCTTTTGGTGCCACATTAAAATAAAGCACATTATCATAGCTTAATCCCGCATCAGAAATTTCCAAACTTCCATTTATTTCTGTGTTATCTGGGACGGTGAAAGACACTTTCGCTTTATTGTTGTTGAATTGTGCAGCGGTCTTGGCTATTAATTTACCGTTGTTATATATGGAAACCGGGGTGTCTTCTATTTCTCCATGGGCCGAGAGCAGGGCTTCCATTTCTATATTATCAGGGGTATTGGAAGAAATATAAATTGAATCCAAGGAAATATTATCTAAATTTTCGGATTCCAATTGTACCAGGTGCCGATTGTAAAAACTTGAGGAATCCAATGATTTTGAGGCCATAACCTCTTGAAAATCGGATATGACCACCAGATTTTTAAGGGAAGGTTTGGAAGCATCGAAAAAAGTACTCCCCTTTAAATAAATATCGTTTAAGCGCAATTGGTTGTTAGAATATTCAAGGGCCAATAGCTCGTTCTGAATGTCTTTCAATTTAACATCCCTAAAAACCTTATCATTGGTAAATAGCGTAAAAGTCTCATCTTTGGGCAGGGACTTGATCAATTGCTGAATACCACTATTTAGTTTGGTTTCATTATCATCGATTGCTTGGAGGCTAAATGAATTGTCCAAATATATAACAGTCTCCTTTTCTTGGAGGGCTGTTTTGCTGGACAGGAAAGGTTGCGCAAAGGCAATTACCAAGGCCGTAAACAGCAAGATTCTAGTGGCTAAAAGCAACCACTTTTTTAGTGTACTGCTCTTTCGGGATTGTGACACTACTTTTTGTAATAGCTGTACATTGGTAAAGGGAGTTCTTTTAAATTTTCGAAGTTGGAAAAGATGTACAATAATAGGGATGAGTAGAAGAAATAATGCCCAAAGTAGTTCCGGATGTTTATACTGCATTCCCTAGTTTAATTTTCCAAATATAAATAAAAAGCCCCACTCCCTTTAATTCAATATGGCTTAAATTTCCGTAGCTGAAATATGGAGTTCTATACGTTCTCAGATCAAAGCTTTTATTGGGTTGGCACTTATAAAAATTGGTGCTAGCAGAAAAAATAATAGTCTTTTAATGGCCTCAATTGTAGACCCTTCAGGTGGTCGTGGATAAAACTTTGGGCTTCACTGTTTGCTACCGTTACTATTACCTGTGGTTCCATCATGGGGGTCATCGTACTAAAATGAAGGAGTTCCTGCCCATAAATATCCTTTCCTATTTTGTTTGGATTGTTACAGATCCAATGGAAATCGATTTTCCTTTCTAAAAGGTTCCGGGCAATTTCCTTACCCTTTTTTCCTGCACCCCATAACACCAAAGGTCGGTGCTCCCTATAGTTCAACCTTAGGAAATAATGGAGCTTTATATCCAAGAAATAATTTTGGGCATAGTGTTCACTTGTTCTGGAAGCCCTATAGTCATAGTCTCTCCAATAGTGCAAAATCTCATCGCTCGGGATACAGATGAACTTTTGTTCGTAGCATCGGAATGCCAAATCATAATCTTCTGGATATCGGTTAGATTCAAAAGCCCCACATCTATCAAGGTCAGATTTGTGCAGCATCCAGCAAGGGGAGGGAATAGGACATTCCTTATAGATTTCCGTAAAATTGGATCCCGTGAGGGTCAACTTGTTCAACCACTTTTCATATTTATAATATCCGTTCCCAATTTCCCCTTCACAAAAATATTTCACATTTCCAATCGCAATATGCCCCTTGCCTTTGGCCATCAAGTTTTGTTTCATGGTGTCCAACTTTGTTGGGAACATCAGATCATCCGCATCCATTCTGGTGATCAGCTCCCCTTTGCTGAGGGTGTAGGCCATTCTTAAAGCTTCTATAATGCCCTTTCCCTTATTGTGAAAAACTTTGATTCTTGTATCTTTTTTTGCGTATTCCTCCATGATGAGCATGCTATTGTCAATGGAATGGTCATTAATGGCCAAAACCTCCCAATTGGTATAGGTTTGCAATAAGATGGAGTTAATACAATCGGCTAAGAATTCCGAGGTATTTTTAAAGGGAATCAAAATACTTACCAAAGGATTTTGCATGGATTATAAGATCACGTTATTACGGATTTCCATAGGGTTAGTTCTGCATCAAATGAACCGTTTAATTTACGTTTTTTCCAAGGTATCTGTTCCTTAAAATCAGAGTCCAAATCATTGAAGGAATTTCTTCTTGACAACGATTTGGACTCCAGATCTATAAGGGGTTTTGCTTATCTTTTTTTCAATTCAAAAAGATCCTTCCGTCTGTCCCTCAAATTTTTTACAGCTCCAAATTGGTTCAGTTCCCTTAGCAATTCTACATCAACATCCACAATCAGGATCATTTCAGTATTTGGTGTGGCCTCTGCTTTTATTCCGTTAGCCGGGAAAGAGAAATCACATGGTGTAAATACCATGGATTGGGCGTATTGTATATCCATGTTGTGCACCTTTGGAAGGTTGCCCACACTTCCTGCAATAGCCACGTAGCACTCATTTTCAATTGCTCTGGCCTGGGCGCAGTTGCGTACTCTGGAAAACCCATTTTGGGTATCGGTCAAATAGGGAACAAATAATATATCCATTCCATCATCTGCCAGGATTCTGCTCAATTCGGGAAATTCGGAATCATAACAGATCAAAATACCAATTTTACCACAGTCGGTATCAAAGGTTTTCAATTGGTTACCTCCTTGTAGTCCCCAAACTTTTGCTTCGTCCGGTGTAACATGTAATTTTTCATATCGTTCTCTGGTTCCATCACGCCTACACAAATAACCTACATTATAAAGTCGGTTATCCACTATTTCCGGCATACTTCCCGAAATAATATTAATGTTATAGGTAATGGCCAATTTCGTAAACTGTTCTACAATGGCAGTGGTGTGCTTTGCAAGCTCCCTGATAGCCGCCGGTTCTGACAAATGGTTGTTTTCAGCCATTAGTGGGGCATTGAAGAATTCTGGGAATAGTGCAAAATCAGATCTATAACCAGAGACTGCATCTACAAAGTACTCCACCTGCTGCATCAGTTCCTCTAGGTTTTTATATGGACGCATTTGCCACTGGATCAAACCAAGTCTTATTAGAGTTTTGGTCGTTTCCGCTTTCTTTTGAGGTTTGGTGTAGTAGATATTGTCCCATTTCAATAACACGGCATATTCTCCAGATGCTTGATCTCCTTCCATGTAACCTTTCAATAATTTCTCCGGATGGAAGTCATTGGCCATTTGAAAATTGAGTACCGGATCATGAATCTCTTTTCTTTTGACTTTGGCAATATATTCTTTTGGAGATATATCATCAGCGTATTTATGATAGTTCGGGATTCTTCCCCCAAAGGCTACCCCTTTTAGATTTAAACGCTCGCACAACTCTTTACGGTAATCGTAAAGTCTTCTACCCAAGCGCATTCCCCTAAATTCAGGTTTTATAAAGACATCGATGCCATATAGTATATCACCATCAGGACTATGGGTGGAGAACATATAATCTCCCGTAATCTCTTGATAGGTATGTTGGTCATCAAAACTATCATAATCTACAATAATGGACAGGGCGCAACCAACGATTTGATTGTTGATTTTAAGCACTACCTGGCCCTCGGGGAATTTTTTTATCAAGGTATCTATTTGATGTTCCCTCCAATAAGAATTGGGAAAATTGGTATAGGAATCGATCATAGCAGATTTTAGTTCTTGGTAATCCTCTATGGTCAAATATTTAAGTTCAATATTTTCAATTTCTTTCATTACTTCTACTTCTGATTAGATTTTTAAAGGTATCGAATAATTATGATTTGGAAAAAAATCATTTGGGTCCGTCCAACTTCACATGGATTAGGGATTGAACCCGTTTATATGGTAGTTAGGTCTACAGGGACCAGCTACAATATTAGGAAACATAGTCTATGGAACAATTGGCAGAATTATTGGTTCACAGTTTTATTAATGGCAGCAATAGCCAGCGGAGCCATAATTTTATAGCCCGATTCATTTGGGTGAACACCATCATAGGTATACTGCTTTTTTAACCCATTTTTGGCGTCGACCATTGCCGTGAAATAATCCAAATAGACCAAATCATTGGCTTCGGCATAGGACCTCAAGGATGTATTCAAAGCGATAACTTTTTGCGCAGGCTCCAATCCAGGTGCCCAAGGGAATTCAGAGGCTGGTAATACTGAGGCCAATACGACCTGAATGCCGTGCACTTTTGCCAGTTCGACCATGGAAAAAATATTGTCCTCTATCATCTTTTGTGTCGCGGGACCAGTATTTCCAGCAATATCATTGATCCCGGCCAATATTATTACCACTTGAGGCTGCAGATCTATTACATCCTGTTTAAAACGAAGCAGCATTTGGGGTGTGGTCTGCCCACTGATGCCCCTATTGATATAAGCTGGGTTGTTGAAAAATTCAGGATGGTGATCACTCCATCCTTCGGTAATGGAATTGCCCATGAACACAATTCTTCCTTCTTTGGGCAACTCCTTCTGCAAGGCCTCATTAGCTTCCCTATACCTATCTAGGTTGGCCCAATCCTGCGCTGCCATTGAGACTGTCATAAAAAAAGTGAAGATTAATGTGTTATAGTAAATATGGGATAATGGCATGATCAGGTTATTTAAAGGCCAATGAAATACCAATTCAAAAAAATTAAGACACCTTTCTAATAGAATTTATTCCCAAACCCACTTTTATTTCATCACCGGAAATAATCTTGGCAATAATTCTGGTCCCAGGAAATTGTTCCAGTATAATTTTTATAAAAACGGTAATAGGTATGGCCAAAATTAGTCCGGGCACTCCCCAGATATAGCCCCATAGCATCAACATCACCAAAATTGTTATGATATTGATGGAGAACGACTTCCCCATAAATATTGGCTCCAAAATAGAGCCTAACAATACTTGTACGCCGGTGATTGAAAGGATAAAGAACAAAAGAACGTTTACTGAGTCTATCCCGACGAAAGCAAAAATGCTCAAGAATATGACCGTTGCAAAGGATCCTATCATCTGCACAAAATTGATCAGAAAGGCAAATAATCCCCAAAAGATCGGAAAATTCACATCAAAAAAATAGCACGCCAGACCAGTTCCTACCCCAGTAAAAAAGCTTACCAGGAACTTGACCTTAATAAATTTTATAAGATCCTTTTCTATTTTTCTGAATGCTTTAACAGAGGAATGCTTTTGTTTGATGATGGTGGAATTCAATACTTTTTGGACGTTGATGGATTCTGATAACCACAAAACTGCGAAAAAAACTGTCATCAACAACATGGTAAGGGTACTTCCAATGAAGCTAAGGGTCGGCACAAAATTGGACATGACATTGTCCTTGTTCAGCAGTTGCCCATACACATCGTCTCCCTCTACCAATTCCATGCCCAACGATTTTTCCAAATCACCGATAATAACGTTCAATTTTGCCTCTGCCTGCTCTAAAAATGATTGATCGGTAGATAAAATTTCGTTGCTGGTAAGCTGTATCAGTTCTCCCCCAATTTTAAAAAAACAGGCTATAATGAAAACTATGACCAAAATACTGATAGGTTTGGGAACCTTTCTTTTGTTCATGCCCCGCATTAATGGCAAGAATAACAATGCGATGAACATGGATGAGACCAGCGGAATAAAAATAAAGGATAATATTTTGAGTAGGTAGAATACCAAGGGCACCACAATGACCAGTAATAAAATATTTGTTGTCCTAAAATCTTTCATATCGTAAATTTTATCTGGCGCCATTTTCAGCATCTTGCTTTTCCCTTTGGGAATTAGTTCTGCAGCTGCAGTTTTTTGGATTCAATTTGGTTAGCAATGAAATCCCATAATCTAATTCTTTGATCCAAGGCTTGTAAGGCAACCTCTAAGGTTTCATCCCATTTATTCTGGTCATCCCCACATAATTCAGAGATCATTTTTAAGGATAATGGCCCGTGCTCATCTCCATCAATTTCTACATGTCTTTTCAAATAATAGGAAAGTTTGCTGTATGATTTGGAGGCACCCCCTTTTTCTTCATTCTTAATTATTTCAATAAACATATCTGGAATCAAGTCTTCCCTACCAAAAGTAAATGCCGAAGCTATCAGATGGGGCTTGCCCGTTGCAATTATGTCAAAGGTGAACTGAACAAAATCCTTAACTGCGCTTTCCAAATGTACTTTTTCACATGCTTTTGAAACGTCATGGTTGCTATTTATGAGCTCAATGAAATGATCGATCTGAGCTGTTTTTGCACTGATCTGATCCATAGCGTCCAAATACATATCAAAATGGCTTTTTGGCTCCCCAAGTTCATTGATATCACTTTCTTCCCCGTGTACAATCTCGTTAATAAATCTTGCCAAGGTTGCATTTGGTCTAGGAGTCCAAGGAACCGTTGTGCACGTTAAATTGATTTGGAGCGCCTTCAATAATGACATAAAATCCCAAACTGCAAAAACATGATGTTGCATGAAAATTTTAATATCATTTACCTCTGATAACCTGGTATACAATTGATGGTTGGCCAATTGTTTTCTTAAACCGTCGATTTCCTTTTCAATTCTATTGATCTGTTCCATTTTCGAAAAATAATAAGCATGCCAATTCGTTGCCTTATCTCAATGGGTTGTTTCCATTTTAAAAACTCGAACAAAAAGGCGCAATTTTTTGGAGGTAAAGATAAACGACGATACCTTTTTAATGAAGCGCTTTAACAAGAAAATATGATTCTTTTCTAGCTGTGTTATCAAGGCATATTTGGATTGTAAACCGAATTGTCGTACTCAAATATTTCCAGATCAAAATAAGGAACGGCTGCAAGTATATGGTCAAATATATCTGCCATGATATGCTCATAATTCTCCCATCTTCTATCGGCGCTAAAAGCGTAAATCTCCAAAGGTATACCTTGGGGTGTTGGTGCCAGGTGCCTGGCCATGAGCATCATATCTTTGTTGATGGCAGAATGGTTGGACACGTAACTTTCCACATACTTTCTAAAAACCCCAATATTGGTCAAGTTTCTTCCGTTTATGGCTATTTCTTTATTGATATTGTTGGTAGTATTATAGTTGTCAATATCATTTTCCCTTCTATCCAAATACGCTGAAATAAGCTCTATCCCCTTTAGCCTCTGAATATCTTCCTTGCTAAGGTATTTAATGCTTTTTTGTTTGATCAACAGGGCCCTTTTGATCCTTCTTCCATCAGAATTCACCATACTCCTCCAGTTTTTGAACGAGTCGCTTATTAGTGCGTATGTAGGGATCGTAGTTGTGGTGTTATCAAAATTCTTGACCTTTACGGTAGCCAAATTAATTTCGGTAACGTCTCCATCGGCACCGTACTTTTCAAAGGTGATCCAATCGCCAATCCGGACCATATCATTGATGGACACCTGAATGCTGGCAACAAAACCCAGAATGGTATCCTTAAAAATCAGGATGACCACAGCCGAAGCGGCCCCTAATGTTGTTATAAATTGAATAAAAGGAAACCCTGTAATTAGGGCCACAGCAGAAGTTATGCCAATCACCCAGGCAAAAATCATAAATACCTGAATATAGCTGTCTATAGGTTTGTCCCGTAAATGGGGCAGGGTCTTAAAATAACTCTTGAGGGTGTTCAACAAGCTTCTTACGATCCATAAGATCAAGATGATACTGAAAATATGTAGACCTTTCTGCGCCAATTTTTCCGCATTATCGAAATCTACCAGAACAATGGGGATAAATTCGATAGCTATGAACAGGGGAACAATATGGGCAACATTCCTCGGAACCTTGTTCGTTACCAAAAAATCGTCAAAGGTGGTGGTTGTTTTCTTTGCGAATGCCGTAAAGGCCTGGATCAATATTTTTCTGATAACAAAATCCACGATGCTAATGATCGCTAGCATCGAAATAAGTAGAGCCAACATATTGGCATATTTGGCCAAATTCTCCGAAAATCCTAGGGCTATAAAATAGTCATAAAGGGCATGGGCCAATTCCGGTAATATGAGTTCTTTTTTACTTATCATAATGACGGCAAAAGTATCAAATAGATACTGTTAATCAAGTATATTAACAACCTTTTATATTATCTCATCCAATAGACTTTGTCAGATTGATTTTAGGATTAAAATAAAGCGGTTTACATGGATGAGAAAAGAAGAAATAACCCTGCAGCCAACATGGCACCGATTATTGGTCCGAGTATCGGGATTAATGCATACTTCCAATCGTTGCCCATCTTGTTTTTGATGGGCAGTAGGGCATGAACAATTCTCGGTCCCAAATCCCGGGCCGGATTGATGGCATATCCAGTGGTTCCACCCAGTGACAAGCCGATGGCCCATACCAAAAAGGCTACGGGTATGGCCCCAACAGACCCCAAACCAACCACGGTTTTGGTATCTGTAATGGTGGCGTCCGTGAAATACAAAATGGTGAATATCAATACAAAAGTCCCTACAATTTCACTGATAAGGTTTGTTGGATAATGCCTAATGGCAGGAGAGGTGCAGAAGACCGCTTTTTTGGCAGCCCCATTATCTGTTGCCTTGAAATGGGTTCTATACACGGCCCAAACAAGAAAAGAACCAATCATGGCACCTATGAATTGGGCCAGAATAAATAAGGGAACAGATTCCCATTGAAATTTTCCCGCGAAGGCAAGCCCTATACTTACAGCAGGATTTAAATGGGCTCCACTGTATGGGGCAGCTACAACTACGCCAATATAAACTGCTAGGGCCCAACCCGTAGTAATTACAATCCAGCCACTATTATTTCCGGCAGTCTTGCTCAATACCACATTGGCCACAACACCACAGCCCAATAAAATAAGCAGGCCAGTACCAATAATTTCAGCTAAAAAGGGAGTCATAATATATTAGTTTGGTTGGTACATTTATTTTGCCCAAAATTGCAATGCTTCGACGGCCTTGTACCATCCTTTAATGCCTTGTTCAATCTCATCACGTTCCACAGTAGGGGTGAAGTGCACATCGGTCTGCCAGATCTCTTGTATTTCTTCCATACTATCCCAATATCCAACGGCCAGACCAGCTAAATAGGCAGCTCCCATGACCGTGGTCTCAATGACCTTGGGCCTAATAGTGGTGGTGTTCAAAACATCCGATTGAAATTGCATCAAAGTATTGTTTACCGTAGCCCCACCGTCTACCCTTAGTTCCTTGATGGTCAATCTTGCATCGGCCTCCATAGCTTTGAGGATATCCATGGTTTGATATGCGATGGATTCAATGGCAGCTCTGGCCACATGGGCATCTGTGGTGCCCCTTGTTATCCCAAAAAGGGTGCCCTGAGCCTTTTGGTTCCAATAGGGGGCCCCCAAACCTGCAAAGGCGGGTACAAAGTATACACCCTCCGTACTGCGGACGGAACTGGCTAGTGCTTCAATATCGGAAGATGATTTTATTATTTTAAGACCGTCCCTGAGCCATTGCACCACGGCCCCTGCAACAAAGACACTCCCCTCAAGGGCATATGTGGTCTTTCCATTTATTTTCCAGGCTACTGTGGTCAATAAATTATTCTTGGAGACTATAGGCTTTTCGCCAATATTCATAAGCATAAAACAACCGGTGCCGTATGTGTTTTTAACCATTCCTGCTTTGGTGCACATTTGGCCAAACAATGCGGCTTGTTGGTCCCCAGCAATACCGGCAATCGGTATTTTGCCCGCGATTATGGTTCCCGAGGTATGACCATAGAGTTCACTGGATTGTTTTACTTGGGGCAGCATACTTTTCGGAATATTGAAAAGTGCCAACAACTCATCATCCCAAGCCATGGTATTGATATTGAAAAGTAAGGTTCTGCTTGCGTTGGTAACATCTGTGATATGCTTTTCACCCAAGGTCATTTTCCAAATAAGCCAAGTATCTATGGTGCCCAATATCAGATCTCCGGCCTCTGCTTTTTGGCGTGCGCCTTCAACATGGTCCAAAATCCATTTTACCTTGGTAGCGGAAAAATAGGAATCGATGACCAATCCTGTTTTTTCCCTGATCAGTTCAGATTTGCCCTGTGCTTTCAAATGATCACAATACTGGGCTGTCCGCTTATCCTGCCACACAATGGCATTGTAGATAGGTTCTCCCGACTTTCTATCCCAGACCACGACCGTCTCCCTTTGGTTTGTAATACCAATGGCAGCAATATTGGAACCGTTCAACCCTTTTTTTACAAGAGCCTCAGCGGCGATCCCTGCTTGAGTAGACCAAATTTCCAGTGGGTCATGTTCTACCCATCCAGGTTTTGGGAAATATTGGGTAAACTCCTTTTGGGCAGAAGAAACTATGTTTCCGGCCTTATTGAAAATCACAGCTCTGGAACTAGTAGTTCCTTGGTCTAGCGCAATAATATATTGGTCCATCCTCTAAATTTATAAAAGATTTGATCAAAATGTAACCTCAAAAACAATATGTTCTTGCTTATGCTACAAGATATAGTTTTTCGCAATGCTTTTGAACGCTGTAATTTGAGCATTTTTCCATTCCGTTGATCTGTTGAGCTCTTTGGCCATAATATCCGCAACCGTCGGAGCCATTTCCACGGCTGCTCTGGCATCAAGAAAAAGTGCCCTAACCCGTCTGGCCAAAACATCCTCCAAGGTTCTGGCCATTTCATTTCTCACGGCCCAAACCACTTCCGCCTTTAAAAATTCCAATTTGGGATGTAATTTTTCACCCAGTGTCGTGTCCTTTTGTATTAGGTTCTTTATGCCCTGACTATCCGTTCCATAGATATATAGATGGTCATTTCGGTCAATATTTTCTGTCGATCCATGTATACGAAGCCCTATGGTCTTACATTTTCTATGTTCCAGTTTGCCTAGGGCTATGACCTTGTTCAAGGTATCCTGCGCCATTCTCCGATAGGTAGTCCATTTGCCTCCAGTGATTGTAATAAGTCCGGAATTAGCTACGATTATTTTGTGACTTCGCGATATTTCCTTGGTTTTTTCAGATTTATCTTTAGGTGCCGCCAATGGTCTTAAACCTGCATATATGCTTAACACATCTGATCTTTTTACTTCTTTGGACAAATATCTATTGGTAGTGGATAAAATAAAATCAATTTCTTCCTCCAGTGCCACGGGTTCCAAACTATGGCTGTCCAAGATAGTATCTGTGGTCCCAACAACAACTTTATCATGCCACGGTACCAAGAACAAAACTCTACCATCATCTGTTTTTGGTATCATAATGGCATCCTTTCCAGGTAAAAAAGAATTGTCCAAAACCAAATGTATCCCTTGGCTGGGACGAACCATATTTTTTGCCGCTGCGTTATCCATTTTAAGGATTTCGTCTGTGAATACTCCTGTGGCGTTGATAATGGCCTTGCCCCGTAGGGTGTGGGTAATACCAGATTCCCTATCCTGGGCAATAACCCCATTAATCTGGCCATGGTCATCTTTGGTTAATTTTTGGACTTGGAAATGATTTAAAAGTGTAGCTCCGTTTTCAATGGCACTTTGGGCAATATTGATTGCCAATCTGGAATCATCGAATTGACCGTCGTTATATACGACTCCTCCCTTTAGATGTACTGTTTTCAAGGTTTCCAATCTTTCTATGGTCTCTTTTCTGCTGATATGGAAAGATTTTCCCATACTCAGTTTACCTGCTAAAAGATCATAAATTTTTAATCCAGTGGTGTAAAAGAAACCTCCCCACCATCGATAATTTGGAATAACGAAGGATTGGTTAGTCACGAGGTGTGCAGCATTCTTGAGCATTAAGCCTCGTTCAAATAATGCCTCCCGGACTAGGCCTATGTGCCCCTGAGCTAGATATCGAACGCCACCATGTACCAACTTTGTGCTCCTGCTGGATGTTCCCTTCGCAAAATCTACTTGCTCCAAGAGTATGGTTTTGTATCCCCTGGTTGCGCTGTCCAAGGCTATGCCCAATCCTGTAGCACCACCACCTATGATAATTACATCCCAATTTTCGGTATCATTTAAACCGCCAAGAATTGTTTCCCTGTTAAAAATATTCACATGAAATTTTTTAGTAGTGTTCAATAGTAAGACAAAAAAAAGGATTCATCATTCTCTTGAAATCTAATTGAAAAAAATGAAAGTGGCTGCAATTGATCCCAATAAAAATTTGGATCATAGTAATAAATGCCCATAGGCGAAGGAAATGTCCAAAATAGATCCTTGTAACTGTGCATTGATGCCGGATATGGCAGTATAGAAGGTAGTTTATTTGAACAATTCCCCTGGTTCAATGGCTTTTTTGTCCAGTAACCACTTCTTGGCGTCATTGGGTTCTACAAACATTTGCATATAAGCGGCCCTATTCACTGCCACGCTCTCGGTAAGTTTTGTCATGTGGTCTGGTGGCCACACCACGGCCAATTTAACTTTGGAACGTAAAACCTCTGCGATTTTTTCGCCAATAAAAAAGCGGTCGATGGTAGGAGCATTGGTTTCTTTCAGATCTTCTCCTCTGATGAGCATCTTAAAGATTCCCTGTGATTGGCACTCATGCCATATAATCTCCGGCATCTGGATAAAGTCTTGATAGTGATAGGATCCAGTTATTTTCATAACAAGATGATCCGGTTTTTTATGAATTGTGTAGGTACATTTGAGCATTCCAGGTAAAATTGAAAAGATGTATCCAAGGCTTTAAAAAAGTGACAGCCCATATCAATGGGCTGTCACAAATTGTGTTTTAATATTTGGCAGAAGTTCCCTTACTACCTGAATTTAGGATAAATTCCCTTATATCGTTGTTGGCATTCTGCAAATCCTCTTTTCTGAGGTACATCATATGTCCACTTCTGTATCCCTTGAAACTAAAACGATCTTTCATTCGTCCACTGGGATCTATCTGCCACATGGTATATTTGGCATTGAAGTAAGTAGTTGCTCCGTCGTAGTAGCCCGACTGGAACATTACCTTCAAATATGGGTTTTGGGCCATGGCCTGCCTTAAATTGTCCCTTGTCTCATCATCATTGTTGTCCCATGGGTGCACAGGTCCGAACATATTATATTTAATGTCCGTTTTGAATTTCAATTCTTCCTGCAGGTAATAATTAATGGCCGGAGTAAATGAGTGAAGCCATGAGGTAATCTCCGAATTGTAATCGGGGGAATCGCCAGCCAATTGTTTGTCCAGCCCCAAATATCGGGAATCCAAACGACCTATCGTATATCCACTCTTATCCCTTAATAAAGCTTTCCAAAAATAGCTGGTGGGGATTATCAGATTGTGCTCCAATATTTCTTTCTCTGTAAGTCCTGAGTAGTAGGACATCTTTTTTGCAACCTCCATTTTTTCAGAATCCGAAATAAATCCACCTTTGGCCAAGGCTGGAATAAGGGTGTTCAGGGTATAATTTTCGGATTCCGGTAAAATATCCAATAGGTCTTTCTGTTGTAAAGTAGGGTCCAAGGCTTTTTGATACCATGCGGCAGCAGTAAAATAGGGTAAGTTCAGGGCATCTGAAACAGGGCCGCCCACACGTATTACTTTATAGTCCGCTGGGGAAACCATGATTACCCCATTGAGATACATCCATTGCCTGTTCTGTAGTTCCAAGGCCAGTCCTGCTACGCGGGTTCCA
Organism: Sediminicola sp. 1XM1-17; assembly: GCF_037203765.1. Lineage (NCBI taxonomy): Bacteria > Pseudomonadati > Bacteroidota > Flavobacteriia > Flavobacteriales > Flavobacteriaceae > Sediminicola > Sediminicola sp. 1XM1-17. The sequence continues at coordinate 350,345 of NZ_JBBCAS010000002.1, read as the reverse complement.
CCATAGCTTTCGCCAATGATATATTTTGGGGAACGCCATCTGTTATTTCGGGTTACAAAGGTATTCAGCCACTCTGCCAAATAATTGATGTCGGCATTGATACCAAAGAACTTGGATCTATCCACTTCTTTGCCGCTTACAGGAATGGTCCTGGAATAGCCTGTATTGGCAGGGTTTACATAAACAATATCCGCAACATCCAATATGGAATAAGGATTCTCCTTAACACCATATGGCTGTACCGGATACCCCTCATCATCTATTTTAAGTATTCTAGGACCTGTGTAGGCCAAATGCATCCAGACAGATCCAGAACCGGGACCACCATTAAATGAAATGACCAACGGTCTTTCTTCTGTACTTTTAACATTGTTTCTGGTGTAATAGGTGTAATGGAGTGCGGCTATTGGTTTTCCCATTTCATCCCAAACAGGCTGGGTACCTATTTTTGCCGTATAACTGAACGATGTCCCGTTAACAGTAACACTGTGTTGTGAAACTACCGTGGTATCGATAGGCAGTGTTCTGTCTTGGGCCATTGAGAGTAGGAAGGTGAAGGTAATAGCAATGAGGGAGAGTGTAGTTTTTTTCATCATAGTTTTAGTGATTATTGAATTCTCTAAATTTAATTATTTATTAGAGAATGACATCAGGCAGTGGGAGGGCAAAGTGTTAAAACTATCGTAAATTTTAAGAGATTTGAAGTTCCCCTGATCTCATTGTTGCAACCAAATATTAAATAAAAGGTGTACCCCAAAATCGTTCAATCTCGTTTAAAACTTTTCAAAAACACCTAGGCCAAATAGTGCAAAATCATATTTTACGGGATCATTTGGATCTAGTTTCCGTAGGCTTTTATCCAGCTCGGCCAAAGCCTTGGCATCGTTTTGTTTCCGTTTTAAAAGGCCTAATTTTCTTGCAACATTGCCCGAATGTACGTCCAACGGACAGGAAAGTATGGCCGAAGGAATTTCCTTCCATAAACCAAAATCCACTCCGGTAGAATTGTCCCTTACCATCCAACGTAAATACATGTTGATCCGTTTGGCGGCCGACCCTTTCAAAGGATCTGAAATGTGCTTGGTGGTTCGTTTGGGATGTGGAATTTCAAAGAATATTTCCTTAAACCTAGAAATGGCAGGTTGTATGGTATCCTTGTCCGAACCAGTAGTGAAAATACCCTCAATGCCCCCGCGGTTTTGATAGATATGTTTTAAGCTTTTTACAAAATGTTCCAGGTCTTCACCATTGAAAGTTCTGTGAACGAAGGGCCTTAATTTTCCCAAATCTTCTTCAGTATGATTCATGATAAAATCATATGGGGAGTGATCCATGAGCTCCATTAATTTATGGGCATTGGCTATAATACTTTTTCGGTTTCCCCAGGCAATCGTGGCTGTCAGAAATCCACTGATTTCGATATCCTCTTTGCGATCGAAGAGATGTGGAATTTGTATAGGATCACTTTCCAAAAATTCAGGAAGGTTGTATTGAATTACCTTGGCATCCAAAAATTCTTTTAGGTCACTTTTTTTCATTCCAAGGGGATATTTAAAATTTTGAGCATCAGTACCGGTCCCAATAATACGGTATTAAAAGTGGCATGTAACAGAATAGACCACCTAAGTCCCAATTTCACTCTAATATATCCAAGGAAGACACCTGCCATAAGCTGGGGAGCAATAAGCAATGGGGCAAAATAAAAGAGCGCTAAGTCTCCTTTAAAATTAAAAATATGGACCAAGCCGAACAGTAGGATGGAAGTGTAAAAGGCATGTTTGAAATAAGGACTGTTCTTGAAAAAAACCAAGGGTCCCCTAAATAAGAATTCTTCAAGGCATGGGGCAGCAATACTTACCAAAAGAAAGATGATCCAAATTGAATATTGGGAAAATAACTTTTCTGTGGCATGTTCACCAAATTCCAAATTCAATATTTCGGCCAGTGCACCATTGAATATTGCTATGGAGAATGCCAGTAAGAGCATCCATTTCAAGAGCGAAAAGAACATGACTTTCTTGTACCTGCTTTGGGCAGTTTTATACTCTAGGTATTTGGGATTTTTTAAAAATTTCCAAACGTTGTAAAGCATCCCTAGGTGGTAATGAGTCCGTCTACCATAACCAATTTTCTATCGGCCATCTCCGCCAGTTCTTCGTTGTGGGTCACTATGACAAAGGTTTGTCCGAACTGCTCCCTTAATTTAAAGAAAAGCTGATGTAGGTTGTCAGCACTCTCAGAATCCAAATTACCACTGGGTTCATCTGCGAAGATTATGGAAGGGTTGTTTACCAAGGCCCTGGCAACAGCTACCCGTTGTTGTTCACCTCCTGACAGTTCACTTGGTTTATGGTGATATCTATGGGATAGGCCCAAAAAATCCAATAATTCCTTAGCCCTTATTTCAGCTTGGTCTTTAGGCGTTTTTTTTATGAAAGCAGGGATGCACACATTTTCCAAAGCGGTAAATTCTGGAAGCAGTTGATGGAATTGAAAAATAAAACCAATGTGCTCATTTCTGAATTTGGCCAAAGCCTTGTCGTTTAATGTGGTTACACTGGTCTGATTAATAAGCAACTCACTGTCCTTTTTATTGGTCTGGTTATCCAGAGTGCCCAATATTTGCAACAAGGTTGTTTTTCCTGCACCCGAAGCCCCAACGATGGAAACAACTTCTCCCTTTTTTATATGCAGGTCAACCCCTTTTAGCACTTGGAGTTCGCCATAATATTTTTGGATATTGGTAGCCTTGATCATGAGTTTATTTTGAGGGGTTGAAAGTAATCATAAAGCCCAAGAATACAAAATAATGGCTTGCTGTTAGATACCCAATAATGTTTTAAATATAGGAAAGGAAGCGGGATTAAGAACGACTTAGAGATGGTGTAGATGAACTAGTTTTAAAAATTAAGAACGATTTATCATTTAATTTGGGGGATAGAAGAAATAAATGAATAAATTTGTTCAACGTTTATCTAAAAATGATAAACATTTAAATATGAATGAATCCAATTACGATATCGCAATCCTGGCAGGTGGATGTTTCTGGTGCACCGAAGCTGTTTTTCAACGGTTAAGGGGGGTAAAGGAAGTAATCCCGGGTTATACTGGAGGCAATATTAAAAATCCAGCCTACAGGGAAATTTGTACCGGCCGAACGGGACATGCGGAAGGGATAAAGATTATTTATGATCCTGGGGAGATTGACTATCAAACGTTATTAGAGGTATTTTTTGCCACGCACGATCCCACAACCTTAAACCGTCAGGGAAACGATGTAGGTACCCAATATAGGAGTGAGATTTTTTATCAAAATGAAAACCAGAGATTAATTGCCGAGCAGTTTATCAGGGAACTTGATCTCAATAATATTTTCGATCGTCCAATAGTAACAGCATTGTCAGAGGCCAAACCTTTTTATCTTGCAGAAGAAGAACACATCAACTACTATAATGACCATAGGAACCAAGGATATTGCCAAGTGATCATAGATCCAAAAATCAAAAAATTAGAAAAGTATTACAGCAACAAACTATATTAATAATATCTACATAATATGTCGCCATACAAAAGTTTAGAAGAGTACAATTTTGAAATAACTGCAGAAGTTAGGAATAGGTACTCCCGCATCATTGAAGAAATAGGTGAGGATGTCAATCGTGAGGGATTGGAAAAAACACCTGAAAGGGCTGCCAAGGCCATGCTGTTTTTAACACAGGGATACAAGCAAGATGCCGAGGAAATATTGATGGGCGCTATGTTCAAGGAAGATTACGACGATATGGTAATCATTAAGGATATTGAGCTTTATTCTCTTTGTGAGCACCATATGCTACCATTTTTTGGAAAGGCACATATCGCATACATTCCCAACGGACACATTGTTGGTCTGAGCAAAATTCCCCGCGTAGTTGATGTATTTGCCAGAAGACTACAGGTCCAAGAACGTTTGACACATGATATATTGGAGTGCCTTAATAACACTCTAAAGCCAAAAGGAGTTGCAGTGGTGATAGAAGCTTCCCATATGTGTATGATGATGAGAGGGGTACAAAAACAGAATTCAGTGACTACAACTTCCGGATTTAGGGGTCAATTTGAAAAACAGGAAACTAGAAATGAGTTCCTTAAATTGATCAGTAGTAAATTGTCATAAGTATTTGGTACTTTTATTGATACACACAATCAATAAACAGTATTATAAGTATGTCAAATATCGATCAACATAAATATAGAAACCTTTTTCTTGGCCTTTTGTTCGATGCCATGGGAATGGTTTCTTTTTTGATTCCTGGAATAGGGGAGTTCTCGGATGTTATATGGGCCCCTATCTCGGCATGGCTGATGACTAGGTTATATAAAGGTAAAATTGGGCAGGCTGCGGGAGTAGTTTCATTTATTGAAGAACTTGTGCCAGGGCTTGACTTTATCCCCACCTTTACCTTGATGTGGTTTTATAATTATGTCATCAAAGCATCGGGAAAGCGGAAAACCATAGAGGTATAATTTTTAAAAACCTTAATTTTAAAGACCCATTGCTCAATAAATTGAGATTGGGTCTTTTTTATTTCCTTTTAACGCAGCTTTATCAACACCATGAACCACATAAATCTAAATAAAATTCTGGGTAACATGGATATTTACCTCTTGGACCAAATCGTAAAAGGTAGGTATCAGCAACATGACAAAATATTGGATGCCGGGAGTGGAACGGGAAGAAATATCCACTGGTTTTACTACAATCGATACAATATTTGGGCTATTGATAGGGAAGTGGAACAAATTGAATTTATAAAACAGCTATATCCAAATTTAGGTATGCAGTTCACTGTATCAGAAATGGATAGTACACCTTATTTGAACGATGAGTTTGATCATATAGTATGTAATGCAGTACTGCATTTTGCCAAGGATGAAAACCATTTTTTGGGCATGTTGGCTGAGATGGTCAGGATCTTAAAAGTTGCTGGAAGTATTTTTATTAGAATGGCCTCCAATATAGGACTGGAGAAAATTGCCGTTCACCAGGAGAGTGGTATATATGCCATTCCTGACGGTACACAACGCTTTTTGTTGACCAGGCAACTTATAGAATTGATTTTGGATGATTTTAGTTTAACGCTACTGGAACCCATTAAAACAACCAATGACCAGGATACGCGTTGTATGACAACTCTTGTACTTCAAAAGAATTGAGAAGAATGGTTAATGAAGGGGAATTGGCCGGGTTCATTTGTTTAGGAATTCATTAAATTTATTCCTTTGCTTCAGTACAATAGCTTTTTACAGAATTATGAAGAGAAGAAATTTTTTAGGTAAGGTGGCCCTGGGAACCATGTCCGGTATCATAGGATCTGAAATAGTGTTTGGAGCTTCTATTCCTATGGATTACTTACCCATTGCCTTACAGGAGAATGATCCTTTTAAAATGTTCTCCAAGGATGGCGAAATGGTAGTCTTAAATGACAAGCCTTGGAATATGGAGGCCAAGGCCCATTTATTGGATGACAAGATAACTCCCAATAAATCCATGTTCATCAGGAATAACGGATTGATTCCTGAAAAAATAGATGTGCAAAACTGGAGCCTTACTATTGATGGGGAATCGGTAAAACAAAACAAAACCTATAGTTTGGCCGAACTCAAAACAAAGTTTAAAAGGTATACCTATCAATTGACCCTTGAATGTGGAGGTAATGGACGAAGTGAATTTGATCCGCCGGCAAAGGGCAACCAATGGACCATAGGAGCAGTTTCATGTGCCAGCTGGACCGGTATAAGGTTAAAGGACGTGTTGGCGGATGTAGGAATTAAAGAAGATGCTATTTATATAGGTTACCACGGAACGGATCTTCACCTGACCAGAGACCCAAAAAAAGAGCCTATTTCTAGGGGTGTGCCCATGTACAAGGCCTTAATGGATGAAACGCTGTTGGCATTTCAGATGAACGGAAAGGAGATACCTCTAGCACACGGATATCCATTGCGATTGGTAGCAGGGGGCTGGCCAGCTTCTGTTTCTGGAAAATGGATCAATAGAATCAGCGTACGGAACAAAGAGCACGACGGTGAAAAAATGACGGGATCTTCCTATCGGGTGCCCAGGAATCCTGTAGCTCCTGGTGAAGTTGTTAAAGAATCCGATATGGTTATTATAGAATCCATGCCTGTAAAATCACTCATTACCTTCCCAAAATCGGGAGCCATGTTAAACTTGGGTACCAAATTAAACATAAGAGGACACGCTTGGGCCGGAGAATTGGAGGTGGCCAAAGTGATGTACTCCATTGATTTTGGCGCTACATGGAGAAACTGTCAGCTCCAAAGTCCTGCAAACCGATTGGCATGGCAGCATTTTTCTGCGGGGATCCTATTTCCAAAAAAAGGATATTATGAGGTGTGGGCAAAAGCAATGGATAGCCGTGGAACGGCACAGCCAATGTTGGTTCCAGGTTGGAATCCAAAGGGATATTTAAATAATGCCTGTCATAGAATAGCGGTCAAAGTATTATAAACAAAATGAACGAATCACAAAAAAACAGCCCTAAGAAAGAAAGGCGAAAGAGACTGTTGATAAGGGGATTTTTAATGATGGTGGTCCTGCTTTCTGTGTTCTTTTATTATTATGATGAAAGCGGTTTGTCATTATCCAATACTTCTGATAACGAGGTGGAGTATTTTGATATAGAGGAAGATACGGAAAGGATAGAAAAAGGGATTCATTTGCGAACAGGTTTTGTTGATGCGGTCGGAATGCAAGAGGTCATTAACAACTGCACTAATTGCCACTCCGCTAAATTGGTCACCCAAAACCGTATGAGCAAAGAAGGATGGATAGCTACTATTCGTTGGATGCAAAAGACCCAGAACTTGTGGGATCTAGGGGATAATGAAAGTATTATTGTAGATTATCTGGCAGAGCACTATGGTCCAATCAACAAAGGAAGGCGAGAAGGTTTAAAGAATATAGATTGGTATACATTGAAATAGTGACCTCCTGATGTAAGGAGAAGTACTATTTTACTACTTAGTTATCAGTAAAACAAGCAGTTTTATTTTGGAAAAATACGCAGAAGCATTTATAAATTCCCTATTTGGCACACTACAATGGACATGGAAGTCCATCGTATTTGAAGTCCCTTGGTACAATAACTATTTTTGGGGACTTATCGCGATCTCCTTATTGGTTTGGGGATTGGAAATTCTTTACCCTTGGCGAAAGTACCAATCGATATTTAGAAAAGATTTTTGGTTGGACGGTTTCTATATGTTCTTCAATTTTTTCATTTTCGCAATAGTGATCAGCGGGTTTTACAAACTATTGGATGTTTTTTTCAAAGAGATTGGGGTTACCGCTGACAGTTTGGCTATTATGGATTTGAGCCGCTTACCCATGGTTTTTCAGTTATTGATATTTTTTGTGGTCTTGGATTTTGTACAATGGTTTACACATATACTTCTCCACAGATATGAGTTTTTATGGAAATTTCACAAAGTCCACCATTCCGTAAAGGAAATGGGGTTTGCTGCCCATTTAAGATATCACTGGATGGAAAATGTGCTATATAAGCCACTAAAGACCTTTGGTGTTATGATTTTAGGGGGATTTGAGCCGGAACAGGCCTACATAGTCCATTTCTTTGCCATTGCTATAGGTCACTTCAATCATTCCAATATTAAGATTACATGGGGTCCGCTAAAATATCTCCTAAATAATCCTGTCATGCACCTCTACCATCACGCATACAACTTGCCCAAAGGTACTTATGGTGTAAATTTCGGAATTAGTCTAAGTGTATGGGACTACATTTTTAAAACAAACTATATTCCTGAAGATAGTGGAGATATACAGCTGGGATTTAAAGGCGATGAGAATTTTCCTAAAAACTTTTTGGGGCAGAATACCTATGGTTTTGGAAATTCCAAGAATAAATAAGTACTAAGTATTGGTTTTTTTAATGGTGACAGGTCAAGACCCAGACTAATTTTTACTATTGCAATAGATTTTTTTATGGTTTGATAATAACTAAAGTATTAGACCAATGTTTCGTTTCCCTTCTAATGTGTCTTTTTCCTGATTAATCTTGGTCTACGGGGTGCCGATGCGAGTTTTCAGATGATAACAGCGGGTTATTAAGGATAAAATTTAATTGACCTTATAAGGGTTTCCAGGGCAAAAAAATTGGAAATCAAGTGGAAGGGATGATAAAAAAAATGAAAATTATTTAAACAGGAATCCTAAACCCAATCTTCCCAACATTTTCTTTTCAAAATTCCAGAAAAATTTGAACTGACCAAATAACCAACCGAACATAACGAGCAATACTTGATAAATTGGAAATATAATAAGAATTCTGGTCGTCCAGTATAAGAAGGAGTAAAGGCCACTTTCTGGGAATATAGCTCTAGTAAATCCTATGGATTCCAATAAGGGGCGAGCTATTTTTACGGAACTGGAACCGGTAAGGGCAAATACCAATAAAATAATGACGATTTCGAAGTTGGAATCTATGTCCCAACGTTCCTTTAGTTTCTTCATATCCTCTTTTAAATTCTCGGGCAAAGATAATGTTTTTAAATTCTAGGAACAAAAGGACCTAAACGTTGGTTGTATTTGCGCTGAAAATAGATGAAATAATTATACAATTGATAATTTACCTCATAGCCATAATCAATAAATGGATCATAGTTGATTTGAAGTTCATATAAATTGGGACCAAAACGTTGTGGTTGTAATACCCTGGCATTCCACTCCCTTACATAAATATCATTTCTAGTTTCCAAAAAAGACTGGGAGTAATATTGTCTGGGTCTTGCTATAGACCGTAACCAGAAGTTGAAACCAGGTTCTATGATAATGATATCGTATTCCAAACTATCATTGGCAATATTTATGGTGTCACCAATTTTTTGATCAAAGGCCATTTTTTCCTGATCGGTGACATTCAATGCCTGTTTATTAGAGGTGCAACTGCCAATACATACCATCATAACCATGAAGATTATAGTGATTCTTAGAAATGGTTTAATTTTCATAATGCCTTTTTTTTCACTTCTTAAATTACAAAAAAACCATCTGGCTGTACAGATGGTTTTGTTAAATTCTTCTTAGAAGTTAATATATGGGTGTTATATTTTCTGGGCTATTTGGTCATTCCAACAATTAAATGGGCCAATTCTATTCCAATTCTTTCTTGGGCCTCCACAGTACTGCCTCCAATATGTGGGGTTAAAGATATTTGTGGATGCATCAGAATCCTTATTTCTGGATTGGGCTCAGATTCGTATACATCCAATCCAGCGAAAAGCACTTTTCCATTTTCCAAAGCATCAACCAGGGCCACTTCATCTATGACCCCTCCACGGGCAGTATTTACAATTCCAACCCCGTCTTTCATCAGATCAAATTCCTTTTTTCCAATAGCGTACTGTTTTTTTGCGGGTACATGCATGGTTAAAAAGTCCGAAGTCTTTAAGAGATCTTCCATAGATTTGTTCTTTAAAACAAAGGAAATGGTTTGTCCGTCGAAGAAGGGAACTGTTATGGTGGTTTCTTCCCTATGATGGTCGTGATATTGAATTTTCATTCCGATCCCCAAAGCAATTTTGGCAGTAGCCTGACCAATTTTTCCGAAACCAAGAATACCCAAGGTTTTTCCTTTCAGTTCGAGTCCTTTGGAATAGGCTTTTTTAAGGCTATTGAACTTGCTATCGCCTTCCAATGGCATATTTCTATTGGAATCGTGCATAAAGCGTACACCTCCATATAAATGGGCAAAGACCAGTTCTGCAACAGAATCAGCGGATGCCTCTGGGGTATTGATGACTTTGATGCCTTTTTGTTTTGCGTATTCAACCTCAATATTGTCCATGCCAACACCGGCTCTCCCAATAATTTTTAGAGTTGGACACTCGTCAATGACTTTTTTATCCACTGTTGTGGCACTTCTGACCAAAAGTATAGCTATATTATTTTTATTGATAAAATGGATCAATTGCTCTTGTGCAACTTTGGTCGTATTGACATCAAAACCTGCCTCTTCCAGAATTTTTATTCCACTTTGTGATATTCTATCGTTCACCAAAATATTCATGCTCATCTATCTTGAATAAAAGTTTAGTTCTACAGCAATTATGCTTTTCTTTCCAATTCGCTCATAACATCCACCAATACGCCTACACTTTCCAAGGATAGGGCGTTATACATGGAGGCGCGATATCCTCCAACGGATCTGTGCCCACTTAGGCCATTGATTCCCGCCTCTTTCCACATGGCATCAAAAGTACCCTGAAGTTTGTCATCGGTAAGATTAAAGGTGGCGTTCATGACAGATCGGTCTTCTTGAACAGCATATCCTTTGAACAACGGATTTAAATCTATTTCCGAATACAATAGCTGCGCCTTTTTATTGTTGATCTCTTCAATGGCTGGTATTCCACCTAAATTTTTCAACCACTCCAAGGTCAACATGGAAACATATACCGGAAAAACCGATGGAGTATTGAACATGCTTTCCTTCGAAATATGAATTTGATAATCCATCATGGAAGGGATTTTTCGACTTACTTTTCCTAAAATGGACTCTTTGACCACCACTAAAGTAGCCCCGGCCGGACCCATATTTTTTTGCGCACCGGCATAGATCAGATCAAACTTTGAAAAGTCGAGTTGTCTGGAAAATATATCCGAGCTCATATCGCATACCAAAGGAACATTGACCTTTGGAAAACTTTTAATCTGTGTCCCATAAATGGTGTTATTGGAGGTAAGGTGCAGGTAGTCCAGGTCATTGGGCACCCCGTACATCTTTGGGATATGATTATAACCTTCCGCCTTTGACGAACCCACCTCGAGGACCTCCCCGAATAATTTAGCTTCTTTAATGGCCTTATCGCTCCAAGTTCCGGTATTTAGATAGCCGGCTTTTTTTTCCAATAAGTTATAAGCCGTCATTAAAAACTGAAGGCTTGCGCCCCCTTGTAAAAAAAGGGCTTTGTATCCTTTGTTTTCAAGTCCCAAAAGCTCCAAGGCCAGAGCCTGGGCCTTGTCCATTACAGCTACAAAATCTTTACTTCGATGGGATATCTCAATGAGGGAAAGTCCCAATCCGTTAAAATCCTGAATAGCCTCGGCGGATTTGAGTATTACTTCCTGGGGAAGGACACATGGTCCTGCGCTAAAATTATGTTTTTTCATGGGTGGTGAAATGTTTAAATGGTAAAGTTCTTTATTTAAGATGAAAGAAAAGACTTTAATCTTCTAATTTTATGCATTTATTAAAAATTCCATGGTATCAACACCATCGGCATAATCAGATAAACTTGGGTTTTGGGTCTGTCCGAAGGATATTTCATTATCCATGATCCCTTTGCCAACAACACATTGTATTTTTTCCTGTTCGGCTCGCAGTTTGGACGCCAAGGCTTCCAAAGTATCGTAATATTCATAAAATACGGTAGCAATAGGAGAGGAGTAACTTTGGTCTTCTTTCAGCATTAAAAATCCATTATCGAGCAGTTTGAATTCACTCATTAAATAGACTGCCTTGTTGTAATCATAATTATTGGAATACTTTATCTGATTGATTATGGGATTATAGGGATATATGGATTCAAAAAAAGTATTGAAATTATAATCTTTGGGTACAAATAGTTTTGAAACACTCCTGCAACCAAGACCATAGTATCTAAAAATATCTTCACCCAAAGCTTGTAGATCTTCATTGGTTTCTGCTCCGGTAAGAACGGCAAGTGAATTTCTATTTCTTCTAATGATGTTAGGTTTGTTCCCAAAATAATGTTCAAAATAGCGTGCCGTGTTGTCACTTCCCGTGGCTATGACCACGTCAAAATCTTCCAGCGTTCCTTCGGTTACTTTAATCTGCTCTTTCAGGGAAGGGGCCGTATGGGTTATATATTTAATGACAAAAGGGAGCAAAATATTATCGTTGGAGGATAATTTTATCAATGCCTTGTTACCGGTCAGCATAGTGACCATAAAATCGTGAAAGCCAACAAGTGGAATATTGCCAGCCATGATCAATGCGACAGTTTTGGGTGTGTTTTGTTTGATATCATATCCCGACACCCAATGGGCAAGGTTTTTATGGGTTAAGAGATTGCCCCACTTTTCAAAACAAAACAATATATTTTCCTTAATGAACCATCCATTTTTATGTCCCGCCAAATCGATGGTTTTATCCATTTCCATAAACCAAACGTTGTCAGTTTCTTGATATTGATCGTTATTATTGGAAAATTCACAAAACTCTCGGAATAAATCACCAAGTTTAACAAATGCTTCTAATCTCAGTTCAAGCTCAGTCATTATATTTGTATAGTGTTTTAATAGGTTTTACCTTTGTGCAAAAGTAAGCAATAGAAAAAGAAATATATGGCAATTATAATAACTGATGAGTGTATAAATTGTGGGGCATGTGAACCAGAATGTCCAAATACCGCAATTTACGAAGGTGCAGATGATTGGAGATATAGCGATGGGACTTCTTTGTCCGGTAAGGTTGTACTGCCAAGTGGTTCGGAAGTTGACGCTGATGAAGTGCAAGAGCCTATAAGTGACGAAATTTATTATATAGCACCTGATAAGTGTACAGAGTGCATGGGCTTTCATGAAGAGCCACAGTGTGCCGCGGTTTGTCCAGTGGACTGCTGTGTTCCCGATGACAGCCATGTAGAATCCGAAGAGGAATTACTGGCAAAACAGCGTTTTATGCACCCAGAATAAGTTCCCAACGAATAAGATTAAAAGAGCCCGATTGTATTATCGGGCTTTTTTTATTCCATTTTTATAGCCAAGACTACAAAGGTATCAAAGGCATAAGTAGTGCGTTCAAATATAGAAAGGACCTCATATCCAGCTTTATTGAGTGCAGTGGTTATTTCGGCCATTGTAAATACCTTGAAGGTAACCTTATCTTTTCCTAGAAATTGAGTGTTTGGATCTTTTTGTAAATAATAAGATGATTTCCAATGTATTATTGTGTTATCGTTAGGATCTGAATGCCATTTTGAGGTTCTGAAATAATAGTTGTTTTCTACCTTAGACTTGTGGGTTACCGATGGGTTCTTTCGTACATAGGGGATGAACTTGTCAGCATCGATACAATCAAAAATTAAATATCCTCTTGGGTTGAGGGCCCTATGAACACTTTTTAAAGTGTCTTGAAAATCTTGATTGGATAGTAAATAGCTAGTAGATCTGCCGGTTATCAGGGCAGCATCATATTTTTGATCCAATGAGAAATTTCGCATATCTCCTTGCATAAAATTGCCGGCAGGGAATTTTTCCTTTGCAATGGCAAGCATATGTTCACTAAAATCCAAACCGAGATATTCATGAAAGCTTTTACTGAATCTCTTCGCTAAATTCCCTGTTCCGCATCCCAATTCTAAGATGGATTTTACATTTCTCGATAAACAGAGGTTCGCATATAATTCAAATTCAGCTTCATAATCAATAAATCCTTGATAGATCTTATCGAATATCTTTGATAATCCAGGACCGTACAAATTGCTCATAGGCTCAAAAAAAAAAGCTACCTAAAAATAGGTAGCTTTTATAATTAATTTAGTTTTTTTAGAAACTATAATTTATAGAAAAGTTCAACATAGTTCCCAATTGACTGAAGTGGTATCCATCATAGGTCATTTGAGAGTAACGTTGGTTAAACGTAATCAAGTTTGAATTGTTTTGAAGTTGGGTAAGTCCAAATGCATCAACAGAAGTATCATCTATAATCGCCTGTCCTGCAGCATTCTCTGCCTTAAAGGACCATTCTGGCAATATGTTAAATATATTATTGATATTTAATGCTAAAGTTAATTTGTCTGTTGCGCTAAAATTAACACCTAAATCTGTCACGATTTTTGGTGTAAATTCGGTTCTCAAATTACTGTCCAGACCTTGTTGCTTAAATGTGGTCTTTCCAAAATAGGTGTTGTTCAAAGAGAATCCAAATTTGTTGATGTCGTAGTTAGCACCCAAGATCCATTTGGTTTGCGGTCTAGAAGTGAAAAACAAGGCTTCTTGAGTAGCATTTACTACGGATTGACCTGCATCTTCAACCAAAGTTGGGTTTTTAACATCTCCATCCCTTTCATTTTGGATGGTGTAGTTCCCTGCCAAATTGAAGCTCAACATACCTTCACCTATAATAATATTTCTGTAGTTCGCTACAAAATCAATACCTGATGTTCTTGTATCGATCGCGTTTACAAAGAAACTTACATCAGATAGATTATTATTTCTAAGTACGCCATCTAAAGCTGTTGTACCTATGTTATTACCGTTGTCATCAAATGCAGTACCCGTAATTTCTGTACTCAACACGATTCGATCTTTAACGGCAATATTGTAGTAATCCAATGTCACATTGAAGTTAGGGTTGATTTTTGTTCCCAAACCAATAGTAAAGTTGGTTGACTCTTCAGCATCCAATTGTGGAATTCCTAAAATGTTTGCTTGAGAGGATACATTGTTTACCAAACCTCCAACTTGGATACCTTGACCAGGTATAAAGCTGTATTGTGCTTTCTGAGTGTAGATCTGGTGCAGGGTAGGAGCTCTAAATCCTGTAGATAAGGATCCTCTTAAAGTAACCTTATCATCGGCAAACTTATACCTTGAACTTACTTTGTAAATGAAAGTATTTCCAAAATCAGAATAATTTTCAGTTCTCACAGTACCGCTTAACAAGAAGTCTTCGGTAACATCATAATCCAAACTGAAATAACCACCAAGGTTGTAACGGCTGAATTTTCCGGAATTCTCAGGACTGTTTCCTGCAAATGAATCGGCACCACCGCCGTCATATGATGCTAATCCACCTTCGATCACTTCAAAAGTCTCAGCTCTAAACTCGGCCCCAAAACCTATGCTCACTTTATCCGATAAAATTCTTGAAATATCAATGTTTCCTACATTATGACTAAATCTTGTTCCTCCAGGATCAAAAGAACGTGGACTGTTTTCTCTATATAATTGAGAACCTTGCGTAATTTCTACTCCCTCGCCTTGGTCAACTGTTCCATCTCCGTTTGCATCATATGCTGTTGTATCAACATTACCATCTCCATTAGTATCTACCCATGTGGATGGTGAAAACACGAAATTTCTATTGTGGGTGTTGTTTACTTTATAAGTCTGAGTGTTGCCACCAGTAGTAAAACTAAGGTCAATATTCCAATCGTCCTTAGTAGTACGGAATCCAATAGTTCCATTGTAGTCACTCAAATCCCCTTCGAAAGTAGGCACATATCCATCATATCCTCCTCCTGCTCCAGCATTATTTGGATTGTTGCCTGGAAAGAAATCTGCTAGATATGGAAAAGATTCAATTGTTCTCCAATACGGAGTTCTATAGTTCGCAAAACTGTTTACTTTTTTATAAACATAGGCCGCATTAGCATACATTTCGGTGTTATCACTAACATCAAAAGCTGTGTTTACCTCAAATTTCGCAGCCGCTGTTTCCGGAGATCCATTAATGTTTCCTGCATCAGGTTTCCTTCCCAAAAACTCATTCACAAATCCTTGTCCAGCGGAATTGGCAGCTATGATATCAGCAGCATTTGATTTTGGGTTTCCATTTTCATCATTAGGATTAACATATACAAAATCCAAAAATTCTCCAGTTGCGTTAACCGTACCTGGTCTATTGGATAAGTTTACTTTTGACAAATCAACAGTGTAGTTGATAAACCCTTTATCCTCACCAATGGTACTACCATTATTGACAGCAATACCAAACATTTCACCATCACCTTCAGAAGTAATTCCAGTTCTGATCGTTGCAGAACCTTCATCGGCATCATCTTTCAAGATGATGTTCATAACCCCAGCAATGGCATCGGATCCGTATTGTGCAGAAGCACCATCTCTTAGAATTTCTACCCTTTTGATTGCATCGGTAGGAATCCCTGAGATATCTGCACCTGTTTCACCACGACCCGGAGAGGTTTGGGTGTACAATAGGGCACTAAGGTTTTTTCTTTTACCGTTGATCAAAATCAAGGTTCTACTTGGTCCCATGTTCCTGATTTCATAAGGATCCAATAAAGAAGTTGCATCGTTTACCGGCGTTTGAACCGTGTTAAAAGATGGAATCCTGTATTGCAAGGCCTTATCAAAGGTCATTTGTCCAGTGGAGGTTAATTCCTTTGCTGGCAATACATCTACCGGTAGCGGAGAATCTGTATTACTTCGGGGAGCCGTTCTGGAACCAACTACGATAAATTCTTCCAGTTGCATTCCTTCTGCAAGCACTACATCAATTGTGGATCTTCCCGCCACTTTTATTTCTGTAGTGGCAAACCCAACATAACTAAAAACTAAAGTTGCATCATCTGCAACCGACATTTCAAAATTTCCATCAAAATTGGTAGATGTTCCATTACTTGTACCTTTTTCGACAATGTTTACTCCTGCAAGGGGCAAACCTGCTTCATCCTTAACTGTTCCACTAATGGAATTCTGTGCAAACGCAGTAGAAACTGACAGTAAAAGAAATGCTGTTAAAGCATTAAATAATCTCATATAGTTTATTTTTTGAGTTAATATGTTGCCGAAAATAATAAAAATATCGTGAATTAACATTTTTTTAGGAGAAATCGATTCGCCTCCATAACATTTTGACCAATTCTTATAGGAAGTTACAAACAATTATTACATAATAATATATACGATTATTTTCTAATTAAATCCTCATAACCCTTGTTTTTGTTGAGTTTATTAGTCCGTGGATATTTTTAACATGAATAAAGCCGCCAATAAATTCAATCGTTTTCGTGATTAAATTCACGATGACCATTTCTGGTCCATATCACCTTTACAAACAACCATAGTACAGTTTGCAAGTTTGATGGTTAAAAATTTGCTTTTTAAAACTATATTTGCACCCTCAAAATAATGAAAGAATGAAAGCAGGTATCGTAGGATTGCCAAACGTAGGTAAATCAACACTTTTCAATTGTTTGTCCAATGCAAAAGCACAAAGTGCCAATTTCCCTTTTTGTACTATAGAACCTAATATAGGTGTGGTCAATGTGCCAGATACAAGATTGGAAAAATTAGAATCCTTGGTCAATCCCGAGCGTGTAATGCCTGCAACAGTAGAGATTGTGGACATAGCAGGTTTGGTTAAAGGAGCTAGTAAGGGAGAAGGACTTGGCAACCAGTTTTTGGGAAATATCCGTGAGACCGATGCCATTCTTCATGTGCTCAGATGTTTTGACAACGACAATATTGTTCACGTAGATGGTTCCGTAAACCCTATCAGGGACAAGGAGACCATTGATATGGAGCTACAATTAAAGGATCTGGAAACGGTAGACAAAAAGCTCGAAAAGGTAAAACGTGCTGCCAAGACGGGAAACAAAGATGCTCAAAAAGAGGAGGCAGTTCTTTTGAAAATTAAACAAGGCTTAGAAGCAGGAATTTCCATTCGTGCAATTGAATTTAGTAAAGAGGACAGAAGTGAATTTGTGACACCATTACAATTCATAACAGACAAACCTGTAATGTATGTATGTAATGTAGGGGAAGAGGCCGCAGCTACCGGTAACAAATATGTAGAAATGGTCAAAGAAGCCGTAAAGGATGAAAATGCAGAAGTCATTTTCTTGGCGGTAGGAACAGAAGCAGACATTACGGAATTGGAAACCTATGAAGAGCGTCAGATGTTTTTGGAGGACCTAGGGCTTAAAGAACCTGGCTCAGCCAAATTGATTCGTGGTGCGTATAAATTATTGAATCTTGAAACCTATTTTACGGCAGGAGTCAAAGAAGTTAGGGCATGGACCATTCCTGTAGGGGCAACCGCGCCACAAGCCGCTGGTGTTATACATACAGATTTTGAAAAGGGATTTATCCGTGCCGAAGTGATTGCCTATGACGATTTTGTAAATTTTGGAAGTGAAGCCAAAGTAAAAGAGGCAGGTAAAATGAGAGTAGAGGGCAAAGAATACATCGTTAAAGATGGTGATGTAATGCACTTCCGTTTTAATGTGTAATTTATAGAACTAAAAGAATTTAGGGGTTTTTCCCTTTTTGTGCATTCAAATAATATCCCCTAGTGAGCTATATGCCGAGTAGAGCATTCTTTTCACTTGGGGTTTTTTTTATTATATTTTTGCTATATTATCGTTTAGGTCCTTCTGATAGTGGTGATTTTCTATTGCCGTTACAGAAATAGGAACCTTTAGAAGCACAAGCCATATCAACAATTGAATACTTGCTATTGTTAATTACTTTAACAGGTAGTGTTTTTATCTTTTTGGAACACTCCCTATATTAGCAACGCGCCTTAAACTACTGAATTAATGGAAAACACCCAATATACCGAAGATAATATACGTTCATTGGATTGGAAGGAGCATATCCGTATGCGTCCTGGTATGTATATTGGTAAATTGGGCGATGGTTCCTCTGCAGACGATGGTATCTATATACTACTAAAAGAAGTGTTGGATAACTGTATTGATGAGTTTGTGATGGGTGCAGGGAAGACCATTGATATCAGTATTAAGGACAATGTTGTCAGTGTCCGGGATTATGGTCGTGGTATTCCTTTGGGCAAAGTAGTTGATGTGGTTTCTAAAATGAATACTGGTGGTAAATATGACAGTAAGGCATTTAAGAAATCTGTAGGTCTAAATGGCGTTGGTACCAAGGCCGTGAATGCCCTTTCCACATTCTTCAAAGTTGAATCATCAAGGGAAAACCAATTAAAAACTGCCGAATTCCACCAAGGAAATTTAGTTTCCGAAGATGGGCCAGTAGATACATCCAAAAGAAAGGGAACCAAGGTTTCCTTTATACCCGATGAGGCCATCTTTAAAAAATATAAATATAGGAACGAGTATGTGGAGCGCATGCTCAAAAACTACGTATATCTCAATCCGGGGCTTACCATAGTTTTCAATGGGGAGAAATTCCATTCAGAAAACGGTTTGAAGGATCTTTTGGAAGATAACAACGCTGCGGATGATATGCTTTATCCAATTATCCATTTAAAAGGCGAGGATATTGAAGTTGCCATAACCCACAGTAAAACGCAATATAGCGAAGAATATCATTCCTTTGTAAATGGTCAGCATACTACCCAGGGAGGTACCCACCAATCTGCTTTTAGAGAGGCTGTTGCGAGAACAATTCGAGATTTTTACGGAAAAAACTACGATGCATCGGACATTAGAAAGTCCATTATATCAGCTATTGCCATCAAGGTGATGGAACCGGTCTTTGAAAGTCAGACCAAAACCAAATTGGGGTCAACTGACATGGGGGGCGATTTTCCCACCGTTAGAACATACATCAATGATTTTGTTGGTAAACAGCTGGATAATTACCTACATAAAAACCCGGATACCGCAGAGAAGCTGCAGCGAAAAATTATGCAGGCGGAACGGGAAAGAAAAGAACTTTCGGGGATTCGTAAACTAGCAAAGGATAGAGCTAAAAAAGCAAGTCTTCACAATAAGAAATTAAGGGATTGTAGGGTGCATCTTGGGGATATGAAAAACGAAAAGCGTTTGGAAAGCACCTTGTTTATTACCGAGGGTGACTCTGCATCAGGTTCTATCACCAAATCCAGGGATGTGAATACCCAAGCCGTTTTTAGTTTAAGGGGGAAACCTTTGAATTCTTATGGCATGACCAAAAAAATCGTTTATGAAAACGAGGAATTCAATTTACTACAGGCAGCCTTGAATATAGAGGAGTCCATGGAAGACCTCAGATACAACAACATTGTAATCGCTACAGATGCCGATGTCGACGGAATGCACATCCGACTCCTGTTGATTACCTTCTTTCTTCAATTTTTTCCGGAATTGATCAAGGAGAATCATCTTTATATTTTACAGACCCCTTTGTTTAGGGTAAGAAATAAAAAAGAAACCATTTACTGTTATAGTGAAGAAGAAAGAAAAAATGCTATTGAAAAGTTGACTGGAAAACCAGAGATCACCAGGTTTAAAGGTTTGGGGGAGATTTCTCCAGACGAATTCCAGCATTTCATTGGAGACGATATCCGTTTAGAGCCCGTAATGTTGGACAAAGCCATGTCCATAGAGCAATTGTTGGAATTCTATATGGGAAAAAACACGCCTGACCGCCAAAAATTTATCATAGAAAACCTTAAAGTTGAACTTGATCTAGTCAAGGAAAACTGATTATAAACCAAACTAATACGAATCTTTCTGAATGGAAGAGAATGAAGAAGTAAATGATGGAATTAACGAAAACCTAGACAACTCCCAGGATTCTTTGACCAAGGTCACAGGGATGTACAAAGATTGGTTTTTAGACTATGCCTCCTATGTTATTTTAGAACGTGCCGTACCGGCCATTGAAGATGGTTTTAAACCTGTTCAAAGGAGGATCATGCACGCCCTTAAAGAGCTCGATGATGGCCGTTACAACAAAGTAGCCAATGTTGTTGGACATACGATGCAGTATCACCCTCATGGTGATGCAAGTATTGCAGATGCCATGGTGCAGCTCGGACAAAAGGACTTGTTGATAGATACACAAGGGAACTGGGGTAACATACTCACCGGAGATGGGGCCGCGGCTTCTCGATATATTGAAGCTAGACTCTCCAAATTTGGTCTGGAAGTTGTTTTTAGTCCTAAAATAACCGAATGGCAGCAATCATATGACGGTAGAAGAAAAGAACCCGTCAACCTGCCCGTAAAGTTTCCTTTGCTTCTGGCACAGGGGGCTGAGGGTATTGCGGTAGGATTATCCACCAAAGTACTTCCCCACAACTTTATTGAATTAATAGATAGTTCCATAAAGCATTTGAAAGGGCAGCGATTTACCCTTTTTCCTGATTTCCCTACCGCTGGGATCATCGATGTTACCAACTACAATGAAGGTTTGCGGGGTGGAAAGATCAGGGTGAGGGCCAAAATATCTCAGCTGGACAAAAATACACTGGTTATAAGTGAGATACCTTATGGAACCAACACCTCTACTTTAATAGATTCTATCCTTAAAGCGAACGATAAGGGCAAGATCAAAATCAAAAAAATTGAGGACAATACCGCAGCCGATGTTGAAATTTTAGTGCATTTGCCGGGTGGTATTTCCCCAGACAAGACTATAGATGCCCTATACGCCTTTACGGCCTGCGAATCTTCCATTTCACCTTTGGGCTGTATCATTGAGGACAATAAGCCACTATTTATCGGTGTAGTGGAAATGCTAAAAAGATCTACGGAGAATACGGTAGAGCTTTTGAAAGCGGAATTGGAAATACAACTTTCCGAGTTGGAAGAACAGTGGCATTTTACCTCTTTGGAACGTATTTTTATAGAAAAGAGAATATATAGGGATATTGAAGAGGAAGAGACCTGGGAAGGTGTTATCAAGGCTATCGACAAAGGACTTCAGCCCCATATTGCCCATTTAAAAAGAGCTGTTACTGAAGAGGATATAGTTCGACTAACAGAAATTCGAATCAAAAGGATTTCCAAATTCGATTTAGAAAAAGCACAACAATTTATTGAAGGCCTTGAGGAAAAAATAGCTCAAGTAAAACATCATTTGGAGCACTTAGTGGAGTACGCCATTGATTATTTCAAAAGTCTAAAGGAAAAATACGGGAAAGGCCGGGAGCGCAAATCCGAAATTCGAATTTTTGACGATATTGAAGCTACCAAGGTTGTTATTCGCAATACCAAACTCTATGTAAACAAGGAGGAAGGTTTTGTGGGCACTTCATTGAAGAGAGACGAGTATGTCACTGATTGTAGCGATATTGATGATATTATTTGCTTTACCAAAGATGGTAAAATGATGGTCACCAAGGTGGATGCCAAAACTTTCATAGGTAAAAATATAGTTCATGTAGCTGTTTTTAAGAAAAAGGACAAGCGCACCATCTATAACATGATCTATAAAGACGGAAAAGGCGGCCCCAGTTATATCAAGAGATTTAACGTAACAAGCATCACAAGGGATAAGATTTACGATCTTACCAATGGCAAGGCCAATTCTGAGATGTTGTATTTTTCTGCAAATCCCAATGGGGAAGCCGAGGTGGTCACCGTCCTATTGCGTCAGGCAGGTAGTATTAAAAAATTAAAATGGGATATTGACTTTGCAGATGTTCTAATAAAAGGAAGAGCTTCCAAAGGTAATGTGGTCACAAAATATCCTGTAAAACGGGTTGAACTAAAGGAAAAAGGAGTCTCTACCCTCAAACCAAGAAAAATATGGTTCGATGAAGTAGTTAGAAGGCTCAATGTAGATGGCAGGGGTGAGCTATTGGGAGAATTTAGGGGGGATGATCTTCTACTCGTGGTTACCCAAAAAGGAATTGCAAAAACTTTGACGCCCGATCTTTCGACCCATTTTGATGATGATATGATCTTACTGGAAAAATGGAACCCGGAAAAACCCTTATCGGCAGTTTACTACGAGGGAGAAAAGGAGCGGTACTATATCAAGCGATTTGTAATCGAAAACGAAGGAAAAGAAGAACTTTTCATTTCCGAACATCCAAAATCGGTTTTGGAACTGATTTCGTCGGACTGGAGGCCGGTAGTGGAAGTTGAATTCGTGAAGCCAAGAGGAAAAGATGCCAAGCCAAATCAAACTATTGATCTGGAAGATTTTATAGCGGTAAAAGGAATTAAAGCTTTAGGCAATGTTTTAACGGCCGACAAGGTGAAAAGTGTCAATGCGCTGGAGCCATTGCCCTATGAAGAACCCGAAGTGCAAGAACCGGAGGAAATGGAAGTGATAGATGAGGAAGCAGTGGATTCTTCTGATGATAGGCCCATATCAAATTCTAAGTCAAAAGGATCAAAGCCGGAAGATGAAGGTCAGACACTTTTGTTTTAAATAGCGCCATGAAGGATTTTTTTAAAGAATTCAAGAATTTTGCGATCAAAGGAAACATGATCGATATGGCGGTGGGTATCATAATTGGTACGGCTTTCAATAAGGTGGTCAATGCCATCGTAAAAAAGGTTATCATGCCACCCCTTAATTTGCTGACCGACGGTGTAAATTACACCAACAGGAAATTAATACTAAGGGAGGCCAGTGGAAATACTGAGGAAGTAGCCATAGCCTATGGTGAACTTATTGAAGTTTTTGTAGACTTTGTCATAGTTGCCTTTACCATATTTGTTGTTATCAAGTTTATCAATCGGTTTAAAACAAAATCCGAAGATCCAAAAAACCAAGAGGTGGCAACCCCTAAGGATATTGAGTTATTGGCCAATTTGGAAAAACTGATGAAAGAGCAAAATAAATTATTAAAAAGCATCAAAGAAAAATAAGTACCCAATAATCCTTAACACCAATCTTCATGTAGATGTTAAAGTATTAAGGAAGAGCATGAGTTTATTGTTATATTTACCAAAAATGTTGTTTTTATGGATTTCACCAATCCGTTAGTATACGGAGTTCCCTGTTTTATCGCTTTTATCTTATTGGAATTAACCTACAGCAAGACCCATGGAGATGATGATCTTTACGAATGGAAAGACTTTGCAGCCAGTGGTTTTATGGGTATTGGCTCTGCTATTATTGCGCCTTTGATAAAGGTAATTTCTGCCATTGTAATTTTTGAATTCACCTATGAACTTTTCAATCCCATTGCTGCCAATGGCATAAGGACCAATATTCTTGGATATGAAGCCTTTGGATATGCTTGGTACATATGGCTACTTTGTCAATTGGCCGACGATTTCACCTATTACTGGTTCCATAGGGCCAATCATGAAATACGTATTCTATGGGCTGCCCATATTGTACATCATTCATCGGATAACTTTAATCTGGGGACAGCTGTCAGAAACGGATGGTTTACCATTTTATACAAACCATTGTTCTATATGTGGATGCCGGCAATTGGCTTTCCGCCAGAAATGGTTGTCGTCTGTCTGGGAATTGAGGCGTTATGGCAATTTCAGCTTCATTCGGTTTATGTTCCGAAAATGGGGTTTTTGGAAAAGATCTTCAATACCCATACCATGCATCAGGTCCACCATGCTCAAAATGTAGAATATTTGGACAAAAACCACGGAGGCTTCCTAAACATTTTTGATAAGATGTTCGGTACTTGGAAGGAGTTGGATGATGATATAGATGTTAAATATGGCGTCATACACGCCCCGGACTCACACAATCCCATTGTGATCCTTACCCATGAGTTCAAAGATATTTATAAGGACGTGAAGAAATCCAAGAAATTGTCACATGCCTTTATGTACATCTTTGGTCCTCCAGGATGGAGTCATGATGGCAGTACCCTAACAGTAAAGCAACAACAACGTCTTTTTAAAAAGCATAAGGATGTTAATCCCGAATTGGCATATAGTAGACCCAATTAGGAAATCCTAGTTTAAAAAAAGCCCTTGGTCTCCCAAGGGCTTTTTTTTATGCTTGAAATTAATTCAATCTGACCATTCCTGTTGCTGTATGCATATTTGCGAATCTTATATTCCAAAACGCTACAGGTATATTTAAATTGGGAGTGTAAATATCTACCGGAATCACTACGACCACATAATCCATTTGCATCAATTACTGCAAAGGCCATATAGCCTCATATAGGTATGCTACAGTTTTTTAATAAACTTTAATTGGTCTTGGTAGCTGTTCCCCTTGACTTTTTATTGTCTCCAACAATATTGTACTCAAAAGTATAGGTATTGTCTGTTGTTGAAAGTATTTTCATATGGACCGATTTTTCCTCTGCCATATTCTTGGGATTTATCTTTTTTACAATGTATTCACAATCGTTGATCCATCTAACGGTAGATGTATCCCTCTTTCCTTGAAAAAAATCAATTTCTACACCGTCTTTGCGAATAAAAGTTGTTGTCATTTCTTTCCCATTGACAGAAGAGGTAAAGCTAAACTCCCCCTCTTTAAATTGAGTACAGTCGCGTTCCGGCTGGTAACAGGAAACACACAATAACAAACAAAACAGGGTGCAAAACGAATATTTGATCATACCCACAAAGAAAAGAAAATTGTGGCTATCTACCATTTAATCCGCTAGCAACTTTTTATGGAACAGACGCAACTAATCTTTTATTTCCGAGTAGGATTGGAAACTGCCATCCGTATAAAAGATCACGATGCGCTCAACTTGTTTAACGTAAGCTTCTAGGACCTTTGGATTTTTGGCTTCAGGGGGTGAAGCAGTTTCCTTTGACATGGGTTCTTCAGGAGTAGTAAATAGGGTGGCAGTTTCTTTTTTCCGCGTAGGGAATTCACCGTCCCCTTGAAGCAACCAATAAAGATTCACTTCCGGAAAAGCATCTACAACCTTCATCACAAATTCCAGACTGGGTTTATTTCTTCCAGTCAACAAGTGTGAAATACTGGAACGCTGTACCCCAATTTTATCGGCCATCGCCGATGCAGAAACATCATAATACTGCATTATTGCATCAAGTCTTTTTAAAAACGCATCCTGATTTAACATTGTAATAATTTTTATACAAATGTAACCAAAACTATGTAAAATCAAATCAATGAGACGGCTCATTTGATTTTATTTATGGAATAATAACTTTAAATGAATAATTATAAGTAATTGAAATAGTGATTTGTAAGTACTTTATATCAATACACCCTATAGTAAGGTAAAAGGTCAATAACCAATTACAAACATGGTCGAAAACTAGAATAACAACTGTATACATTTGTAATAATTATACGTATACAATTGTAATTTTATTTGATGTTAGTTTTGTAACCATTAAATACAACAATTACATGCATCCATTTAATCTAGATTATTCAACTGTAAAAGAAAATACGGTCGTTGATAGATATGTCACCATTGACGCTATTGATAAGTTCTTGTTTGATCATTCCCATAATTTACATTTTGAGGTCATTGGCTTATCTGTCCAGCAGAAAAAAATTAAAATGGTGACCTTGGGCTACGGACCTAAAAAAATATTGATGTGGTCTCAGATGCATGGAAATGAATCAACAACAACCAAGGCCGTTTTGGATCTAATAAACTATTTATCGCTACCTTCTGTTTTGGCAGACACCATTCTCCAGGAATGCACGGTACAGATAATTCCTATATTAAATCCAGATGGGGCTGCGGCCTACACTAGGATAAATGCCAACGAGATCGATTTAAACAGGGATGCCCATGACCGTTCACAACCGGAAAGCAAGGTGTTAAGAGCGATTTACGATGCTTTTCAGCCCGATTTTTGCTTTAATCTACATGATCAACGCACCATTTTTAATGTGGGCCAAGAAAACAAACCGGCAACCATCTCCTTTTTGTCCCCCGCACATGACCAGGAAAGGAGTATTTCCAAAACAAGGGGAGTGAGTATGCAATTGATAGTTGCCATGAACAGCCTTATTCAGCAATTGATTCCAGGGCAGGTGGGCAGGTATGATGACAGTTTCAACCATAATTGTGTTGGAGATGCATTTCAAATGTTGAATACCCCAACCATTTTATTTGAAGCCGGACACTTCCCTGGCGACTACAGTCGGGAAAAAACAAGGGAATATATCTTTTATGCCATGCTCAAAGGCTTGGAAACTATAGCGAGGGCAGAGATCCCTTTATATCCCCAAGATCACTACTTTGAAATTCCGGAAAACGGAAAGCTATATTTTGATGTCTTAATCAAGAATGCCCATCTTCTGCTCGCTTCTCAAACTAAAAGAATGGATATAGGTGTGCTTTATAAAGAGGTTTTGGAATCTACTGCCATTAAATTTCAGCCCTTTGTGGAAAAGACAGGTGATCTTCACCAATTTTATGGCCATAAGACCTATGATTGCCTTGATGAAAATGACCTGAAATCTATTAAATTGAACAAAAAAGTGATGGACTGTTTGGGGTAATTATTGAATGAAATCGTTTGAAATATACAAATCGTTATGATTTTCCCAAAAAATGAGATTATTTATTACATTTAATTCCTTATTTTTCTATTTTTGCTCAAAATAAATTCTCAGATGAGTAAAGTTAAATTAGACGAAATAGATCACCAGATTCTGGACATGCTTATAGACAATACCAGAACTCCATTTACGGATATAGCAAAAAAATTATTGATTTCTGCAGGTACTGTTCATGTTAGGGTGAAGAAAATGGAAGAGGCAGGTATCATTAAAGGTTCCTCCTTGACCTTGGACTATGTAAAATTGGGATATGCCTTTATTGCTTATGTAGGTATCTTTTTGGAAAAAACACATCAGACAAAATTTGTCTTGGAGCGTTTAAATCAAATTCCATTTGTAACTGTAGCACATATTACCACTGGAAAATTCAATATTTTCTGTAAAATCAGGGCGAAGGATACAAATCATGCTAAGAATATTATTTTTAAAATAGATGATATTGACGGTATCAGTAGGACTGAAACCATGATATCGTTGGAGGAGAGTATCAATGACAAAAAGCGATTGATGCACACCATTTTTAATGAGTTGTAATTAAGATTCCAACATATTTAAAATCCCAATCATTACCTTTGATTGGGATTTTTATTTTATACCAATGAAAGCAACAGATTTACTTACCACTGAATACAATTCTTATTACCAGCCTTACATAGACGCCTTGGGTGATGTAGAATTAATGGAAGGATTGAAAAGCGGAATGGATCAATTTATCAATGAGGTAAAGAACATTCCCGATGAAAAGCTCACTTATGCCTATGGAGTTGGTAAATGGACCGTTTCGGAGGTCTTGGTACATTTGATAGATACGGAAAGGATCTTTCAATATAGGGCGCTGCGTTTTTATAGAAATGACCGGACGCCACTTCCAGGATTCGACCAAGATGAATATGTCCCAGCATCTAACGCCAACAGTCGGTCTAAAGACAGTATTATCAAGGAATATTTGGCGGTGCGTCAATCAACGATTGCCTTGTTCGAAACTTTTGAAGAAAAGGAACTGAACAGGACGGGTATGGCCAGTGGTGCTAAAATGAGTGTGGGTGCTGCCGGGCTCATTATTTCCGGACATCAGAAACACCATTTGGCCATATTGCAGAATAGATATTTATGATGACACAGAGGCTTGGAACATTTTTTTTACTTTTAAAAAAAACCTTTGCCTCGTGGTATAACAATGACCCGTTTGGCAAAAGTGCCATTATAGCCTATTATACCTTGTTCTCCCTACCATCATTACTAATGATTGTGGTTTCTATTTCAGGGTATTTTTTTGGTGTAGAGGCGGTGAAGGGAAGAATCGTTCAGAAACTGGGAGGGTTAATAGGCGCAGGGGTCTCAGAGGCTATAGAAGGTATGATTGCCAATGCCGCGCTGAATCAAAGTAGTACGTTTAGCGTTGTCTTGGGAATTGCCATGTTGCTATTTGGTGCTACCGGGGTTTTTGTCCAATTGAAAAAGACGATGAATGCCATTTGGCGGGTGAAATCAAAAAAAACTGGCTTCCTAAAAACCATGTTGGACAGGTTGATTTCTTTTGGGATGATCTTGGTCTTGGGTTTTCTATTTTTGGTTTCCTTAATATTATCCATTTTTCTGAATGTGATGAGCGAATATGTGGGACAAGTAGCGCCTCAAATAGCGGCCGTTTTTGCAGAACTATTTAGTTTTTTACTGTCTTTTTGTATCATTACAGGGCTGTTCGGAGCCATTTTCAAATGGTTGCCAGATATAGATATTCGCTGGAAGACAACCTTTTTGGGTGCCGGTCTTACCACCTTGCTATTTTTGATAGGGGAGTACCTCTTGGGTTTCTATTTCACCAAAAGTGATCCTACATCCGTCTATGGAGGGTCATCCTCTGTGGTATTGATACTGTTATGGGTGTACTATACCTGTATCATTATATTTTTTGGTGCGGAATTTACTTTTCAATATGCCACCCATCGCAATGAAAAAGTAGGACCCAACAAAAAAGCGATACGTGATGATGCGTAGCTATTCATCATAATCTTCCTCATGGCTATCTTCATACTCATATTCGGCTTCATCTTCCTCCCCGGCAATTTTTTCGGGTTTGATTGATTTGATCTCCAGTTCCTTTTCCATTTTATCATCGAATTCAGCGATAAAGCGGGCTAGACACTTACTGATTTTGATCAAATAAAGGGTATCCTTTGTTTTTACTTCTACAGCTTCCACAATTTCGCCCTGCATATTTTTAAAAGAGATGATATCTCCATCTCCGTACCCGTGTGGATATTTTTCAATGAGTAGGTTGGCCACTTGGTGGTCCAGTTTCTTGTAGTCTACCAGTCTGCGTATCATAGTATGGTTTTTAGGAAGGTTTCTTATCCTAAGCTATACTATTTATTTCTTTCACCACTGAAAGAGTTGTAAAACCTTCGTTTTAGTAGGCGTAGGCTTTAATCCTTGTAGTATTCAAATGCCTTGATATACAAATTGTTAGGTATTTTGATGTCGATGACCGGACTCCCTATGGAATTCAAGAGCACAAAATTGATATTCCCGTGTGAATTCTTTTTATCGAACTTCATTAAACCTAAAATGGTCTGGATGTCCTCCTCCGTAAACACCACTTTTTCATACCTTTTTAGGAAGGTATCCTTGATGTCTTTCAGGTCCTTTTCAGGAAGACCCGTAAGTTCTTTGGACAAAAACGCTTCCATTATCATCCCAATGGCAATGGCTTCCCCATGCAATAGAGTCTCATGTGCAGTGCTTTCCAAAAAATAGGATTCTATGGCATGTCCCAGCGTATGTCCAAAATTCAGGATTTTCCTGATATTTTGTTCGGTAGGATCTTGGAGTACCACCTCATTTTTAATAAGGACGGAATGATAAATAAATTCGTCCATATCGTCAAAACTGGAAAGAAGTTTGAGCTCCTCCCAGTATTTTTTATCCTTGATGAGTCCATGCTTCAGCATTTCTGCAAATCCACTTTGTAATTGCCTTTCTTCCAATGTTTTAAGAAAATCGGATACCACAAGGACCATTTGAGGTTGGTTGATTACGCCAATCTGGTTCTTCAATGGTCCAAGATCAATGCCTGTCTTACCTCCCACGGAGGCATCAACCATAGCTAATAGGGTAGTGGGTACATTGATAAAATGGATGCCCCTTTTAAAACAAGAAGCTATAAATCCCCCCATATCGGTGATAACGCCACCGCCCAAATTGATCATAAGGCTCTTTCGATCTGCATCAAGCTCGGACATCGCCTCCCAAACCTGTGCACAGGTGTCCAAATTCTTATGGATTTCCCCAGCTTCTATCTCAATGATCTCATATACATATTCGCCTTCAATTTCGGCCATAAACTGGGGCAGACACAGATTGTGTGTGTTCTCGTCCACTAGGATGAAAATCTTGGAATAATGCGCCCCTTTTAAGTGTCTGTTTAAAGCATTAAAAGCTTTTTCGTTGAAATGTACCGTATAGGAATCGCTGGCTATGGAATTCATTTTGAACATATTGAAAAAGACAAAATAAAGGCTATTTTTATTGATAAAATAAATATTCCTTACTTATATTTGGCCCGTTACGAAATTGACAATAATGGATCAAATTTTTGAAAATACCGCAACAGCTTTTGCGTTAAAAACAGACTCCGAACTGGAGCGAGCCTATTTCCTGTTCAAGATGATTGCCAATGAACCCTTGGTGAGAATAGGTTCGGCGGTAACCAATTTTGCCATAAAGGCGCATTTGCCGGTGGAAGGATTGATAAGAGCCACAGTTTTTGATCATTTTTGTGGGGGGGTAAATGAAAAGGATTGTTTGCCGCTAATTGAAAAGATGTACGATAAAGGGGTGTCTTCGGTATTGGACTATTCCGTGGAAGGGAAAGACGTAGAAAATCAGTTTGATTTTGCCTACGAGAAAATTATGGAAATCCTCAATTTTGTAAAAGAAAAAGACAGCATACCTTATGCCGTGTTCAAACCAACGGCTTTTGGCCGTTTCGCCATTTACCAAAAAATAGGGGAGGGGAAGACTTTGACCGAGGCCGAGAGCCAGGAATGGCAACGTATTATTAACCGTTTTGACAAAGTTTGTAAGAAGGCCCATGATATGGATGTGGCCCTGCTCATTGATGGGGAAGAAAGTTGGATGCAGGACGCAGCGGATAGTCTGGTTGAGGATATGATGATGAAATACAATAAGGAAAAACCCATCGTGTTCAACACCCTACAAATGTACCGTTGGGACCGTATGGATTATCTGAAAAAAATGCATCAAAAAGCTCTAGATCAGAATTTCAAGGTTGGATTCAAGGTAGTTCGAGGCGCTTATATGGAGAAGGAAAACGAGAGGGCTGAAGAAAAAGGCTATCCTACACCTATTTGTCCATCAAAAAAGGCAACCGATGAGAATTTTGATGCGGCAATTGCATATATCGTGGACCATCTTGATGTTATTGCACTTTTCTCTGGTACCCATAACGAATTGAGCTGCTATAAGTTGATGGAGCTCATGGAAAAAAAGAACATTGCCAAAAATGAGCCCAATATTTGGTTCGGCCAGTTATATGGGATGAGCGATAATATTTCTTTCAATTTGGCAGCCCATGGTTACAAGGTGGCCAAATATCTACCATTTGGTCCGGTCAGGGATGTAATGCCCTACCTCATTAGAAGAGCAGAAGAAAACACTTCTGTTTCCGGGCAGACCACTAGGGAACTTACCTTATTGAAAAAGGAACGTACCCGAAGAAAAATATAAGTATAAGAACGGTACAGTGTTCCTATTAATATAGGATTATCTGTTCCACTACAACCTTGGAAGGGCAATTTTTAACTTTTAAAATTGCCTCTTTTTCTTTTATAGTACCTTCAATGACATAGGTTCGGCAGGGAACTGCCTTGGTATCACTGTTGCCAAAATCAATATCACCATCGGTAAAGAATGAATTGATATCCAAGGTGTCCAATTTGTTGGAAGCCAACAATTCATTGATATCCTCGGAGTAGGAGATAGGTTTGGACCTTAGGTCCTTCAATACCCTACAATTGGGAAAATAACAGAAGGAGGTTCCGGTTTCTTCCGTTTTTTTCTTAAAAAAGAAGGTCAGAAAAACAATTCCAATAGAAAGACCGACCAAAAAGAAGCCGAGTCGTTTTATAAATGCCATACACTAAAAAATAAGAAAATTGATATCGCTATAAGAAAGGTCGTACCATTCCCCAACCGATTTGTTGGTCAAAATACCATGGTACAAATATAAGCCATTTCTTAGCCCTTTATCAAATCTCAGGGAATTTTCAAGTCCACCATCTTCCCCTATTTTCAAAAGGT
This sequence comes from Sediminicola sp. 1XM1-17, assembly GCF_037203765.1. Classification (NCBI taxonomy): domain Bacteria; kingdom Pseudomonadati; phylum Bacteroidota; class Flavobacteriia; order Flavobacteriales; family Flavobacteriaceae; genus Sediminicola; species Sediminicola sp. 1XM1-17. Next base: position 318,085 of record NZ_JBBCAS010000002.1, on the reverse strand, counting down.
AGGGGGTAAAAATATTACTGATGGATATTGATGATGTTTTGGGATATCTGGAGGGTATATTGGGTACCCCATAATGGATGACCCCAAATTTTTCACGTGTGGGTTTGTCATGGGTGGTGATTTCACTAGTTTCAAAACAGCCGCCCATGTCGATACTCACATCTATGATCACGGCTCCTTTTTTCATGTGCTCCACCATGGTACTGGTGACTACAATGGGTGACCTATCCTTCCCACGGGTGGCGCCTATGGCTACATCACAGCGTTTCAGGGCTTTTAAAAGATTCTTGGGCTGTATGGTAGAAGTATAGACTGTTTGTCTTAAATGGGTCTGTATGTTTCTGAGCTTGGTGATGGAATTATCGAACACCTTTACATTGGCACCCAAACCAATTGCCGACCTTGCTGCAAATTCTCCTACGGTACCGGCACCTATAATAACCACTTCAACAGGTGGTACCCCACTAATATTGCCAAACATCAGTCCGTTGCCTTTATTGGTGGCGGCCATTATTTCGGAAGCGACCAATACGGAAGAGATACCCGCAATTTCACTTAAGGATCTAACAGCTGGGTACTTTCCGTCATCATCCAAGATATACTCAAAGGCAATAGCGGTAACTCGCTTTTTGGCGAGTTCCTCAAAATATTTTTTTGATTGGGTCTTTATCTGTAGGGCAGAAATAATGGTTGCCTGCGGATTCAATAACTGAATTTCTGATTGGGTGGGGGGTTCTACCTTTAAGATCAAAGGGCATGAGAATACTTTTTTGGTGTCTCTAGTAATTTCTCCCCCGGCATTGGTATAATCAACATCTGAGTAATTGGCCCCTTCTCCAGCTCCCGCCTCTATCAGTACCCGGTGACCGTGAGCCGTAATGGCATTAACGGCATCTGGGGTAAGGCATATACGTTTTTCCTGGAATTGGTTTTCCTTGGGAATTCCAATGTAGAGTTCTCCTTTTTGTCTTAAAACTTCTAAAGTTTCTTCTTGGGGCAGTAATTGTTGCTTGCTAAATGGTGAAGAAGGTTGGCTCATACGTATTAATTGATGGTGCCATTAGGCACAACATCTTCAAATTTACAATTTTTTTGATTTAAGTTCCTCTTTCTCCTTGCGTAAACGTTCCTTTTCTTGAAGCATCTTTAATTCGGCATCCATGGCCTCCAGATCAATGCCGTTTACGTGTTTGTCATATAACTTTATCCGGATGAAATAAACAATAGGGATAATGACCATACAAACCGGTAAAATCCAAAGTGCATTTTTTGTATCTATATATTGATTGTCAGAATAAAAATTTTCAAACAACTGAAAGGCATACATGCAAATAGGGATCAAAATAATATGGTACCACCATTGTTTGGAAGTAAAAAACCAAATGATCAAAAGGTAAAAGGGAATTAACTTACCCAAGAGATACCAAATGTAGACTTGTAAATTCGGAAACCCATTGTTATCAATTATAAAGCCAAAAAGGTTAAGGGACGCTTCAGGATCTTCCGATACATATTCATGGCTTTTAAAAATAAAAGGAGCCAAAATAATCAGAAATATCATCAGTGATTCTATAAACAATTTGGTTTTTGCTATTCCTTTGGTCGATTTCATACGGCATTTTTATTAGGTTTCCTCTATAACAAATAATCAATGAAATTATTGCCTTCTCAGATTGATGGATAAAATCATTCCGAAACCAATGGATCATAGGTTGGACTTTTCTCATTGTATCGGTGACAAATTATTTTATGGTGTCCTGGGCAACTTGGACCTCAGTAATGGGAACGTCTATGCAAATGGCTAAATCTTGAACTTGTAACCATGTGGTCATAGCCTTATAGGCAATTGAATATTTCTATTTCAATGCAACCTATGAACTGGAGTTTTAATGTTCAGGAATCTTTAGTAGATTTCTCCTTCTTGCCTTAATACATCTTGGAGCAAAACTTGTTGCTCTATGGTGAAGAAGGTTGGCTCATTCGTTGTAATTGAAGTGCTTTTGGGTACAATATCTTCAATGTTTACAATTTTTTGGATTTTTGTTCCTCTTTCTCTTGTCTTAAGCGATCCCTTTCTTGCAACATCTTAAGTTCTGCGTCCATAGCCTCCAGATCTATACCGTGTACGTGCTTGTCAAATAATTTTACACGAATAAAGTAAACCACGGGTATGATGACCATACATACTAGGAGCAGGTAGTAAAGTTCATTCTCATCCATTTTCATATTATCTGAAAAGAACAGCGAAAACAATTGGAAGGCATACATGGCAATGGGGGCCAAGATAGCGTGGTACCACCATTCTTTGCAGGTAAGGAACCAAATAATAAGCAAATATAGTGGTACTACTTTACCAATATAATAGTAAATCGCTGTTTGTATGGTAGGGTACCCATTTTTTGTAAAGTTCATACCCAAAAAACTCCATTCTTCCATCTCCTCACTGCCATTCATGTACTTATAGGAATAGAAAAAGAGCACAGAAAGGACAATGATGATGGCCAAGAAGCCTTCAATAATTAATTTCTTTTTTATGGTTACTTTGGTTTGGTCCATATTTTAAACAATAATAGTATTACCCTTAATAACTTGGTATCCCTGAAAATATTGTGTAAAAAAAAAGGCAGACTAATAAATAGACTGCCTTTTTCAGTTTCAGATCAAAGTCTATCCGTTTGGCGGAATAGTTACCTTGCCTCTGTCGATCCCTTGCTCGTACACTGCATCATCACTAGCTGTACTGGAAGTACAGGAAGCAACTAACAACGTAGTAGCGGCGATCACAGCGAAAAAAATCTTTTTTGTGTTCATCGTAAAAAGTTTTTAGTTAATAAAATTTCATCTTCAATACAAATGTAGGAAAAAAATTACATACAATTTGCATTATAACGACAAAACAATACATTTCATCGATAAAAAAAATACTTTCATCGAATTTAGTGTCTTTTCATGGAAAATGTACAATAATAATCTGACTTATCCAGAGGGACGCCCAAAAAATTTTACTCGAGAAAATATAAGTTCTACGGTTTTCTAAGATGAAAGTCCAATGGATTAATTGCAGTCTTCAATTTGATTCCATTATAATTTTAGAAAAATATACTAAAATGCAAATTTCGACGCTTAGATAATAATCAGTATTTTCACTTGGAATTTCAACAACGATTAGGTTCCCATTTTATACTATACATGCTTAAGCAGAAAGAAGGAAAAAATAATATTTGGGAGCAAAGGTGGAAACGGGATTCATACATACCTTTAGTTATAGTTCTGGTCTCTATTTCCCTGTACATACATCCTTTTTTTAGCAATACAGAAAATACATTTACTTTTTTCAGCTTAACCTTTCAACATGGCTTTATCTCAAATGAGTCTTATGTTTGGTTCCTGCTTATAAACTTAATTCCTGCATTTCTTTTCTCCCTTTGGTTTATACAGTCAAATCATGCATGGCGTTATTATATCCTTTTTCCATTGTCGGTTTTTGTATATGACTTAAGCAGGACCATAATTTCAACTATTTCACTTCCTAATAAAGGAATTGAAATATTATTCTATTTGACTATCACTGCTATATTTTTAGGATTACTATTATTATTTGATAAGTATAGAATAGTAAAACGCGTGGAAGGAAACTTCATTTTAACGAATCTGACGGGATATATATTAAATAAAAACACTGCTAAAAACCTATATGGTAGAGTAAGTGAATGGTTATTGTCCATGGAAAATAAAGAGCCAGGAATATCCAAAGATGAATATCTTAAAAATTTATTTCAAACCCGTCAAGTACTGGATGAAGAATTGGTTTCATTTAAATTGAAGGGCCTAAGGGACAGAAAGAAAAGGAAGCTTTTTGAAATACTTAGCTGTCTAATTTTAGTCTCTATTCCCGTGCTTTATATCCTTTCGAGATTTATACCCATTGGAGTAAAGTCTTATTCATTCGGGTGGTTTTCTATTCATGACCATGGTTTTGCTGATATAAATTATTTTATAATTTATATCAGAACAAAGATATTTGCCCTATTGCCGTTAATGATATGGTTTATCAGCAGTAGGACTTGGTGGCGTCATGCAATTTTGATTCCAATTATTCTTTTTACCTACCAAATATGGGAAATTTTAAATCTAACATCCAATCAAGTAGATCAATATGAATTGTTAAAGGCTGCTCCCGCCATACTATTTATTGTAGCATTGGTCTTGTACATATCCAATCGTATCAAATACCAATACAAAATGATTGATATTTATCAAGACATTGTCAGCGAGATTGATGTACTATTAGAAAATATAAGTAGGGAAAATACTGAGTTGACCAATAAGAAAAAAGAGCTGGACTCAATTAGGTCCAACAACAATATGGAAAGTTTGGATGAAAAGAAGGCTTCCCTAATTAAACTCAAAGAAGCCTTGATCGATGAAATGAATTCCAAAAAGAAAATGGAATACACCAAGAAAAATGATCTTTAACTATTCATTTTAAACCGCAATACAATTTTAAACTGAGGTAATAATCTTTATTTTCACTGGAAATTTTAACAAGGATTAGGTTCCCATTTTATACTATTCATGCCTAAGAAGATAGAAGTAAAAAATAATATTTGGGAGCAAAGATGGAAACAGGATCTATACATACCTTTAGTTATAGTTCTGGCCTCTATTTCCCTGTATATCCATCCTTTTTTTAGCGAAACGGAAAAATCTTTTAGAATTTTCAATCATACATATGATCATAACTTCTATTCTAACCAAGGTTTTGCGTGGTTTGTTTTAACTTGTATAACACCAATAATTCTCTTTTCCATATGGTATTTTAAGTCCAATTTTTTTAGACGAAATTTTATATTAATTCCCATTGCTGTTTTTACCTATGATTTATGTTGGAGGGCTATATTTATACAGCTCCCTGATCCATGGACCAATAGAATGTTTTGCTTAATTATTACTGCTTTTGTTATTTGTGTGATTCTCTTTATAAATAAAATTAGACTGAAAAAGCTACAAAAGAATGATACGATATTTTTGGATCTGGAATCACACGAGATGTTTGGCAGTAAATCCAAACGCATATACGATCAGCTCAATGCGTGGATAATGTCTTTGGAAATGGGACGAAAAGAGATATCCAAGGATCAATATTTGAATAAGCTGTACCACACCCAACGGGTTCTTGATCAGGACGGCGGTTTATTTTATTCGGGACAAATTGGCTCTAAGTCCATTAGAAAGTTGTTTGAAAACATTAGTAGTATAATTTTTATTGCAATACCCATTTGTTACATCATTACTGATTTAATTCCAAATGGCACGAAATCATTTAATTTGGGTTGGCTTTTTATCCATGATTTTGGATTTCAAGATGTTGCTACCTTTATTTGGTATATCTCTCTTAAGGTCTTTGCCTTAATCCCACTAATAATCTGGTTTATCAGTAGCAGGGCTTGGTGGCGTTATGCTATTCTCATTCCTATTATTCTATACACCTACCAAGTTTGGGAAACCTTAAAAAATAAATCGAACATAATTGATCAGTTTGAATTGTTTAAGGCGGCCCCGGCCATTCTTTTTATTCTAGTTCTGATCTTATTTCTTTCCAATCGTATTCAATACAAATACAGGCTGCATGATCTTTACCTGGACATTGTAAATAAGATCGATAGCTTATTGGAAGAGATAAGCCAACAAAATCAACATTTGTCCGATAAAAGAAATGAATTGGAGTTTATTAAAGCAGATAATAATCCAGAAAATATGGAAAAAAATAAGGCTTCCTTAATGAAACTTAAAGAAGCCTTGATCGATGAAATGAATTCTAAAAAAGCAGAGTAGGGGGACTAATCTTTGCTTTTTGTCTTTTCAATCTCCTGGGTCACATCTAAAAGAAGTTTTTGTAACTCATTTTCCTGACGCTCCCTAATTTTTTGTTCAATGATCTTTTCTATTTCCTGTTGTTTGGTAGCAGGAAGCTGATCGAACTCCAATGTTTTGGATTCAGCACCTTTTTTGATCATTTCGCCTTCACCGGTCATCAACCAAACCAAATTTAATTGCGGGTAAGTTCTGATAATGGTTTCAATGACATCACTACCTATGGAAGCATGATTTTTTTTCATCCTCAAAGTATAACCGTTGCCGGCACCTATGGATAAGTCAAATTGACGGGCACTTAAACCCGCATATTTGATGAACTGTGTTAATCTGTCAATCGTTTTTATCATAATGGAGGATTTAATTATAGATTTCAATCTATATTGTTATCGAATATACAAACAAATATACGTAAATAATGAGTGGTATAAAATAAAAAATAGGATTAAATGCGATTATTTTTGTTGTTTGTAGGGCTTATTCTTCATTTTTGGTAGTTTATTCTGTATAGATGGTGCCGTTTTTAACAAAATTTTAGTTATAAACTAATTACTCTAAATTTAAGAATGTAGTCTTAATCAGCAATGATTACTTACTCCATTGGCTTAAAAATTATGGCAAAACCAGTTAGCTCTAAGTGGTGACTCAGAAGCTTGGCACATAAAAAAGAAGGGCAATTTTAACCGAAATTTAATTCTCTTGTCTTTTGATCCTTTATTTCGATATAAAGATGGGTGCAATCCTCAGGAATATAAGAAGATACCTTTTCCGGCCATTCTATAAAAACCCAAGCCCCGGAAAACAAATACTCTTCAATCCCCAGATCCAGAGCTTCTTCCTCTTTGTTCAATCGATAAAAATCAAAATGATATCCCAACAACTCATTGGAATCTGTATGATATTCGTTCACGATACCAAATGTAGGGCTGTTGGCATTGCCCGATGCACCCAGAACCTTGACCAAAGCTTTGATCAAAGTGGTTTTGCCCGCCCCCATGGCCCCATGGAAACATAGCACCTTAGACTTGGCTGTTTCTACAATCTTCTGTGCCACCAAGGGCAACTCTCTTTCTGTATACAACATAAAAATATGATCTAATCTAATTACCTGGGCTCCAATACAACAAAAGGAATAATTACCTCTTCCAAAGAAACACCACCGTGCTGATAGGTATTCCTGTAATAACTTACATAATGGTTATAGTTGTTGGGATAGGCAAAAAACAAATCGTTCTTGGCAAAAATAAAGGAACTGCTCACATTGATGTTGGGCAAATGGACATCCTTGGGATTTTTAATTTCCAGAACATCTTTTTCCTCATAGGTTAGGCTCCTTCCAGTTTTATACCTTAAATTAAGACTGGTTTCCTTATCGCCTATAACCTTGGAGGGCTGTTTTACGTTGATGGTCCCATGGTCTGTGGTTATGATCAATTTTAGCCCCATATTTTGCGCCTGTTGTATGATTTCCAATAAAGGCGAGTTCTTAAACCAACTCAGGGTCAAAGACCTATACGCCTTATCATTGGATGCCAGTTCCTTGATCACTTCCATTTCTGTCCTTGAATGTGAGAGCATATCCACAAAATTATAAACAATGACCGTTAGGTCATTATCCTTGTGCGATTTAAAATTTTGGGATAATTGCCTGCCCTGTTTTAAGCTGCTAATTTTATGGTAGTCCCATTGGAGGTCCAATCCCAATCTTTTTATTTGTGCCCCCAGGAAATCTGCTTCAAATAAATTCTTACCCCCCTCATCGGTATCGTTTTTCCACCAATCTGGGTACTTCTTTTCCATATCCAAGGGCGTCAACCCCGAAAAGATGGCATTCCTGGCATATTGGGTCGCTGTTGGAAGTATACTATAATAAGGTAGTTCCTTTTTCTTTTTGTAAAAGGTGTTCAAAGTATCTTCAAAGGCCAACCATTGGTCATACCTTAAATTATCGATGACCAACAGTAAGGTTTTGCTGTCCTTCAATTCTGGTTTTACCAACTCCTTAAACAAGGTATGGGACATTACTGGGGCATCGCCCCCCTGGTACCAGTCCTCATAGTTTTTCTCCATGAATTTGCAGAACTGGGCATTGGCCTCGACCTTCTGTGATTCCAGGATCTCGAACATTCCGGAATCTTCAATTTCCTCCAATCGCAATTCCCAATAAATGAGTTTTTTGTATAATTCGGCCCATTCTCCATAGGAGTTCACCATGGAGAGGTCCATGGATATCTTCCTAAATTCTTGCTGGTAATTGGCTGTGGTCTTCTCAGAAACCAATCTGGAATGGTCCAAGTTCTTTTTGAGGGATAATAGTATCTGGTTAGGGTTTACCGGTTTGATGAGATAATCGGCAATTTTGGAGCCTATGGCCTCCTCCATGATAAACTCCTCTTCGCTTTTGGTGATCATGACCACAGGAAGGGAGGCATTGATCACCTTTATTTCGTTCAAGGTTTCCAAGCCAGAGATTCCAGGCATATTTTCATCCAAAAAAACGATGTCTACCTTGCTCTTTGTGAGTTCCTCCAAGGCTTCCTGTCCACTTAAACAGGTGATCACTTCGTAATTTTTGCTTTCTAGGAATATGATATGTGGTTTAAGCAGATCAATTTCATCATCTACCCATAGGATTGTAATCTTGTTCATTTAGTGCTTATATTTGCTGCCTTAAAGATTCGTGATTTTGATTAAATCAAACAAACTTAAAATATTTAATGATCCAATTTACGGATTTATTAGCATTCCCAATACCTTAATATTTGACCTCATTGCCGAACCTTATTTTCAGCGATTGAGAAGGATCTCCCAAATGGGTCTCTCTTACTTGGTTTACCCTGGAGCTACCCATACCAGGTTCCACCATGCCTTGGGCTGTATGCATCTTATGCAAAAAGCCATCCAAGTGCTTCGTTTCAAGAAGGTTGAGATTACGCCCAAAGAAGAAGAGGGGCTTTTATGTGCCATTTTATTGCATGACATAGGACATGGGCCGTTTTCCCATGCCATGGAGCATAGCATCGTGGAAGGGGTGAGCCATGAGCATATTTCATTGCTCTTTATGGAGAAACTGAATAAGAAGTTTAACGGAAGTTTAACTACAGCCATACAAATCTTCAATAGAGCCTATCCCAAAAAATTCTTGAACCAATTGGTGTCCAGTCAGCTTGATATGGACCGGATGGATTACCTCAAAAGAGATAGTTTTTATACCGGTGTAGCCGAAGGAAATGTGAGTTCTGAGCGAATGATCACCATGCTCAATGTGGTAGATGGGGAATTGGTGGTAGAAGAAAAAGGAATTTACTCCGTAGAGAAATTTCTAATGGCCAGACGTTTCATGTACTGGCAGGTGTATCTGCACAAAACGGGCCTGGTGGCCGAAAAATTATTGATCAGCGTTTTAAAAAGGGCCAAGGAACTTCTGGATAAGGGAGAAACGGTGCACTGTAGCAAATCCTTGTTGTTCTTCATTCAACACAAGATCAATGAAGATAATTTTGATGATGAAACTTTGGAGATTTTTGCCAAATTAGACGATGTGGATATCCTTTCCGCCATCAAATTATGGGTAGATCATCCGGATTTTGTCCTTTCAAAATTATGCGACATGATCATCAATAGGAAGCTGCTGACCATCAAAATGAAGAATAAACCCATTGATCCTGAAAAGCTTAAAAAACAATTCCAAAAATTTCAAAACTCCCATGAGCTCACGGACCAGGAAACTGCCTATTTTGTTTTTAGCGGAGAGATAGGCAATAAGGCCTACGACCAAGACAGACAAAACATCAATATCGTGCGAAGAAATGGCAGAATCACCGATGTGGCCAAGGCTTCCGACCATCTAAATTTAAAAGCGCTATCCAAAACAGTCACGAAATATTATATCTGTTATCCCAAAGTTGACGTTTAACAATTTTTCTTACTTTTGTCCTCATGAAATTTACAGCTAGCCAGATTGCGGGTATTTTGGAAGGTGAGGTTGAAGGTAACCCTGAAATAACTGTGCACAAGCTGTCCAAAATAGAGGAAGGGGAAGATGGTTCCCTGACTTTTTTGGCCAATCCCAAATATACCCCCTACATTTATTCTACCGAGGCTTCCATCACTATTGTCAATAGAAACTTTAAGCCGGAGCATGTTTTAAAGACTACCCTGATCAAGGTTGATGATGCCTATGAGTCATTTTCCAAATTATTGGAGTATTACAACCAAGCAAAAAATATTATTAAGACAGGCATTGAAAACCCAGTTTTCCTTTCCGAATCTGTAACGTACGGAAGCGGATTTTACCTAGGGGCCTTTTCTTATTTAGGAGAGCATGTAAAAGTAGGTGACAACGTAAAAATTTACCCCAATGTCTATATTGGGGACCATGTTAGCATAGGGAACAATGTGACTGTTTTTGCAGGTGCCAAAATATACTCGGATACGCGTATTGGCAATAATTGTGTGATACACAGCGGTGTAGTGCTTGGGGCAGACGGATTTGGTTTTGCACCCAATGGCAACGGGGAATTTACCAAAATTCCACAGACTGGGAATGTGATTTTAGAGGATAACGTGGACGTTGGGGCAGGGACCACCATAGATAGGGCAACATTGGGGTCAACTATTTTAAGAAAAGGTGTTAAATTAGATAACCAAATCCAAATTGCACATAATGTGGAAATTGGAGAGCATACCGTAATCGCCGCTCAGACGGGAATTGCGGGATCAACCAAAATAGGTAAAAATTGCATGATAGGAGGGCAAGTTGGCATTGTTGGCCATATTGTCATTGGAGATAGGGTAAAGATACAGGCTCAATCCGGAATTGGTAGAAATATCAAGGATGGTGAAATTTTACAAGGATCTCCTTCCCTTCATTATGGGGATTTCAATAAATCCTACGTACATTTCAAGAATTTACCGAAGCTTGTCAATAGATTGGAAGAACTAGAAAAAAATAAAACCAGTGAGTAAAACTACTGCAAAACAAAGGACTATAGAGAAGGAGATTACACTGTCCGGTGTTGGATTACATACCGGTGAGAATGTCACAATGAAATTTGTGCCCGCTCCTGAAAACCATGGCTATGCCTTCAAAAGAGTTGATCTGGAAGGAGAGCCCATCATAGAGGCAGATGCCAATTATGTGGTCAATACCCAACGTGGCACCAATTTGGAAAAAAATGGTGTCAAGATCCAAACTTCCGAGCACGTATTGGCGGCATTGGTAGGGTTGGAAATTGACAACGTCCTGATTGAGTTGAATTCTTCCGAACCGCCAATTATGGACGGTTCCTCCAAATATTTCATCGAAGCTTTGGAAAAAGCAGGCATCATGGAACAAGAAGCCGTGAGGGATGAGTATATAGTAAAGGAAGTCATCTCATATAAGGATGAGGCTACGGGAAGTGAAATAACCATTTTGCCTTCAGACGAATACCAAGTGACCACTATGGTTGATTTTGGGACCAAAGTTTTGGGAACCCAAAATGCTACATTGGATCGTTTATCTGATTTTAAGACCGAAATTGCACCTGCTAGGACTTTTAGTTTTTTACATGAATTGGAAACGTTGCTAGAGCATGGTTTGATCAAAGGTGGAGACCTTAACAATGCCATTGTTTATGTGGACAAGGAGATTTCCGATGCTACCATGGTTAAGCTTCAAAAAGCTTTCAAAAAAGATAAACTTTCGGTAAAGCCGAATGGAATATTGGACAATCTTACCTTGCATCATCCGAATGAGGCGGCCAGACATAAATTGTTGGATGTCATTGGAGATCTTGCCCTGATAGGCACAAGGATCAGAGGAAAGGTCATTGCAAATAAACCAGGACACTTTGTAAATACCCAATTTGCTCAGAAAATGTCCAAGATGATAAAAATGGAAAGAAGGAACAATATTCCTTCCTATGATCTAAACCAGCCACCATTGATGGATATTCATCAAATTATGGCCATGTTGCCGCATAGACCTCCATTCCTATTGATCGATAGAATATTGGAACTATCCGATAGCCATGTGGTGGGGATGAAAAATGTGACGATGAACGAACCATTCTTCGTAGGTCATTTCCCTGATGCTCCTGTTATGCCTGGAGTTTTACAAGTAGAGGCCATGGCACAAACGGGAGGGATATTGGTATTGAGTACCGTTCCAGATCCAGAAAATTACCTGACCTTCTTTATGAAGATCGATAATGTGAAATTCAAACAAAAAGTATTGCCAGGTGACACATTAATATTCCACTGTAGCCTGATCACCCCAATTAGAAGGGGAATATGCCATATGCAGGCCTACGCTTATGCTAATGGAAAATTGGTTTGCGAGGCAGAAATGATGGCACAAATAGCAAAAAAGAAATAATATGAACCAACCACTGGCGTATATACATCCAGGGGCAAAAATCGCCAAGAATGTGGTGGTGGAGCCGTTTACTACTATTCATAATAATGTTGTTATCGGAGAGGGGACTTGGATTGGATCCAATGTCACTATCATGGAAGGTGCACGAATAGGTAAAAATTGCAATATTTTTCCAGGGGCCGTTATCTCGGCATCCCCCCAGGACTTAAAATATAAAGGGGAAGAAACTACCGTGGAGATCGGGGACAATACTACCATAAGGGAGTGTGCCACGATTAACAAGGGAACTTCGGACCGTATGAAGACCAAAATAGGTAAGAATTGCCTCATAATGGCATACTGTCACGTGGCCCATGATTGTTTTATTGGAGACAATTGTATCTTTTCCAATAACTCTACCTTGGCCGGTCATGTCACTATTGGTGATAATGTGGTCTTGGCAGGTCTGGTCGCCGTGCACCAATTTGTGTCCATTGGGCACCATGCGTTTGTGACAGGGGGTTCCTTGGTAAGAAAAGACGTTCCTCCATTCGTAAAGGCGGCAAGGGAACCCTTGTCTTATGTAGGTATCAATTCGGTCGGACTCAGACGAAGGGGTTTTGAATCGGATAAGATCAGAGAGATCCAGAATATCTATAGGATTCTATACCAAAAAAATTACAATAATTCCCAGGCTGCCCAGATTATAGAGGCAGAGATGGAAGCAACACCTGAAAGGGACGAAATTTTACAGTTTATAAGAGATTCACAACGAGGGATCATGAAAGGATATTTTAGTACAAATTAATTTATATGGCATCTACATCAGACATTAGAAAAGGATTATGCATCAGATATAATCATGATATTTTTAAAATTATTGAATTCTTGCACGTGAAGCCAGGGAAAGGCCCAGCTTTTGTTCGTACAAAACTAAAAAGTGTTACCACAGGAAAAGTGATCGATAATACTTTTTCCGCAGGACATAAAATTGAGGATGTCCGTGTAGAGACCCGAACCTACCAGTTCCTTTATGCCGAAGGTGAGACCTATCATTTTATGAACACCGATGATTACAACCAAATTACCCTTCAAGAAGGTGCCTTGGATGCTCCCGGTCTATTAAAGGAAGGAGAGTTGGTAACCATTCTGTTCAATACAGAAGACAGCATGCCCCTTTCTGTTGATATGCCTGCCAGTGTAATATTGGAGGTAACCTACACCGAACCTGGAGTAAAGGGAAATACCGCTACCAACGCCACAAAACCAGCCAAGGTTGAAACAGGTGCAAGTGTGAATGTTCCTTTGTTCATCAACGAAGGTGATAAAATTAAAGTCGACACTGAGAAAGGCGCTTATATGGAGCGTGTAAAAGAATAAACTAGTTAATCATGTAAAGGTGTTTAACTTATGGAGATTTCTCCTGTGGTTAACACCTTTTTTTAATTGCCACTTATGAAATTTCCCATTCCGTATTCCTTAAAGCAAATTGCAGGCATTATCAATACCAAATACGTTGGTGATGATGATTTCCCGGTACTGGGTATGAACGAAATTCATGTGGTGGAAGCGGGAGATATCGTTTTTGTAGATCATCCCAAGTATTATGAAAAGGCATTGAGTTCCAACGCAACGGTAATACTTATCAACAAAGAAGTAGCATGCCCAGAAGGAAAGGCGCTTTTGATTTCTGATGATCCATTCAGGGATTTCAATACGTTGACCAACTTTTTTAGACCTTTTGAAAAAGCGACCAACAACATTGCTCCATCTGCAAAAATTGGAAAAAATACCATTATTCAGCCCAATGCTTTTATTGGGAACAATGTGGTTATTGGGGACCATTGCACCATCCATTCCAACGTCTCCATTTATGATAATTGTGTGATTGGAAACCATGTTACCATTCATGCAGGGACCGTGCTTGGCGGGGATGCCTTTTATTACAAAAATAGACCTACCGGTTATGACAAATTATTGTCTGGGGGTAGGGTAGTTGTAGGGGATCATGTGGATATAGGAGCATTGTGTACCATAGACAAAGGGGTCACTGGGGATACCACCATAAAAAAGGGATCCAAATTGGACAATCAGGTCCATGTAGGCCATGATACCGTAATAGGTGAAAAGTGTCTTATTGCTTCCCAAACGGGCATAGCAGGGTGCGTTGTTATTGAGGATGAAGTTATTCTTTGGGGTCAAGTAGGGGTTACCAGTGGTATCACCATTGGAAAAAAAGCTGTTATTCTGGCACAAACGGGTGTAGCAAAGTCATTGGAGGGAGGCAAGAATTATTTTGGTAGTCCGGCCGAGGAAGCAAGGGAAAAATTAAAGCAATTGGCTTATGTAAAACAGATCCCGGCCATATTGGATAAACTGAAGGAATAAATAAGCAAGGGAATACTTTAGAAATCGTTTTTTAAGACATATTTTTGTAAACCAAAAAATAAACCAAATATAGAATGAGCGTTTTAGTTAATAAGGACTCGAAAATTATTGTACAAGGTTTTACAGGTAGTGAAGGTACTTTTCATGCCGAACAAATGATCGAATACGGAACCAATGTAGTTGGTGGTGTTACTCCTGGAAAAGGTGGACAAGAGCATTTGGGAAGACCTGTTTTTAATACTGTTGCAGAGGCTGTTGAGAAAGTAGGGGCTGATACAACTATTATTTTTGTACCACCCGCATTTGCTGCAGACGCCATTATGGAAGCTGCTGAAGCAGGTATCAAAGTTATTATTACCATTACAGAAGGTATTCCTGTTGCCGATATGGTGAAGGCATACGACTATATTAAAGATAAGAATTGTAGATTGATAGGCCCTAACTGTCCTGGTGTTATTACCCCAGGCGAGGCAAAAGTTGGTATCATGCCAGGGTTTGTTTTCAAGAAAGGAAATATCGGAATTGTTTCAAAATCTGGAACTTTGACCTATGAAGCTGCTGACCAAGTGGTTCGTCAAGGTTTGGGAATTACCACAGCAATTGGAATTGGTGGAGATCCAATCATTGGAACTACTACTAAAGAAGCGGTTGAGCTATTGATAAACGATCCAGAGACACAGTGTGTGGTTATGATCGGTGAGATCGGTGGTCAATTGGAAGCTGATGCTGCCCATTGGTACAAAGCTAGCGGTAGCAAGAAACCAATTGTAGGTTTTATCGCTGGAGAAACTGCTCCTGCAGGTAGGACCATGGGTCATGCCGGTGCGATTGTTGGCGGTAGTGATGATACAGCCCAGGCCAAAAAACGCATTATGAGAGAATGTGGGATTCACGTAGTGGATTCTCCAGCGGAAATTGGACTTAAAGTAAAGGAAGTGGCTGGATAGTCATTTTCCAATAATCCTAAAGGATTCAGTTACTGAATCTAGAAAAAAACCCTATTGCCCTGAAGAAAATTCAGGAGGAATAGGGTTTTTTTTTCGCCTTATCTGAAACATAGCCTATATTTGAACATCAACTTAAGTAAACAACAGAATCACATGAAACTTCTAGAAGGAAAAAATGTTATTATTACCGGAGCCAGTAGAGGAATAGGTATGGGAATTGCAAAGGTTTTTGCAGACCATGGTGCCAATGTAGCCTTTACCTATAGTTCCAGTGAGGCACCTGCCCTTGAATTGGAAAAAGAATTAACAGCTAAAGGAGTAAAAGCCAAGGCTTATAAGAGTAACGCTGCCAGTTATGAGGATTCAGAAAAATTGGTCAACAGTATTTTGGAAGATTTCGATAGCATCGACGTACTGATCAACAATGCAGGAATAACCAAGGACAACTTGCTTATGCGTATGTCCGAAGAAGATTTTGATACGGTAATAGAGATCAACTTAAAATCTGTTTTCAACATGACCAAGGCTGTACAACGCACCATGCTAAAACAGCGCAAGGGTTCTATTATCAATATGAGTAGTGTGGTTGGGGTTAAGGGTAATGCAGGACAGACCAACTATGCCGCATCCAAGGCAGGAATGATTGGTTTTACAAAATCTGTGGCCCTAGAGCTCGGTTCCAGGAACATTCGCTGCAATGCCATTGCTCCAGGATTTATCGAAACAGAAATGACTGATAAACTGGATGCCAAGGTAGTTCAGGGATGGAGGGACGGAATTCCATTGAAACGTGGTGGTTCTCCTGATGATGTTGCGAATGCATGTTTGTTCTTTGCATCGGATCTTTCTGCCTATGTAACTGGACAGGTACTTAATGTTGATGGTGGCATGTTGACATAACCTTTCATTGGGCTTCGGGGTCGTTCCATTTTTATTCAATTAAAACGGATTGATGCCTAGACCTATAAATTAATTTCACACCCATATATGCAGACATCTTCAGTACTATTAATATTGCTTGCGGCCTTGGTCGCATTGGCGATAGTACTGTTCCAATATTTTTACAAAAACAAAGGGAGTAGAAAACAGAACGTTATTCTCTCCCTTTTGCGTTTTATTGGCATATTTGGAATTCTTCTATTATTGATCAATCCCAAATTCACCAAAACTGAGTACCGCATAGAAAAGACCAATCTGGTCGTTTTGGTGGATAATTCATCCTCTCTGAAGGAAATCAATAATAAAACCAACATAGACTCCTTGATAAAAAAGGTGTCAGGGAACAGCGTGGTTTTAGAACTTTTCAACCTTCACACATTCAGTTTCGGAAATAGTTTGGAGGTCTTGGACAGTTTGACCTTCAGTAAAAAAAGCACCAACATTGCCGATGCCATCAATGCGAGTAGCACAATGTTCGATAATTCCAACTCGGTTGCTATTTTGATCAGTGATGGAAACCAGACCGTGGGGGAGGATTATGAGTATAACGGTACATTTGGAAAAATGGATCTGTATCCGATGGTCGTAGGTGATACGACCTCCTATGATGATATTAGAATTTCCCAGGTCAATGCCAACAAATATGCCTTCTTGAAAAACAAATTTCCCATAGAGACCTATATTACCTATGATGGGAAAGGGAGTATCAATACCCTTATCAAAATATTAATGGACGGTAGGGTAGTGGCAACTGAAGCTGTAAAGTTGTCCAATACTGACAATTCCAAAAGAATACTCACCTTGTTGGAAGCCAATTCGGTAGGTGTCAAAGAAATAAAAATTACAGCAAGCCCCTTAAGCAGTGAAAAAAACACTACCAATAACCAGCGCGAACTTGCCTTGGAGGTCATAGATGAAAAAACGAACGTAGCCATCATATCTGATATCCTACATCCTGATATTGGAGCACTGACAAAAGCGATAGAGAGCAATGAACAACGAAATGTGGTCCTCTACAAGTCCAATACCGAACTGGAAACCCTGGACGATATAGATCTGTTCATATTATATCAGCCTACCCGTTCCTTTAAACCTATATACAATTTCATAGCGACCAAGGGTGTCCAAAGGTTTACTGTTACGGGTTCGAAAACTGACTGGGGTTTTTTGAATTCCGTACAAAATAGTTTTGAAAAAACGGACTACAATCAAACGGAAGAAATTTTCCCGGTATTGAATCCCGATTTCACCATATTCAACAACGCTGAATTTTCAGTGGACAACTATCCGCCTTTGGAGGGTGATCTGGGGGAGATTCTCATTACGAAACCGCATGAAACCTTAATGGACCAGCGTATCAAGGGTATAGATGTTGGAGAGCCCCTATTGGCTATCCTTACAGATGGTGCCAAAAAAGAAGCGGTCCTTTTTGGTGAGAATATATGGAAATGGAGAATGCAGAGCTTTAGAAATGATCGGAGTTTCGATAATTTTGACGAATTGATGGGCAAGCTGATACTTTATCTGGCCACCAATAATGCCAAAGAGCGATTAACACTTGATTATAATGCCGTTTTTTCCGGTGCAGGAGATGCCAAAATAAAGGCTACATACTTTGATAAGACCTATTTATTTGATGGCAATGCCTCTCTGAACATGAACATTAAAAGGATATCCGAAGATACTGGCAGGGATCTGCCCATGTTGCTGAAAAACGGTTATTACGAAGTTGATCTTCAAAATCTGACCAGTGGCAGTTATGAGTTCAGGGTAGATGTCCAAAATGAGAATATTTCCAAAACCGGACAATTTAAGATATTGGATTTTGATGTTGAAAAACAATTTCTGTCCAGTAACTATAAGAAAATGGGAAGGTTGGCCCAAAACAGCAATGGACAACTTTATTATGCCGATGGGATGGATAGCCTTATCAACCAGCTTGTTAATGACAAGCGTTACCTGCCATCACAAGTAGGTACTCAAAATGTCGTATCTTTAATCGATTTTAGAATCCTTTTGGCCTTGATTGCAGCAGCTTTTTCGGCAGAATGGTTTTTAAGGAAATATAACGGATTGAGTTAAAAATTAAATTTAGAATTACAAAATGGACAAATTACCAAAGATTGCATTACCTGCAATATTCATTATTATCTTACTTATCATTTTAATTACCAAATCTGCCGTTACCATTGGGTCCGGTAAGGCCGGAGTGCTCTATGAAACATTTGGAGGTGGTGTCGTTACGGATGAACCTGCCATGGGGGAGGGCTTTCATATTGTAGCCCCTTGGAACAAAGTATTCATTTATGAGGTAAGGCAACAAGAGGTTTTTGAGAAAATGAATGTACTTTCCTCCAATGGTTTGGATATTAAATTGGACGCTTCGGCATGGTTCCAACCAAAGGCGGATCAACTGGGCAGATTGCACCAGGAAAAGGGAGAGGAATACATCCAAAGGGTTTTATTGCCCACCATTAGATCAGCTGCACGTAGCGTGGTAGGAAGATACACCCCAGAACAATTGTACTCGAGCAAAAGGGACGCCATACAGGCCGAAATTTTTGAGGAAACCAAAAAGATTGTAGACGGACAGCACATACAACTGAATGAGGTTTTGGTACGCGATGTAACGCTACCACCTACGATCAAAGAAGCCATTGAACGTAAATTAAAGCAGGAACAAGAATCCTTGGAATATGAATTTAGACTGGTTACTGCCCAAAAGGAAGCAGAAAAAGTACGAATTGAGGCCCAGGGAAAGGCAGATGCAAACCGTATTTTAAGTGCCTCCCTGACCGATAAAATTCTTCAGGACAAAGGAATAGAAGCTACGATAAAATTATCGGAGTCTCCAAATAGCAAAGTAATTGTGATTGGGTCCGGGGACAGCGGAATGCCAATAATTTTAGGTAATCAATAGTATTTTAACATTTTTGAAATAAAATGTGAGACATAAATTTTTCAAGAATAAAAATTAGTATTATTTTTGCTGGCATATGAAAAAGTACAGTGTACATCATCATCATTTCTTTACTTGCAATCAAGCGAGCTAGAAATGTATTGTTGTAACTAAAATATATTCTAACCCGTTTGAGCAATCAAACGGGTTTTGTTTTTAACATCCTGTTTGTTTGTTCAGGCCAAAAAACAATGTATAACACATGAAAAAAATTAAAATTGCTATTCAAAAAAGTGGACGCCTCAATGAAGATTCCCTCCAGATCTTAAAAGATTGTGGAATATCCATTGATAACGGTAAAGATCAGCTAAAGGCTTCATCGAGAAACTTCCCATTGGAAGTATTCTATCTCAGAAATGGGGATATTCCCCAATATCTAAGGGATGGGGTGGTAGATATTGCCATCATTGGAGAAAATGTTTTGATAGAAAAAGGTCAGGATATCATTGTAGCCGAAAAGCTTGGTTTTTCCAAGTGCAAGGTTTCCCTGGCAGTGCCCAAATCGGTAAAATATCAATCTGTCAAGGATTTTGAGGGTAAAAAAATTGCCACCTCCTATCCCAATACAGTGGAAAATTATTTAAGGGAAAAAGGGGTAAAGGCAGAGCTTCACATTATCAATGGTTCTGTGGAAATAGCTCCTAATATAGGTTTGGCGGATGCCATTTGTGATATCGTCTCCAGTGGGAGTACCCTTTTTAAAAACAATCTAAAAGAGGTGGAGGTCATGCTCCAAAGTGAGGCTGTACTGGCCGTCTCCCCATCAATATCCGAGGAAGGCAAAAAGTTACTGGAAAAATTACGATTTAGGATTCAATCGGTTCTTAGGGCAAGGCAATCCAAATACGTGCTATTAAACGCTCCAAATGAGAAATTAAAAGAAATCATTGCCCTTTTGCCGGGTATGAGGAGTCCTACCGTACTTCCATTGGCTGATGAAGGATGGAGCTCAGTGCACACTGTAATCAATAAGGACAAATTCTGGGAGGTAATCCAAGAATTAAAGGATGCGGGAGCAGAAGGAATTTTAGTTTGTCCAATTGAAAAAATGGTACTGTAATGAACAAAATTTATAGTCCGGCAAAAAAGGATTGGGAGGTACTTCTCAAAAGACCAACTCAAGAAGTGGCTGAAATAGAGGGGATCGTCAACCAAGTTTTCAGGGAGGTTAAGGAACAGGGAGATAGCGTTATCCAAAGATATACCCAACAATTCGATGGCGTATTGTTGGAAAACAACAGGGTTGCCCAAAAAGAAATAGAGGAAGCAATATCATTGGTGTCTGAGGACCTTAAAGCTGCCATTCAACAGGCAAAAAGCAATATTGAGATCTTCCATAGGGCACAAATAACTTCGAAAGTAGCTGTGGAGACCACCACTGGAGTACAATGTTGGCAAGAAAAACGGCCCATTCAAAAGGTGGGATTGTATATTCCAGGAGGTACGGCACCTTTGTTTTCAACCATTCTAATGTTGGCGGTTCCGGCGGAGATTGCCGGTTGTAAGGAAGTAGTACTATGCTCTCCCCCGAATAAAGAAGGTAAAATCAATCCGGCCATTTTGTACACGGCCAGTCTTTGCGGGGTAACCCAAATATTTAAGGTAGGGGGCATACAGGCCATTGCAGGCATGACCTTTGGAACCGAATCTATTCCCAAGGTGTATAAAATTTTTGGTCCGGGAAACCAATATGTTACTGTTGCCAAACAAATTGCAACCAAGTATGGGGTGGCCATAGATATGCCAGCGGGACCAAGCGAACTATTGGTGATGGCCGATGATACGGCCAATGCCGCCTTTGTGGCATCGGACCTATTGAGTCAGGCCGAACACGGGATAGACAGTCAGGTAATCTTGGTTTCTACCTCTAAAAAATTGATCGAAGCAGTAGAAAAGGAAATAGAAAAACAGATCAATGTGCTCCCAAGAAAGGAAATAGCTTTGAAGGCCATGGCCAACAGCAAGTTAATTTTTGTGGAGGAAGAAAATACGGCGATAGAACTTATCAACGAATATGGTCCGGAACATTACATCCTATGTGTGGGAAATGAAGAATTCTTTTTGGACAACACCTGTAATGCTGGATCGGTATTTATTGGCAATTATACCCCAGAAAGTGCTGGGGACTATGCCTCGGGTACCAATCATACATTACCGACCAATGGTTATGCCAAACAATACAGTGGGGTCAACCTTGACAGTTTTATGAAAAGTATGACCTTCCAGAAAATTTCTGATCTGGGGATCCAAGAAATTGGGAGGACCATTGAGCTAATGGCAGAGGCGGAAGGACTTCAGGCACACAAAAATGCTGTTACCCTTAGGTTAAAGAGTTTAAAGAAAAATTAAAAACCCAAGATTCCGCTGCACCTCACATTGGAATCCGGCTATTTGTCCTTTGGACATACGACTATGAAAATTGAAATAAACATTAACAATCTGGTAAGGGAGAATGTAAAAGGACTCAGTCCTTATTCTTCTGCCAGGGATGAGTACGTTTCAGATGGCTCTGAGATGGTTTTTTTGGATGCCAATGAAAATCCTTTTGAGAATGGTGTCAACAGGTATCCAGACCCACAGCAACGCAGTTTAAAGGATGTTTTAGCGACCCAAAAAGGTGTGGAAGCATCACAGATCCTTTTAGGAAACGGAAGCGATGAAGTGCTCGATTTGCTTTTTAGGGCATTTTGCGAGCCCAAGGTGGATAATATCATTTCGTTGCCACCAACCTATGGGATGTACAAGGTGCTTTCCAATATCAATAACGTTGAAAATAGGGAAGTTTTACTGACCGAGGAGTTCCAGCCCAATGTGGGCGAAATCTTGAAGGTAATGGACCAACACAGTAAACTTTTGTTTATTTGTTCCCCCAATAACCCAACAGGAAATGGTATTTCAAGTACCCATATCCGTGAATTATTGACTAATTTTAATGGATTGGTCGTGATTGATGAGGCCTATATAGATTTCTCAAAGGATGCCAGCTGGATTACCGAATTACCGCAATATCCTAATCTAATTGTGACCCAAACACTATCCAAGGCATATGGTTTGGCCGGCATTCGCCTGGGAATCTGTTATGCATCGGAAGAAATCATAGCCATGCTCAATAAAATAAAGCCGCCCTACAATGTCAATGAACTAACCCAACAACGGGCCTTGGAGCGGTTACATGCTATTGATGACGTCCGTAATGAGATTGCAGAGATCCTAAGGGAAAGGAACGCCTTGAACCAGGTATTGGCGGAGATAGGATTTGTGGAAAAGACATATCCCTCCGATGCCAATTTTATTCTGGCACAGGTAGATAATGCCACCCACAGGTACAACCAGTTGTTAAACGCCGGGATTGTGGTAAGAAATAGGACGACCCAACCCCTTTGTGCCAATACGTTGAGATTTACGGTTGGTACGCCCGAGGAGAACAGGAAACTGATAGCACGATTAAAGGAAATAGATAACTAAAAAATAAACCCAAGGCAACCACAACGGAAGTTGGGTTTGGAACATGTCATATGAAAAAAGTATTATTTATAGATAGGGATGGCACCATCATCAAAGAAACCATTGATGAACAAATTGATGCCTTTGACAAAATGATCTTTTACCCCAAAGCCTTTACGTTTCTGGGTAAGATAGCCAAGGAGTTGGATTATGAACTGGTCATGATCACCAATCAGGACGGATTGGGAACCGATAAGTTTCCAGAAGACACCTTTTGGCCTGTACACAATTTTATCCTTAAATCTTTTGAAAATGAAGGAGTGGTTTTTGACAAGGTTTTTTTGGACAGAACTTTTCCACATGAAAATGCCCCTACCAGAAAGCCTGGAACGGGATTGTTGACCGAGTATTTTTCTGATCAGTACGACTTAAAGAATTCCTTTGTGATTGGAGATAGATTAACCGATATAGAATTGGCCAAGAATTTAGGGGCCAAAGGGATCTACATCAATGACAATACCAATTTGGGTACTGGGGAGATCACTGTAAAGCGCGAAGAACTCAATGATATTATTGCCCTAGAAAACAATGATTGGGAAAAAATATATGAATTTTTAAAGCTGAAAGACAGGGTCTTTGAAATAAACCGCAAAACCAATGAAACGGATATCTTCATAAAATTAAATCTGGACGGTACGGGAAAGAGTTCCATTAAAACCGGGCTCGACTTTTTTGACCATATGTTGGACCAATTGGCGAGGCACGGACAAATGGACTTGGATATCAAGGTAAAAGGGGATTTGGAGGTAGATGAACACCACACCATAGAAGACACTGCAATTGCATTGGGAGAAGTATTCCATAAGGCCCTGGGAAATAAGCTTGGGATAGAAAGATATGGATTTTGCTTGCCTATGGACGATTGTCTGGCACAGGTAGCGATTGACTTCGGGGGCCGCAACTGGTTGGTGTGGGAAACAGAATTCAGACGGGAAATGATTGGAAAAATGCCGACAGAAATGTTCTTTCATTTTTTTAAATCCTTTACGGATGGGGCCAAAGCCAATTTGAATATCAAGGCAGAAGGCACCAATGAACACCATAAAATAGAGGCTATTTTCAAGGCTTTTGCCAAGGCCATAAAAATGGCTGTGAAAAGAGACGTGGAAAAAATGGTTCTACCCAGCACCAAGGGGGTACTATAAACTTTAATTAAATAATCGTATTACCAGAATCGGCATTCGTATGAAGGGATTCTAAGGACGATTTTAAATGCCTATCAAAAAATAATGAAAATAGTAATTATAAACTACGGTGCTGGAAATATACAGAGTATCAAATTTGCCATACAAAGACTGGGGTATGAGGCCATTTTAAGTGATAACGTGGAAGAAATAATGTCAGCCGACAAGGTTATCTTTCCTGGGGTAGGAGAAGCAAGCAGTGCCATGAACAAGCTTAAGGACAGCAAATTGGATGCCATAATCCCAGAACTTAAACAACCAGTCTTGGGAATTTGCTTGGGGATGCAGCTGATGTGCCATTCCTCAGAGGAAGGAAATACCCAAGGTTTGGGGATATTTGATGTGCATGTGAAAAAATTTACCAAAAATGTAAAAGTGCCACAAATAGGGTGGAATCAAATCACCAATTTAAAGTCACCATTATTTAATGGAATCCCAGAAAAGGAGCATATTTATCTGGTACATAGTTTTTATGCCCCAATATGCTCAGATACCATAGCAGAATCAGAATATGACGTCCTGTACAGTGCAGCCTTGCAAAAGGACAATTTTTACGGAACACAGTTTCACCCCGAAAAAAGTAGCATTGTGGGCGAAACCATTTTGAGAAACTTTTTAGAAGTTGTTTAAACCATGGAAACGTACATAACCACAAACAAAGAACAGCTGGATACTTACAAAATTCACCAATATATAAGCCAGGACTCGTATTGGGGAATGGGCAGAACGTTGGAAGATGTCCAGAAAACCATCCAGCATTCCTATTGTTTCGGTTTGTATTCCAAAACAAATGAACAGTTGGGGTTCGCCAGGGTAGTAACAGATTTTGTTGTATTTGCCTATCTGATGGATGTGATTATTTTTAAAGAACATCAAGGCAAGGGATTAGGAAATAAATTAATAAACCACATCATTAAAAGTGATGCTTTAAGTAAGATAAAAACATTTGCGCTGAAAACCAAGGATGCCCACACTCTTTACGAGCGTTATGGATTTGAAAAAATTGGGAACTCAAAACTTTGGATGGCCAAGGACAAGGTAGTCCTTTTATAAAATAAGCATATGAGAATAATACCTGCAATAGATATCATAGATGGGAAGTGTGTTAGACTTTCGAAAGGGGATTATGATACCAAAAAAATATACAACGAAAACCCCTTGGAGGTAGCCAAGGCGTTTGAGGCGCATGGTATTGAATACCTGCATTTGGTTGATTTGGACGGGGCAAAATCGAAACATATTGTCAACCATAGCGTATTGGAGCAGATTGCTTCCAAAACGGCCTTGAAAATAGATTTTGGAGGCGGACTCAAAACGGATGATGATCTAAGGATCGCCTTTGAGAGTGGGGCCCGGCAAATTACAGGAGGAAGTATTGCCGTAAAAGATAGGGCGACCTTTATCAGTTGGATAGAAAAGTTTGGTTCCGATAAGATTATTTTGGGCGCTGATGCCAAAAATGAAAAAGTTGCTGTATCCGGTTGGCTGGAAGATTCCAAAGAAGAACTGGTGCCTTTTATCAAAACGTACCAGAAAGAAGGAATAACTTATGTAATCTGTACGGATATCAGCAAAGATGGTATGCTGGAGGGCCCATCATTTGAGCTATACTCAAAAATATTAAAGGAGGCCGCTCCTGGGATAAAACTGATAGCCAGCGGGGGGATATCTACCTTTGACGAACTTCCAAAATTGGCGGAAATGGGATGTGAAGGGACCATCATTGGCAAAGCCATATACGAGGGAAGGATTTCCATGAAACAATTGGAAGAATTCATAAGTAAGAGTAGTTAGAATAATTGAAGGAATATCAAGGAGAGAATTACCCCTTGGATTACCAAAATAAAGTACAAAGACAATGTTGACAAAGCGTATTATTCCTTGTTTGGATATTAAAAATGGCCGTACTGTAAAAGGCATTAATTTTGTTGATCTACGCGATGCGGGAGACCCAGTCGAATTGGCAGAAATCTATGCAAGAACGGGAGCCGATGAATTGGTTTTCCTTGATATATCAGCAACAGAGGAGAGACGGAGAACCTTAGCTGACCTTGTCTTAAGGGTGGCAGAAAAAGTAAATATCCCCTTTACCGTGGGAGGTGGTATTTCTTCCGTGGAGGATGTGGATATCCTATTGCAAAATGGAGCTGATAAGGTTTCCATCAATTCCTCTGCAGTCAAAAACCCTCAATTGATCAATGATTTGGTGGCAAAATTTGGCTCCCAATGTATCGTTGTTGCCATTGATGCCAAACAAATAGATGGGGAATGGATCGTTCATTTGGTAGGTGGCAAGGTTCCAACTGAACTCAATCTTTTTGAATGGGCCAAAGAGGTAGAGCGCCGTGGTGCAGGGGAAATACTATTTACTTCCATGAACCATGACGGAACCAAAAATGGCTTTGCCAATGAGGCCTTGGCCAAATTGTCCAATGAACTGAATATTCCGATCATTGCCTCAGGTGGTGCCGGTACCATACAGCATTTTACGGATACCTTTATTGATGGAAAATCTGATGCCGCCTTGGCTGCAAGTGTATTCCATTTTAAGGAAATTGAAATCAGGGATCTCAAGGAAGAATTAAAAAAGAACGACATTCCCGTTCGTTTATAAAAGATATCGCCTATGTAGGTTTACAGCCAAACAAGTTGTGCCAAATAGAAAGACATCAGCAAAAAATTAAAACAATTATGAAAATAGATTTTGATAAAAATAAAGATGGGTTGGTCCCGGCCATTATACAAGATGTGAATACCAAAAATGTTTTGATGCTTGGTTATATGAACGAGGAGGCCTATAATAAAACCATGGAGACCAAAACGGTAACCTTTTTCAGCAGAACAAAAAACAGATTGTGGACCAAAGGGGAGGAGAGTGGAAATTTTCTGAAACTCACCAATATCCAATTGGATTGTGATCAGGACACCCTATTGGTATCGGTAGATCCTATTGGCCCTACGTGCCACAAGGGAACGGATACCTGTTGGGGGGATAAAAATGTCCAGGCATTTGGATTTCTATCCGGCTTGGAGGAAATCATACAAAATAGAAAGGATCAAGCAGAAGGAAAGGCTCCCATTGATGCAGATGGCAAACCTAGCTATGTTTCTTCACTCTTTCAAAAAGGGCTCAATAAAGTGGCCCAAAAGGTTGGAGAAGAGGCTGTAGAAGTGGTCATCGAAGCCAAAGATAATAATGATGGGCTCTTTTTGGATGAAAGTGCCGACCTGCTGTTCCATTACTTGATATTACTTCAAGCAAAAGGATTTAAACTCAACGATATTGTGGAGGTATTAAAGGTTAGGCACAACAAATCATAACCACCAGACCACAAAGATTTTCATCAATTCCCCATTGGACTTTTTCAACCAGACCATTGGGGAATTTTTATTGGACAATTGGGTGTTGATGTCCCCAAGTACTTCGTCATAGGTTTGCCAATCTAAATCTGATGTAGGTGCCTTAGGCCAATCCTTTTTAGGTGGAATATAGAGTTGGTCCTCACCATCGATAAAGGATGAAAAAGTATCCCTGTCCATCCAAATACCAGCAACACATTCACTGTTGAAAGGGAAGAAACTACTTTTTTCATGATGAATGGGAACGAATACCTGGGCCTTAAAACAAACTCGATGCTCAACACCCCTGTAATCTATATCCAAGTCCTGTAATACCTTATCTCCTTCTGCCGAATGCAACAAAGGTATTTGATGGTTTTTGATCTTTTCTTTTTTGGCATAAAAGGTATCCCTTCGGTTGGGTCCTACCAATTGGTGCAATAGACTGGGAAATTCCGGATCCAACACATAAAACTTATAGGTAAGTTCTACATGTAACCTTTTTTCCATTGTCAAGTCCTCCAAAATAAAATCGATTTCCCCCAAACTAATTTTGTTCCTTCTAATGGGAATGTTAAAGGCACTTATCCGATATCGGGAAGAATTGGTTATAAGTTGATGAAAAATATGTTCCATCTGATGGCCCAGTCTTAAATTTTCCGGGATGGGTTCACAATGAAAATCCTTCAGGTCGATATCTGGAAATTCAAATTGCTCTAGACCATCGTAATTCCCATGCCATAGGGGAGGGGTTTGTAAAAATGCGTTAAATTTTGAAAGGTTTGCGATATCCATACGATACTAAAGTAGTGCAAACCGTTAAGTTTTCTTTAAAAAATTAAGGGTCTCTTCCAAATGTATTAAATTTATAGAATGGCTATGAACAAAAGAAAAGGGTTTCGTTTTACCAACTATGAAGCACCGAACCAAACTCCGTTCGAAAAGCTTTTTGAGATTTTCAAAGAGCTGATCACGCATACTTCCGGCGATGTGGAAGAGGCGTTGGATTGGTTGCGGGAACTGGATAAGGAATACGAACTTACAGATGAAAATTACACCATTGAGGACTTTATAGAAGACTTAAAAGCAAAAGGATTTTTAAGGGAAGAATTTAAGGATGGTAATGGTGACGGTAATGGCGAAGGCGATGGGGATTTGTCCATTACTGCCAAAATGGAGCGCATTATAAGGCAGGCTGCGTTGGATCAGATTTTCGGCAAACTCAAACGCAGTGGTTCCGGTAACCATAAAACTGGAAAATCCGGTAGGGGAGATGAGCATACCGGGGAATTCAGGGAATACCGCTATGGGGACGGGTTGGAGCATATTTCCATGACCGAAAGCTTAAAAAATGCCCAAATCAACCATGGGATGGATAGTTTTGCCCTGAGCGAAGATGACCTCGTGGTTGAGGACACACAATACAAAGCCCAAATGAGTACCGTGCTCATGATCGATATTTCCCATAGTATGATACTCTACGGGGAAGACCGGATTACACCGGCAAAAAAAGTGGCCATGGCTTTGGCAGAACTCATCACGACCCGTTACCCAAAGGATACCTTGGACATATTGGTATTTGGAAATGATGCATGGCCCATTCCCATCAAAGATCTTCCGTATTTGAAAGTGGGACCTTATCATACCAATACGGTTGCTGGTTTGCAATTGGCCATGGATATGCTAAGGAGGAAGCGGAATACCAACAAGCAAATATTTATGATCACCGATGGCAAGCCCAGTTGCCTGAGAATGCCAGATGGGACCTATTACAAAAATAGTGTGGGTTTGGATGATTATATTGTTGAGAAATGTTACAATATGGCCAGACAGGCCCGAAAATTACATATTCCCATTACCACATTCATGATCGCCCAAGATCCGTACCTGACCCAATTTGTACGACATTTTGCCGAGGCCAATAATGGAAAAGCATTTTTTACAGGTTTAAAGGGCCTTGGAGAAATGATCTTTGAAGATTACGAACAGAACAGAAGAAAACGATTGAAAGGATAATAACAGCATACTTCATCCAGAGAAGTATTTAAAAAAATATATGAAATTGAACTATAAAGAAATAAGCACCCTGGGTGCACTAAAAAGTGCAGGATACCGTACAAAAAATATCAAAGATGAACTTAGGGACAACCTAATTCAGAAGATCAAGAACAAAGAACAGACCTTTACCGGAGTTTGGGGATATGAAAATTCTGTTATTCCAGAATTGGAGCGGGCCATTCTTTCCAGGCACAATATTAATTTATTGGGACTAAGGGGACAGGCCAAGACACGTTTGGCCAGATTGATGGTGAATTTATTGGATGCATATATTCCTGTTGTGGAAGGATCCGAAATCAACGATGACCCTTTAAAGCCGATGTCCAGATACGCCATGGAGCTCATTAAGGAAAAAGGCGATAAGACCCCGATATCTTGGTTGCCAAGGGAGGAACGTTTTTACGAGAAATTGGCAACTCCCGATGTGACCGTGGCCGATTTGATAGGTGATGTGGATCCTATAAAGGCCGCCAACCTTAAATTGTCCTATGCAGATGACCGAGTTATCCACTTTGGAATGATCCCAAGGGCGAACCGTTGTATTTTTGTAATCAATGAATTACCAGATTTGCAAGCGAGGATACAGGTATCCCTTTTTAACATTCTACAGGAAGGGGATATACAGATCAGAGGTTTTAAACTGCGCCTACCTTTGGACCTCCAATTTGTTTTTACGGCCAATCCAGAAGATTATACCAATAGAGGAAGTATTGTGACCCCATTGAAAGATAGGATCGGATCACAAATATTGACCCATTACCCGGAGGATATAAAAACAGCCCGTAAAATCACCGAACAAGAGGCCAGATTGGATGAAAGACAGACCAGTGCTGTCTTTGTCCCTGATATGGCAAAAGATCTCTTGGAACAAATAAGTTTTGAAGCCAGGGAAAGTGAATACGTCGATGCCAAAAGTGGAGTCAGTGCCAGAATGAGCATTACTGCTTTTGAAAATCTTTTGAGCACCGCCGAACGTCGCGCGCTCAGAAATGGAGAGAACACTACCAGTATTCGGTTAAACGATTTTATGGGTATCATTCCATCCATCACCGGAAAAATAGAATTGGTATATGAGGGCGAACAAGAAGGAGCAGGGAGCGTTGCCTCCATCTTGGTAGAGGATGCCATTAAAACTTTGTTCCCATTATATTTCCCCAAAATAGACAAACTGGAACGAAAAGATGCCGTTGGTCCCTATGATGAACTGATTTCTTGGTTTTTTGATGGAGATGGTTTTGAAATACTGGACGATGCCACGGACATAGAGTACAAAAAAGAATTGGATAGTGTTTCGCCATTAAATCAATTGATTAAGGAATATCAACCTGATGCATCAAAGGAGGATAGCTACTTTTTAAAGGAGCTATTGCTCTGGGGCTTGGTAGCTAATAAAAAGTTGAGCAAACACAGGTTTACCGAAGGATACCAGTTTAAGGATCTCTACGGAAGTTTTATTAGCGGACTTTAATATATTTAAAAAGCCCTTTTTTGATGAAAGGGCTTTTTTTTGTACTATTAGTAAAGCTTAGGACCATGAATCGATATTATCGTTCATATCCATAAATTTATATTCCCCCACCAGTACTTTGCGGTGTTTAAAGGAAACCAAGGTCATCAATATCAAAAGAGTGTACAAGGTAACAATCAGTGATCCTATAGGTAGAAAGGTTTTCGGTATAATTGACGCATCATAATCCGTATAACTGGATAAGATGTAGAGCGTATCAAATATTTGAAATACATATATAAATAGCAGGATGTACAAAATGTACTCCAAGTTCCTCATTTGAGGATCGGGATATTCATTTTCCTTTACCTTGAACCACATGGCATATAGATATACAAAGTGTATTATGGTCAATATGGGAAATATGTAGTTATCAAACTTAAAAAAGTAGAACTTATTGGTATACAGGCCATAAAAATTGAGAACTATGAGTGTGAACAATATCACAATGGATAAAAGTTGTATCATTTTCCATGGAAAAATGCGTAGTAGTATATTCATTTAAGTAGGTTTTTGGAGCGCTTGGGGAACCCCATGTTTCAAAATAAAAACGCTGTCCAATTTCAATTATTTCAAATTTTTCGATGAAGTGCAGGCAATGTTGGCAACTTACGATATCGTGTGGTGAAACGGTCTTCAGGCTTTTTGGTGAAGTACAAATGTTGTTGGGAAAACCGCAAAAAGTGTGGTGTAAGGATTACTACAAAAAAGTATACATTCCTAGAGTTGGGATATAGGACAGTGGTAACGCAAAAAATGAAAGCAGCTGTAACAATCCTGAAGCATTTGAAATTCAAGAAAAAACCCATCCTACAGTTGAAGGCAGGCTGGGTCCTTTTAAGGGTGAAAGCGTTGGCCTAAATAGATCAGGGCTATTTAATAGACATGGGAGACATTTCATCAGTAGGACATTTGACCGTTTATGTGGGTGAATCAAGGAATCCACTAAAGAATTATTACAGTATTTATGGATGATGCTGCAAAAGGAGGCATTACCTTAAACATAGACAGCAATTGTCCTTTGGATGATAATGTAAAAGCCCATCACTACATGGAGGACAATAGAGCGAAAGGCAAAATTGTAACTGCAGTATAGGCTTTCTCAAAATAAAAGTTACCTGAACGGTTCACAAGCTTTGTAAGAAGATTCAGTTTTTTTAATATAATCCAAAGGTGTGGTGAAAATTACAAACTTTAAACCTTCTTTTAAGTATTGGTTTTAAAATGTGAATACGGATAAAACGAGCTGGGCATTACGATTCATATTCAATTTTATGTCCATTTAAATTCTCAGATTAATTTCTCAATTTCTTATCTTTAGTTCCTTTAAATCAAATACCCATGAAGCGCAGTTTTTTACCCATGTTCACCCTTTTGTTTATCACGCTGGTCAACGGACAAAATAAAGTTGAGGATGTCAACAGTTTTACCCTTGATAATGGAATGAAAATATTGGTTTTGGAAGACCATAGCATTCCAAATGCCAATATGTACCTTTTTTGGAAGGTAGGTTCAAGAAATGAATATACAGGCATCACGGGACTCTCCCATTTTTTTGAACATATGATGTTCAACGGGTCCAAAAAATATGGTCCAAAAATGTTTGATAGGACGATGGAAGCGGCAGGGGGAAGCAATAATGCTTATACAACAGAAAACTTGACTGTTTACACTGATTGGTTCCCAACTTCTTCCATGGCCACTATTTTTGAACTGGAAGCAGACAGGATAGCAAACTTGGCCTTGGACAGCACTATGGTGGAGAGTGAAAGAGGGGTGGTGCTCAGTGAACGGAGTACGGGGTTGGAGAACAGCAATTTTAGAAATATTATGGAAGAAGTAAAGGCTTCTGCATTTTCTGCCCATCCTTATCGTTGGTCTGTCTTAGGTTATGAGTCCGATATTAAAAATTGGACATTAACCGATCTACAAACATATTTTGACACGTATTATGCGCCAAACAATGCCGTAGTTGTCATAACAGGTGATGTAAAGGTTAGCCAGGTCAAACAGCTTGCACAAAAATATTTTGAGCCTATCCAGCCACAACCGGAACCTAGAAAAATTCATACCATTGAACCCCCTCAAAGAGGAGAAAAAAGGGTGGTAGTCCATAAAAAAGTAAGCACACCAAACTTATTACTGGCGTATCATGTTCCCGAAACCAAGCATAAAGATTATTATGCCTTGGATTTGTTAAGCGCTATTCTAAGTAGTGGCAATAGCAGCAGGCTATACAGTAGTTTGGTAGATGAACAACAATTGGCTACAAGTATATTTTCATATATGCCAGAAAGTATAGACCCCAATCTTTTTTATATCTATGGTGTGGCCAACAAAGATGTGAAGGCAGAAGCATTGGAAGAAGGTATTATTGCAGTTCTTGATCGTATTACCACTAACGGGATTAGTGAACAAGAGCTTCAAAAGGTTAAGAATCAAAAACTAATTTCATTCTATAGAACTTTAGAAACCATTGACGGTAAAAGCAATAATCTGGGCACCTACGAGATGTACTTTGGGGATTATAAAAAAATGTATTCTGCTCCTTCGGAATATGAAAAAGTAACCATGGGAGACATACAGCGGGTGGCCAAGGTGTATTTTACCGAAGAAAATAGGACCGTAGGAATACTAAAAGACAATACCAAAACCGAAATTGTAACCTCCAATTAAAAGATTTCATGAAGCATTTTGATATGGCGCATTTAAAGAATACCATGGGAACTATTTTATTCAATAGTCTTTTCATTTTTTTAATAGTTTTTGGAACTATTGAATCATTGGCTGCACAGGAAAAATTCCAATTGCCGCAGTATAGCAAATTCACCATGAGCAATGGACTCACGATCTATTTCATGGAACAACATGAAGTGCCACTAATACAGTTGTCTGCTGTATTTCCTGCGGGCGCCATTTACGATCCAAAAGAAAAATCAGGTTTGGCAAACGCCACAGCAGCAGCAATGGTGCTGGGAACAGAAAATTATTCCAAATCAAAAATTGAAGAACAGGTAGATTATGTTGGTGCTTCGCTCTACACTTGGGCCGACAAAGAGGCCGGTTACCTTTCTTCATCTTTTATGAAAAGGGACCAGAAGAAGATCTTGGAAATTGTAAAAGATGTACTGCTTCATCCGATATTTCCCGATGCGGAGTGGAAAAAGTTGCAGGAAAGAAAACTTGTTGAAATAGATCAAATGAAGGAGAGCCCTCGCGCTTCAATAAGGAACTACTTTGACCATTTTGTATTCGGTGGGCATCCGTACGGAAATTCGGTTGTGGGCAACAAAACCGGAATTGAAAATATCACTTCTAAAGAATTGGCCGATTTTTATAAAAATCAATATCAACCATCCAAGGCTGCTATTGCCATTGTTGGGGATTTTGATTCCAAATTAATGAAAAAGGAGATCGAACGGTTATTTGGAGATTGGAAACAATCTTCCGAACCGCTTCTAAAATTGCCCGATTTTTCCTTGTCTGAAACCCCTAGAGTGTTACTGGTCAATAAGGAAGATGCCAATGAGACTACGTTTTTAATTGGAGGAAAAGGTATTTCGAGGAATAATCCCGATTATGTGGCAGTTCAAGTAATAAATACCATATTGGGAGGTCGTTTTACTTCTTGGCTCAATGATGAACTAAGAGTAAATTCCGGACTGACCTATGGTGCTGGCAGTAGGTTCAACAGCTTCAAGAATGGTGGTGTTTTTCAAATCAGCACCTTCACGGCGACTGCAACAACGGAACAGGCCATTGACCTTGCTCTGGAAACATATAAAAGGCTGCACACCAAAGGTGTTGATCAAAAAACCTTGAATTCAGCTAAAAATTATTTAAAAGGACAATTTCCTCCAGAGTATGAAACCAATGGACAACTTGCCATTTTATTGACAGATATGTTTCTGTACAATTTTGACGAGTCCTTTATAAACACGTTTACACAGAAAATTGATGCCCTGAATTTGGAGAATATCAGTGCTTTGATTGACACTTATTTTCCAAAGGACAATCTTCAATTCGTTTTAATTGGAAAAGGCGAAGAAATTAAGGAAATTGCCAAAAAATATGGTGATTTGGAACAATTGGAAATATTGAATGATGGCTTCTAAAGCATGGACAGTCAATAGTCCTTTTTTTGGCAGTGACATTTTTTGATATAGAGCTCCATTTCATTTTTGATGATTACAGATGCAAAAGCAACGCTTCTATTACTTGATCCAAGTTCAATATCTAGGCTTTCGATATAGTGGCTGGCAGAAACAGCCGGGACAGAAGACCATTGAAAGCATGCTTTTGAAAACCTTGAAATTTGTGCTGCCAGAAAGAAACTATAAAATTTTGGGCGCGGGTCGGACTGATGCCAAAGTTTCTGCTTTACATGGAGCCTTTGAACTGTTTTTGGAAGAAAGTCCCCTGGAAGATCTTGAAGGATTCACTGCACAGTTCAATAAGAATTTACCCCCAGATATTAGAATTTTATCCGTTTCTCCTACTGATAAGGAATTTAATATCATTCAACATAGTAAGGAAAAGGAATACATCTATTTATTTTCTTTCGGAGAAAAAAACCACCCCTTTTGCGCCCCTTTTATAGCGAATATTCTTGAAGACCTCAATATAGAGTTGATGATCAAAGCTGCCGGACTCTACGTGGGGGAGCACAATTTTGGAAATTATACCACAAGACACCAGGAAAGCACCAATACACTTAGGTACATAAAGAGCTGTACCATAAAAGAAAACAGCATATTAAAGGCTAATTTTTTCCCTGAAACAAGTTATGCCCTGCATATTGTTTCCGAAGGTTTTATGCGCTATCAGGTAAGAATGATCATGGGTGCTTTGATCTTGTTGGGAAAAGGAGAACTTAGCCTCCATGATATTGAAAATACCCTGAAACCGGAATGTGAGTTCCTTTTGTCCTACGTGGCCCCAGGGTCAGGGCTATTATTGAATCGATTGGATTTTAAATAATATCATCTCACATATCATTATCTTTAAAACCAAATTTGCCAGCATGTCCAAAAAGAAACACAAGTCCAATCATAAGATCAGTCCAAAAAAACCATCCCGAGCACATAAAAAAGTGGGTAAGGCCCCAGGAACGGTCACCTATTTGGGATTAAGGGAGGGCGAGAAAAGTAATGTGGGCATCATAGAGTTTGACGAAAGTTCCTTTCAGATATACCATACAGAACTAATTGAACAAATTCTTGAATTCAAAAATTCCAGTGCCACTTCCTGGATCAATGTAGTTGGATTAAGTGATGAAATTTATATAGAAAACCTCGGAAAGGCCCTTGAGATAAATCCATTGAGTGTCGAAGACGCTGTAAATACCAACCAACGACCAAAGATTGATGAATATGAAGACTATATTTTCTGTGTCCTTAAAATGATTTATCTGGATGCCAAGAATGAGCTGGTAGGGGAACATGTAGCTTTGGTGCTTATGGATAAAGCTGTGGTTGTATTCCAAGAGCTTAAAGAAGACGTTTTCAACGGGTTACGGGACCGTATACACACCAAGTCTGGACGTATAAGAAGTAGGGGAGCAGACTATCTTCTTTTCGCGCTGTTGGATGCCATCATAGACAATTATTTTGTTGTCCTGGAAAACATAAGTGGCCAGATTGAAGAATTGGAAGAGGAAGTGTACGACAATCCCACTCCGGAAACCGCCCGTAAGATCCAAGACCTCAAAAAAGAAGTTCTAAAAGTTCGTAGATGGATTTCTCCCGTAAAGGAATTGATCAATAGACTTATAGAGTCAGACAACCCATTGATAACCAAGGATACCAAGTTGTTTTTAAAGGATCTTATGGATCATTGCTTGGAAATCAATGAGAGCCTTCAGATCTATAGGGAAATGTCCATGAGTTTGTTGGAGATGTATATGAGCAATGTGAGCAACAAAATGAATGAGGTCATGAAGGTACTTACCATAATGGCCTCCATATTTATTCCGTTGACTTTTATAGCGGGAATTTACGGTATGAACTTTTCTTACATGCCCGAACTGCAATGGAAATACGGCTACTTTGCCGTCTGGGCAGTGATGTTAACACTCTTCATCGGAATGTTAATTTTCTTCAAAAGGAAGCGCTGGCTTTAACAATTCATTTTGTTAATACTTCCCAAATTCCGTTAAAGGCAGTTAAACGCCTTGGCAGGGGACTTTATTCCTTATATATTGAAAGTGTTGAAGATAATTACAAACACTTTCTAATGGGCATTCGCCCAGGAGCTAAATCCCATTAGCTCAGGTTACGTTATCCGACCAACAAAAAATCACATTATTTAATTCTTAAAACATAAGTCAGAATATGAACTATTTAAATATCAATGAAGAAAAATTATTGCCGGTCGTTGTAGAACTGAACACACTATTGGCAGACTATCATATGTACTACCAAAAATTGAGAAATTTTCACTGGAACATCTTGGGAAACAACTTTTTCGATCTTCATGAAAAGTTCGAGGAACTGTACACAGATGCTAGGGTAAAAGTAGATGAGATCGCCGAGAGAATCTTAACGCTGCGCTACCACCCGATGAGCAACTACAGTGAATATTTAAAAACCTCCGCCATTGAAGAAAGTACAATATCCTTAACGGACAAAGAAATGGTACAGGAAATACTTAAGGCACACAGCCTATTGTTGAAGCAGATGTCCAAGGTAGTGGACAAGGCCGACTCCATTGGTGATGAAGGAACCATAGATCTAATTGGGGCCTATATCAGAAACATGGAGAAAACAAGCTGGATGCTGGATGCCTGGAACAAGGACAAGTCAGATAAACTTAAAAGTGCTATAAGTTAGTCGCTGACTATATGTCACAAAAAAGAACATAAGAGGTACTGGAAACTGTATCGTTTGCATACTTTAAGAAAAAAGAACTAGTAACTATAAAATCAAATTATATGAAATCTATAAAAATATTATTTAGCACCTTATTATTATTTTCCGCAGCCACTACACTGGCCCAAGAAAATAGCGAAATGACATCCGAAACAACAGAAAAGACCTATGAGGTATACGCCAACGGGAAGTTGATCAAAAACTCAGTAAAGATCAATACCATGGTATCCAGGGATGTTCTAATGGAAGAAGAAGATAAGGGCGAGTTAAACCAAGATCGTGTTTTTCAAAAAATGAACGTTATGAAAACGGTAAAAATTGATAACGACGCAGATAACACCTACGATGAGATCATAAAATTCCGTTACAGGGCAGATGAAAAGACCGATTTTTTCTTGGTGACCAATGACGATGAAATTATGGTCGCTGTAGATAATGGCGATAAGTTGGAGATCGTAAAGAGTGAAAGTATTTATAAGAACGATCTTAAAAATAACAAAGAAGCCTACGTCATCACCGATAAGAAAGGGAACGAAATTGATCTATTTGTAGAAGAATACAAGTCCATGAAATAGAACATTTCAATATTACAAACTTAAACAAAAGCTTTAACTATGTGGCGATGGACGCTCATCTTCTTATCAATGGCCATCATAACCGCAATCCTTGGATTTGGAGGATTTGCGGGAGCCGGAGAAGGAATAGCAAAGATTCTATTCTTTGTCATCATGTTAGTCTTCCTACTGTCACTTTTTAGCGGGCTATTGAGAAAATAAAAAAGAGCGCCGTTAAGCGCTCTTTTTTTTTTAATCAAACAAGTCCGATGACAGATACCTGTCGCCCCGATCACAGATTATGGAAACGATCACACCTTTATCCAAAGTCCTTGCCAATTCCAATGCGGCCACTGTTGCACCACCACTGCTCATCCCTGAAAATATACCTTCCTCCATGGCCAATCTTTTGGCCATGATTACAGCAGATTCTTCCGATACCTCAATGATCCGATCTACTTTTTTTCTATCAAAGATTTTAGGCAGATACTCCTCTGGCCATTTCCGTATTCCGGGAATCTTAGATTCGTCCGTGGGCTGCACCCCTACAATTTGAATATGGGGATTTTGTTCCTTTAAAAAGGTAGAAGTTCCCATTATGGTACCTGTGGTGCCCATAGAGGAAACAAAATGGGTGACCAATCCTTCGGTATCCCGCCAAATTTCTGGCCCTGTACTTTTGTAGTGAGCTTTCCAATTGTCATCATTCCCAAACTGGTTAAGCATTACGTAACCATGGTTGGCCACCTTGTCCTCAGCATAATCGCGCGCACCTTCAATACCAATATCAGCAGGGGTAAGGGTCACTTTGGCTCCATAGGCCCTCATGGTCTGCACCCTTTCTTTGGTAGAATTCTCGGGCATGACCAATTCTATTTTTAGGTCATAAATACCGGCAATCATTGCCAAGGCAATACCAGTATTTCCACTAGTTGCTTCAATCAGTTTGGAGTTTTTGTCAATTGCGCCCCGTTCCAATCCACTTTGAATCATATTGAGAGCAGCCCTATCTTTTACGCTGCCTCCCGGATTGTGCCCTTCCATTTTGAAGAACAAACGCACATTGGGATTTTGGTTTAAGACCCTAGATTCCACCAATGGTGTATTCCCAATCAGATCAATCAACTTATGCGCCATTGGAAATAGTTTTTATTTTAATCTCAGGGGTGTGATACACTGTTGAATTAGCTGGTATAGACGATGTGATCCAAGCATTACCTCCTATAATACTGTTTTCACCGATGACTGTTTTGCCACCTAGAATGGTAGCGTTTGCATATATGGTCACATTGTTTTCTATAGTGGGGTGTCTTTTTGTATTCTGAAGATTTTTGGCAACATATAACCCTCCCAAAGTAACACCTTGATATATTTTTACATTGTTCTTTATAATGGCCGTTTCACCAATGACAACACCTGTGGCGTGGTCTATAAAAAAAGAATCCCCAATTTTGGCACCAGGGTTTATATCAACACCTGTCTGCCTATGGGCATATTCCGTCATCAGGCGCGGCACCATGGGAAAGCCTTCTTCGTATAGTTCGTGGGCCAAGCGATAAATGGCTATGGCATAAAAACCGGGATAGGCCATATACACTTCTTCAATGGATAAAGATGCCGGGTCGCAGTTAACAATGGCCTCAGCGTCTAAATTGAGTTTTTCAAGGATATTGGGGATTTTGGCCATATAATTGTTCCAGACTTTTTTACAGGGCGTATCTACCTCCCAACAAGCCAAACGGACCAACTCGTCGAACTGAATTTCCAATTTTTCCAAATTTTCCTCAACCGGTGTCTCTATATCGAAAAGCATAAAAAATAGCCTATCGGTAAAATCCTCCACATTTTGTTTCAACCGGTATCTTAGATTGGGTTGCTTCTTATGCTGAATTATCTTTTTTATAATTGACTGTTTATCCATATCTCTAGCTAATTGAATCAAAATTAACCAATATTTCAAACGAAAGCATTGAAATTGCTTAACTTTAATATGAAATTTAAAGCCTTTAAGTCGGATGCAACAGACATTGATTACGGAAGATATATTCGAATTTTTAAAAGAATTGGAAAAAAATAACAACAAGGAGTGGTTTACAGAACATAAGCCACAGTTCAAAACCATGGAATCGAAGGTTAAGGAGTTTTACAACAATATCTTGCACATGATGGGGGACCACGATGATATAGAAAAATTAAAAATGTTCCGCATTTACAGGGATGTGCGATTTTCTAAGGATAAAACGCCCTATAAGGTACATTTTGCCGGCTCCTTTTCTAGGAGGGGTGCAGCACTCCGCGGTGGCTATTACCTTAGGTTAAAACCGGGCGAAAGCTTTGTGGCTGCCGGATTCTGGGAACCCAACAAAGAGGACCTATTTAGGATCAGAAAAGAGTTTGAAAGGGACTCTTCTGAAATAAGGGAGGTCCTAAATAGCCCCGCATTAAAAAAAATATGGGGAAGTCTCCAGGGGGATGAGCTTAAAACAGCACCCAAAGGTTTTGATAAAGAAGATCCCAATATAGACCTCATTAGAAAAAAGCAGTTCATCTTTGTGAAAAATTTTTCGGACCAAGAGGTATTTTCTCCTGATTTTAAAAATATCGTCAATGATGCCTTTAGGGCGATAAGGCCTTATTTTGATCTTATGAGCGACATACTTACCACCAATTTGAACGGGGAATCCCTATTGGACCATAGCAGCCAACTCAAGTAGCTGAATTTGATCCTTTAGGCGCTCTATTACCATATTCATCATTCTTTTGTTCAAGGCCGATGAGTTTTGGATATAAGTTTCGTATTCCTCAACGGTAAATTGGCCTATGATCAGACCTTTTAAGGAATTCCTGAACTTAATGTCCTTTTGAACCGCATTCTCAATATATTCCATGCGTTTCTGTAATGTGAGCTCATAGAACCTGTTCTTGTGTTTTCCGATGTAATTTTTAAAAACCGAAATAATCAAGAAGTTTTGGAGTTTGATGATCGGACGAAGCGTTTGGTTTTGAAAACGTTCATCGCTGCTCATATCACTTGTAATTCTGGCGGAAGGAATCTCTGGACGAAGGCTCAAGAGATTGTTTGATCTACTGTTCATCTCGCGGAGTTTTTATAAAGGTAGCCATTAAGCATGGTCATAAATTATATATACCAATTAGTTTTTAACCGGGTTATGAACAAAAAAAGCCATCGGCCTTGAGGTCGATGGCTCATACTTTGTAGTATTGCTTCTTATTTGCTCTCCAGGAATTCCTGAAAAGATTTTAATTGCAGACTTTCATAGTCCTTAAATTTATTCTTCAATTGTTCAAACTCGTTTTTTGCTTTGGTAAATCGGTCGGAGATTACTTTTAAGTTATCCAATTCCGATTTTGTCGGTTTGTCATAGTTACTGGCCAACTTGCTGTAAAGGTCTGCCATCTTCTCCCTTAATTGTGGTTCGGCTGAACCCACATAATTATCCCCTGTAGTAACGACCAAGGTTTCTTTCAAGGCGTTCAATTTAGAATTAAGTTTTTTATTTCCAGTCGACTTGGACTGATCCAATAGGGTATCTACTTCATACACCAAATAAGCCAACTCTTGCGTCATGTCATAAAGTTTCATAATGGTTTCATTCTTAATCTTTCGGTCCGCATCCGATAGGGGAGAGTTATCGTCATAGACCAATTCAAAAGTATGCTCATAGGTATCCTTACCCTTGTTCATGACCACCTTATACATTCCTGCGGGAACTTTTGGTGCCGTAAAACCGCCAAAGGTGAACGTCTTGCCGGTGGCAACTTTTGGTGCTTTCCTGGTATAGGCCCAATTTACAATATTGATCCCTTTGGATTTACCGGGTCCAAGTTCCATTATTTTATTTCCTTCCATATCCTGTACTTCCATCGTCATTTTTCCGAAGGTATGTCGCTTATTCAAATAATATTTGATTTGGGCGTTCTTGCTTTTGCTCTGGCCCACAAATTGGGTCTCATTTCCAAAGCTTCCGGAAAAACCTCCCTGTTCGTCAATGACAGTAGGGCTGTTGGCGAAAAAATGGACGTCCTTTTCCATGACCTCGGCCGTTAGGTCCCTCAAAGGAGAAATGTCGTCTATAATGATAACCCCTCTTCCATGGGTTCCCATAACAAGGTCGTTCGTTTTTTTCTGTAGGTCAATAAAATGAACTGCCACAGCGGGCATATTGTTGGTGAACTTGTACCAATTGGATCCCCCATCCATAGTAATATAGAGACCAAACTCCGTTCCTAAAAATAAAAGATCGGGATTCACGTAGTC
Organism: Sediminicola sp. 1XM1-17; assembly: GCF_037203765.1. NCBI lineage: Bacteria > Pseudomonadati > Bacteroidota > Flavobacteriia > Flavobacteriales > Flavobacteriaceae > Sediminicola > Sediminicola sp. 1XM1-17. The sequence continues at coordinate 275,344 of NZ_JBBCAS010000002.1, read as the reverse complement.
TTCCTGTATATTTCGGGCAAATCCAACTACATCCGGGGTAATGATATTGGACCATGTTTTTCCATAATCCGTGGTCTTATAGGCATAAGGTTTCATGTCGTTATTGGTATGACCTTCAAAAACGGCGTAGGCAGTCCCTTTGTCAAAGGAACTGGCTTCAATATGGTAGCACCATGTGTTCTTTGGCAAGCCATTGATGGAGCCTACGGTGTTGGTCCACGTTTTTCCACCATCCTTGGTAACCTGAACGTTTCCATCATCCGTACCCACCCAAATGACATTTTCATCCAAAGGCGATTCGGCAATGGTAAAAATGGTGGTGTGATTTTCTGCCCCTGAATTATCCATGGAGAGTCCGCCGGAACTTTCTTGATTTTGCTTGGCCGGGTCATTGGTGGTCAGATCAGGAGATATTATCTGCCAAGTGTCTCCCATATCCTCAGATTTGTGCAGATACTGACTACCCATATAAAAACGATCCGGTTGATGCTCACTGATGGCCATGGGAGCATTCCAATTAAACCGTAATTTGGGCGTAGCTGTAGTTGGCAATGGCTGTATGGTCTTGGTCAGTTTTCTGTCCACATCATAACGCCACACATTCTCTGCGCCCTGCATTTCGGAATAAATTATATTTTTGGAAGGATGTTTTAAAACTCTAAAACCATCACCGTACCCAACAGAATTCCAATCCCTAGCCTCAATACCCCCTAGAGAACTGGATGGGCCGTACCAGGAACCATTGTCCTGCAACCCACCATATACATTGTATGGCTCCTCATTGTCAACACTAATATGATAAAATTGTGAGAGCGGTAGGTTTTCTACAATTTCCATAGTGTTTCCTCCATTCCAAGATCTATAGACACCACCATCGGTACCCACATAAAGCACATCGGAATCTTTGATTCCAAAGGCAAAATCATGGATATCACTATGCATATTTCCAAGATTCTTGAAGGTTTTTCCTCCATCCCTGGATATGGATCCACTGAGACCGCCTTTGACCACTACATTTTCATCTTGCGGGTCTACCACAATTCTGGAAAAATAAAAAGGCCTTACGGTAATTCCGAAATCATTGTTCAATTGTTTCCATGATTCTCCATAATCATCACTTCTGTACAATCCTTTCTTTTCGTTTTTTTCGGCTTCTATAACCGTATAAAGGATGTTTGGTTTGGAAGGAGCAACGGCAATTCCCAATCGGCCCAAATTACCATCCGGAAAACCATTATGGATCTTTTTCCAGGTAGTTCCTCCGTCTGTAGATTTGTAAAGCGCGCTGTTGCTGCCACCCGATTCAAAAGACCAACCCGTACGCCTGAACTCCCACATGGAGGCATAAAGCACATTGGGGTTTTCAGGGTCCATGGATAGATCTGCACAACCGGTTTTGGGGTTCACATAAAGTAATTTGTTCCAAGTTGCCCCAGCATCAGTTGATTTATAGACACCTCGCTCTTCACTATCACCCCATAAAGCTCCCAATACACCTACATAGATTTCATTGGAATTTTTTGGATTTACAATAATTCCGGAAATACGTTCTGAAGCTTCGAAACCAATTTTGTCCCAATTGGCACCTCCGTCAACCGACTTATAGAGTCCATCTCCAATGGATACACTGTTTCGGGTCCAAGTTTCTCCAGTCCCTACATAAATAGTATTGTCCGGATCATTCGGATCTAGGGTAACGGTTCCTATGGATTGGCAATATTCATCAAAAATGGGATTGAAAGTGGTGCCTGCATCATTTGATTTCCAAACACCGCCACCCGCTGTACCTGCATATAGGATTCGGCTATTGGTTGGGTGCACTTCCAAATCATTGATACGTCCGCTCATTAGGGCTGGTCCAATATGTCGGGCCGTGATATCACCAAAAATTTCTTTACCATTATTGGTTTTGGTCTCTTGGGAAGTTCCGTGGGAAGGGATGAGCACAGCCACAAATAAAAATAGAATTATCGATTTTTTCATTTCGAATCAGTTTTAAATAAAAAAAGACCCTTCTGAAAAGAGTCTTTTGCGTTAGATTGGATTATTTATCTTTTACGATTTCATCGGGAAATACAAATGCCCCATCCTCAACGGTAGGGTTTAGTGTGATGCTTTCCACGGTAAGAGGGCTTCCTGGTTGCCCTTTGACACCTTGCGTCATGGAAAATGGAAAATAAATGCCATCTACCTCTTGATAATCACTCATGGTCACCTCTGAGGTCATACCCTTGCCAGGCCCAGATTTAACCTCTGATTGCACAGCGATCGGAACAAAATTTTCCGTGTCAAAAAAATAAAAAGCAATATCTTCTTCTTGCTTGCCGTCAACCATAATTGGTTCTTTTACCAATTTTATTTTATAGGTTTCGGCGCCGTCTATGGTTTCCTTTCCCATTAATTCAACGGTATATCCCTTTTTCTTGTAATCAATAAAGGAATCTGGAAAGTCATTGGTGTTGAGCTTAAAGTTCGCGGTTGCCTCTGCGTCACTTTTTTCTGCCTTCAAGGTCATGAAATTATGGCTCCATAAAGTATTCCCATCAAATACCCCTTGCTTTATTTCCTTTCCTTGAAAATTGATGACCGTCATCTGTCGGCCATCACTCAATTGAAAGATTTCAAGAGGGATTTCCATACCACCTTGACTTACCTTTGCCTTCATTTTAACGCCTTTAAGACTTTTCATTTTTTCCAATCCACCAATATTTTCATAATAATTGGCAAGAATATCGTCGGCCGTTTGAGCCTGTAAGGGCATCAAAAAAGAACATAATAGAGCAGCCAAACTAATTTTTAATGTTTTCATTTCCAGTTGATTTATAATGATTCTACGATTATTAGTATCTAAATCTGCATAATGTTACACATATCCAACATAAATTCTTAATTTTTTTAACAGGGTCCGGTGTTATCCGTTAAAATCGTTAAAAGAATCCAGCCTTGGCCCACTACATTCTAACTTTATAAAAAATGTAACCATATGAAAAAATCGATCAACCCATATAACCAGCAAGAAGTATTTCAATTCGAGGAACTCGATAAAGCTGAAATAGTCGCAAAACTGAATTTAGCTGCGGACACATTTGTTCCATGGCGAAAAACCGGCTTTGACAAAAGAGCAGCTTTAATGCTAAAAGCGGCGGCCGAGTTGAAAAAGAATAAGGAAGAATACGCCAAGGTCATCACCCAAGAAATGGGCAAGCCTATTAGCCAGTCCTTGTCAGAAATAGAAAAGTGTGCCTGGGTGTGCGAGTACTACGCTGAACATGCCGAATCTCAGCTAAAGGATGAAGTGGTCCGTACCGATGCCGACTACAGTTATGTGAGCTTTGAGCCTATAGGGGTTGTTCTGGCCGTAATGCCATGGAACTATCCCTTTTGGCAGGTCTTTCGGTTTGCTGCACCAGCCCTTATGGCCGGAAATATTGGGATTTTAAAACACGCATCGAATACCATGAAATCTGGAGAACTGATCCAACAGGTATTCCAGAGGGCAGGATTTCCCAGTGGTTGTTTCCAACATTTGATCATTGGCAGCGATGAGATAGCGGAAATCATAAAGAATGACCATATCAAAGCGGTGACACTTACCGGTAGCAAACCTGCAGGATCCTCTGTGGCGTCCATTGCCGGAAAGCACATAAAAAAATCAGTTCTGGAACTGGGAGGCAGCAATGCTTTGGTGGTATTTGATGATTCGGATATGGATAGGGCAGTGGATATCTGCGTTAATGCAAGATTCCAGAATACAGGTCAGAGCTGTATTGCCGGAAAGAGATTGCTGCTTCATACGAACATAGCGGAAGAGTTTACCAATAAGTTCAAATCCAAGGTCGCTGAATTGAAATCTGGAGATCCTATGGAGAAAGACACCTTTATTGGGGTAATGGCAAGGGAGGATTTGGCGAAAGAACTGGAGGAACAGGTAAATAAATCCATAACCATGGGTGCAAACCTCCTGCTGGGCGGCAAAAGAAAGGGGGCTTATTTTGAACCAACTATTTTGAATCAGGTAACAAAAGAAATGCCTGTATTCAAGGATGAAACCTTTGGTCCGGCGATTGGTATTACCACCTTTGATACGGAAGAAGAGGCCGTAGACTTGGTCAATGCTTCTGCTTTTGGCCTTGGTGTGTCCATATTTACCAAGGATATGGATAAGGCAAAACGATTGGTTCCACAATTCGATGACGGGGCCGTATTTGTGAACGAACTGGTAAAGAGCGATCCGCGTTTACCATTCGGGGGCACAAAGAACTCTGGGTATGGACGTGAGCTTTCTTCCCATGGAATCATGGAATTTGTCAATAGGAAAACCGTGTATATGAAGTAGTTATTATAATTTTGGGGATGGTTTTTTATTGATATATGGATTTAGGGCCCCCTTAATTTCCAAATTGATAAATCTATCCTGAATTCTAATTTGTTGTTATTTTTAAAAGGGAAAGTCGACTAAATTGGGGTATAAATTTAGCAATTATGAGATTTCACACCAGAAAATGGGTAAAGCCAGAAGATTTAAATGCCAATGAGACCTTGTTCGGAGGGAGGCTTTTGGCATGGATTGATGAGGAGGCCGCATTGTACAGTATCATTCAGTTGGAGAGCAAAAAAGTAGTTACAAAATACATGTCGGAAATCAATTTCATGAGTACGGCCGTAAAAGGCGATATTGTTGAAATTGGTATTGAGGTGGTCAAATTCGGAAGAACCTCCCTTACCCTTAATTGTGAGGTGCGGAACAAGATGACCCGTGAAACCATTGTTACGGTAGATAATATTATCATGGTCAACCTAGGAACAGACGGCAAACCGGCATCCCATGGAAAAACAAAGGTAGAATATGTAAGGGACAGACTGGCGGCCGATAATTAGTTTTCGGCCCAGTTCTTGGAAATTGCCTGTACTTCATCCAGAACCCTCAACAGATTTCCTCCCCAGAGTTTTTCAATTTCTTCTTCGGAATATCCCCTTTTTACCAATTCGTGGGTTACATTAAACGTTTCAGAGGCATCATCCCAGCCTTCTATACCGCCACCACCGTCAAAATCGGAGCTTATTCCCACATGGTCTATTCCAATAAGTTTTACCATATAATCTATATGGTCCACAAAATCGGATACGTTCACAGCTGCAGGAGCATTTTTGTCCACTGACGCCTGAACCTTGGCCAATTTCAATACTTTCGGGTAATTCTTCATGAATGCTGCTCTTTGGACATCTGACAAATTGGCCAATTGCGATCTTTCATACCAATCAATTTCCAGAGAATCTGCAATCTTTGCATAGAGCTCTTTCATATAAGCCGCTCTAGTCTCATGCTTTTGAGTGTTTAAGTAAGAGCTGAAGGCAACGGTCTGTACCACCCCACCATTCTTTTTCAACAACAATAATTGGTCATCATCCAAATTTCGGCTGTGGTTGCACAAGGCCCTTGCCGAAGAATGTGAGGCAATCACTGGCGCTTTGGAAATGGCCAGCATTTGTTCCATAGAAGATTTTGATGGATGTGAAATATCTATCATTATACCAAGTCTATTCATCTCAACTACAGCCTTTTTACCTAATTCACTTAAACCATTATGCAACCATATGCGGTCCTTTTCTCCTGTGTTGGAATCGCAAAATTGACTATGCCCATTATGGGAAAGTGAGATATATCTGGCCCCGAGGTTGTGGTATTTTTCAAAATTTGAAAGATCTTCCCCAATTGGGTATGCATTTTCCACCCCGATCATAGCCACTTTTTTTCCGGTTTTGGATATGCGGCGCACATCATGGGAGTTCAGTGCCAATTCAATCTTATCAGGAGCAATTACCTCACAAAGTCTATGGATGGCCTCAAATTTGGCCATGGCATTTTCAGCCGCCTTGTCATATCCCTGGGCATTGAGCGAATCCTGTCCCGTATAAACAATCAACCAAGAGACGTCCAATCCGCCATCCTTCATTTTTGGCAAATTGACTTGCGTATCCAGATTCTGGGTATAATTGATACTATCTGTAAAGTTATTGACATTAATATCGTTATGGGTGTCTATGGTAATAACCTTTTCGTGAATTCTAAGGGCCTTATCCATTATGCTTTCGGCATTTTCTTTTTTCTGCTCCTGGCAGGACGCCAAGGTTAAAATGCAAATTAATACGGCAAAGTGCTTCATGGTACAGGTTTTTATACCTACAAATAAAGCAATTTGACAACACAAAAGGAAGGGTAGGTAACATTTAATTGCCCAAACAGGATAGAATGGTGAGATTTAAACAACGAAAAACCATAAATAACAATTGGCGGATGATTTTTGAATTCGATTCATAAAGCCAAGAAACCCAAATCCGATACTCTTTGAAATCTAAAGACCTAACGTACCACTTAACCGACTTGGAGTCAAAGCTGAGCAATCTTTCTTTCGAAAAATTGACTGCTGAGGAAGCAACAAATCTTAAAAAATCATTCAATTCGTTAAAAAGCAGCCTTGAAGAGAAGTTGGTTGGCGCCGTTACTTCCAACGCTTCCCAAAACTATAGCGATGTAGAACCGGAAGGCGTTGAGGATACAAAAAAAATCAATTCCACAAAAACCTCCAAAGGCAATCTCAACAGCACAGGCGAGTTGTTGGTAGCCAAGGTTAGCCATGAAATCAGAACACCGCTCAATGGGATCATAGGTTTTACGGACCTTCTAAAAGAAAGCAACCTTTCAGTTGACCAGGAACAGCACGTAAACGCCATACAATCCGCTTCCTACAATCTAATGGATATTATCAACGAACTTTTGGAGTATTCCAAACTTTCTGCTGGCCTTGAACATTTTGAGTCCGTCAATTTCAACTTTTACAGTCTGGTAAGAGACGTGATGTATCTCTGCAACACGCTCATCATGGAAAAAGAGGTGCGTTTAGAAGTGGATATGGACACCAAAATACCAGAAATGTTGGTAGGAGATCCATCAAAACTGTCACAAATTCTTCTGAACCTCATTGGCAATGCCATCAAATTTGTGAACAAGGGAGATATTCACCTGAAGATAAACTCCATAAAACAGAACAGCGAAGAGATCGTACTGGATTTTAATATTATAGACACGGGCATTGGAATCTCAGAAGAACAGATCGAGCATATTTTTGATACGTTTAGACAAGCCGAACACGATACCTTCAAAAAATATGGTGGATCTGGCCTAGGGCTTAGTATTGTTAAACAAATTATTGAAAACTTAAACGGTAAAATAAACGTTACCAGTACTTTGGGAGTTGGTACCACATTTAAATTTGAGCTTCCGTTTATCATTGGGACCAATGTCGCAAAAGAAAATGACCAGCAGCATAAGGCCAACATTAACAGTAGAAAGGAACTTGTCAAAGGCATGCAGATCTTGGTTTTTGAGGACAACTTGCTCAACCAAAAACTCATTGAAACAAGATTAAAAAGTTGGGGCTGTATTGTTCATATAACAGATAATGCCCGTTATGGGCTCAATATTTTGGAAAATAATAAGATAGATTTAGTTTTTATGGACCTTCGAATGCCTGTAATGGATGGCTTCGAGGTTACCCGCAGAATTAGAAGCAGCAAAAATACCTATATAAGCCAAATACCGGTAATAGCATTAACTGCCGACTTTTCTATCAAGGACAAGGAACAGTGCCAAGATAATGGTATCAACGATTATATATTAAAGCCATACAGTCCAGATGAACTCTTGTTGAAATTAACTTCCAACAGGGCCCAAATGGAGATCATGTCCAAAGCAGACACCAACATGGCAAACCCATCAGAAGCAACATTTGATGAAAAGTCACCCAAAATAGATTTAAAAAGCATTTTGGAAGAGTGTATGGGCGAAATGGATCTTTTGGAAGAGTTGGTATCCCTATACAAACAAAATGCCCTTGAATTCATCGGCAATGTAAAACACCATCTTAAACTTGAAGACTTCGAAAGTATACAATTTGCAGCTCATAAAATGAAATCTGGGCTGGCCATGATGCAAACGTTCAGCTTGCATTCCATCGTTGTGCAAATGCACAAAACCTGTATGACCGACCGCGACATGAAGTACTTGGAATTCCTGTACGACTGTTTTCTGGACGAGTACCCCGTAGTGGTACATGCCATAGAATTAGAGATGGAAAAAATGAAATAATAACCTAACCATTCCCCCCAAATGGACAAGAAAAAACTTTTACTGGCCGAAGATGACGAATTACTGGCTTCCCTGTTGACCTTTCGGCTACAAAAGGCCGGCTACGACGTCATACGAGCCAATGACGGCAAGCAGGTTAAAGAAAAACTCACCGAAAATATCCCCGATATCATTGTCAGTGATATCATGATGCCTTATTTGTCCGGATTGGAACTCATTGACTTTGTGAGAAACAAAATGGCCCTATCCATCCCTATCATTATCATTTCGTCTGCAGGCAACGAGGAAAATGTTCTGAGTGCTTTTGAGCTAGGTGCCAATGATTTTATCTCTAAACCTGTAAGTCCAACCGAACTATTGGTAAGGGTTGCCCGTGAACTAAGAAAAGTATAATACTTTCATGAACCAACTAACAATATATAGCTATGCGCTGTTAGATATTCCCAAGATCCACACGGATCTTTTATGGGATCTAACGCTATTGTTTTCTGTATTGGCCTTGGTGTATTTTGGAGTGATCTTTTTCTTTAGAAATAAATTCACGTCAAAGACCAAGATGATCTCCGAGAGAAAAAAACAACTTTCTCCTATGATCAGTGAGTTTTTGTTTTTCGATGCCAATAATTCAAGTGAGGAAGAGTACAAAAATTATATCCATCTTAAGATTGAGATCAGGGATCTGATCAAGGACGAGTTCAATCATCAGATCTTATCGGACATCCTGATTGATCTTCAGAAAGATGTATCTGGAGAAACCTTGGAGCGCCTCTACAAGCTTTTTAAGGACTTGGGGCTTCACAACAACGCATTTGATAAACTAAGAAGTTACCGATGGCAGGTGGTTTCCCAAGGGATTATGGAGCTTACCCATATGAGTGTCACAGAATCTTATGGTTTTATTACAAAATTCATCAACGACAAGAGGGGAACAGTCCGGAAACAAGCCGAATTGGCCACAGTTTCCTTGGAAGAAAGAGGTATATCCCACTTTTTAGATACCACTCGGTACCAAATATCGGAATGGCAACAGCTTAAGTTAATGGATATCCTAAGGAACAGGGAAGACTTTACCCCCCCACGATTCAAGCGATGGTTGACCTCCAATAATAAAGGCGTAGTCCTTTTTGCCCTTCGTTTGTTAAAGTTTTATGACCAAAATGACGCCAATAACATGCTAATACAATTGGTTCGCCACAAAAACAAGCAGATCAAGGAGGAAGCTATCAGTTGTATCCAAAAATTTGGTGTCGTGGAAGCTTTGGACACTCTTAAAGCAGTCTTTTGGAACAGCAACGTTAACGGTAAAGTCTTGATTTTGGATACCATATCTGAATTGGGAAGTATCAACGATATAGAGTTTCTGCAAAATGTTGAAAATAAGTCTTTTAACTTTATTGTAAAAAGTAAAGCTTTAAGTACTATCCATCTATTGTCTCCCGATACAGCTATGTCTGCCGAAGACCTGGAGGACATTGATGGAGACCAAAATTTTATGGCTCCCGAAATTCAGTCTACCCAAGAAGAGGTAGAGGAAGATATAGCAATAGCCACAGAAATTCCGGCCACAGAAACAGTAACCAAGGAAGAAGAAAAAGATATTTCTGAAATAACACCTCCTGAGGAAATCACGCTAGAAGAGGAGATTTTGGCCGAGGATTTTCCAAAGGATATTATAGAGAGTCCTACAGAGGCCTATGAAGATCCTGAAATCCATGCCTTGGAAGAACAAAGAAAGAACCATATCAATGAGCAACCCATGAAGGAAGAGAAAAAAGAAAAATCAGCAAAAGAAACCTTCATTTTGAGTATGGAGGATTTAAAGAATTTAGAAGTGATATCTGATGAAATTCTTTATGCCATGGATTACGAATCCTTTGACAAGTTTTTAAACGAAATTCCAGATTTGGATGATTTCATTGCCAAGGACACCGAAGAACCCCTGATCAAGTTCAAGCCAGATTTTAACGGGCTTCGTCTGGATAAGGACCGGACCGCATCCAATGACAATTTCTATGAGGATATTTTTTCAAAGAAAGATGATTGTGACAAAAATATACTTCTGGATACCATTTATGACGTTGGTGACGAACGGGAGATACCTATTTTAAAACAAATCATAGTCAATGAGGAAAATGTTGGTATAAGAGATAAGGCTTTGAAAATACTAAATGGTATTTCTGAACAAAACCATTGGTATTCGGAAGAAGAGGGAGCAGTCCTGGAAATTGAAAAAATAAGGGATCGCTGTATTTTTAAACCTCTTTTTGAAACGGCAGATCTGGAGACCAAATTAATGTTATTGGATCAAATAGGAGCCATAGGGGACACCAAGGAGATAAAGTTCCTAAATGCCCTCTTGGAAACTGAGAACCAGATCCTTAAGAAAAAAATTGAACAGACCTTAATACTATTGGAAGAACGCTTGCAGCTGGTTCCTGTCGAGGCTGATTCAGAGGAAGGGAATGAATCATCCCGGCAGCAATATGGAGGAGGAATATGCCCAAAGGCCAAGGAGTCCGATGATCCCTTACCAGCGTCAGGAATTCTCATGTTGGATGAGGAAATCCCCATCGAAAAAACCGACAAGCCCTATTCTGTAGAAAATTTTCAAAACACCAAAGGTAAAATGCCTTTGGATTTTTGCTTTTTATTGGACGACCTTAGCATTAGGCCATCACCTTCAGATCTTTTGGAAGTTGATTTTGAACTTGATCCTGTAAAGGACCAGCATACGAATATGAAGCAAGGAGAACAGCCGAAAAATGAGCCATCGTCCTCCCTGTCCATCTTGGATCAAATTCTTTCCTTACCTGCTAAAATAAAGGACATTTTTAATGGATAGTGGACTATTCAATATCATCCTGGATTACATAAACATCGTTTTTCTGGTGTTTACCGTGGTGTTGTTCATCATGTTCACCTTTATGGGGTATCTTTCTACCAGAAACTCCCTTCATTACAAAAACAAAAACAGTTTTGGGGATCTGTCCAAAATAATGGCTTCACCCATGGCCCCCAGTATCACCATTATTGCCCCTGCCTATAATGAGGGACTTACCATTGTGGAAAACATACGTTCGCTACTTTCACTGCAGTACGTGAATTATGAGGTCATGGTTGTGAATGATGGCAGCAAGGACGATACCTTGGAGAAGATGATTGCGGCCTATGACCTTGTCAAAATAGACAAAAAAATAGATCCCAACTGGCAATCCAAGCCCATCCGTGGCATTTACAAGTCAAAACAAAGGTCCTTTTCCAAGCTAACCGTAATAGATAAAGAAAACGGGGGTAAATCCGACGCCCTGAATACGGGAATGCATTTATCTGAAAATAAATATGTTGGATGTATTGACGTGGATTGCCTATTGCTACCAGAATCCCTGTTACATGTGGTCAAATCGTTCTACCAGCGCTCCCAAAAAAGGGTGATAGCGGTAGGTGGTGTCATTAGGGTAGCAAATTCCTGTAAAATTGCCGGTGGCATGTTGGAGGAAATCCGTTTGCCAAAAAATTGGTTGGCCAAATTTCAGCTTTTGGAGTATACCCGTTCCTTTTTATTGGGAAGAATGGCCTGGGGGAGAATTGACAGTCTCTTGATCATTTCAGGGGCCTTTGGCTTCTTTGATCGGGAAATTGCTTTGGCCGTTGGGGGCTATGATACCAAAACAGTAGGGGAGGATATGGAAATTGTCTTCAAAATGCGCAGGTATATGCATGATCGCGAGGAGCCTTATACCATTGAGTATATCCCTGATCCCTTATGCTGGACCGAGGTGCCCGAAAGTTTGAAAATTTTGGTAAACCAAAGGGATCGTTGGTCCAGAGGTAATTTGGAGACCTTGCAAAAACACAAGGATATGTTCTTCAATCCCAAATATGGCAAGCTGGGAATGATAAGTTATCCCTATTGGTTTTTTTATGAATGGCTGGCTCCCATATTGGAATTCTTTGGTTTTTTCTCCATTATACTTTTCTATTACCTAGGGATCCTAAACTGGAACTTTTTTGTGGCAATTACCTTGTCCATTTATGCATATACGATAATGTATTCATTTTATGCCATTTTGTGGGATGTGTATTCTTACAACCAATACACCAAAACCAAGGATATATTGACACTAATGCTATTTGCCATTTTGGAACCTGTAATTTTTCACCCTATCGTGGTATATTCGGCAGTAAGAGGTAACTATAAGAAGTTGTTCAACATCAAATCTGGTTGGGGAGTAATAACACGTAAAGGATTTAGTAAAGCCTAAGATACATGCAGGTAGAGGAAAAGATTAAAAAACAGGGGACAAGGAAAACCTTACGGGAATATACCCGTTTGGTCATTGCCTTTTTTGGCTGTTTGGTCATTATCTCTTTCTATCAATTTATTCGGCTATACCTGAGCGGGGTATTGGACAGTTTTGTGGGCAAGAGCCTTTTGCTGTTACTATTTCACCATCTCGGATATGCCTCCCTAATTGGACTATTGCTGGTTTTTAGTTTCAATTTTCTAGAAGCACGGAAGCCTAATCTAGGATTTGTAAGTACCATCATTCTCTTGGTTGCTGGCTTATTGACCGAGGTATTGCTTACGGAATACTATCTCGCCAATTATGAGATCCTAGAAGTGAACATTCTTGGCCTTTCTTGGAACGGTGTAAATATCTGGAAGATCAGCACCATATTTTTGATCGCCATTATAGGAATATGCATTCTCCTTTATCTTTTTTATAGGATAACTTCAAAGGTGCATCGTCTTATGAATAGAATGTACCCCTTGACCATTGTCTTCTTTAGTATCTTCCTGGCGGCACTTGCCTCGGAAAAAAAGCCTATCAATGAGAATAAAACTCAACACCTTACCGTGAGTTTGGCAGAGGCTTGGCTAGATCTAAACAAATATGATGGTAAAGTAGAGTACCCACTCCTTAAACCATCGATTATCAAGGACGATTTAGGGGCCTATTTCAATCTCGGCAAGGAAAAACCAAATATTGTAATCCTGATCGTTGAAGGTCTGGGGTCCGACTTCCTTGGAAAAGATCCCATTTACAAAGGGTTTACCCCATATCTCGAATCTTTAAAGGACAGATCGCTATTTTGGAACAATTATGTAAGCAATGTGGGGCAAAGCTCTGAAGCACTTCCCAGCATCATTGGTTCCCTGCCTTTTGGTAAGACCGGTTTTACCAACTCGGAGACGCCAGTGGAACGCAATACCCTATATGGACTCCTAAAAACCAATGGATATTATACCTCTTTTAATTATGGGGGCAATAGCAGTATAAATTTTCTTGACAAGTTTCTTTACGAAGAAAGGGTAGATTATATATTGGACAGAAAGAATTTTGACAATTCCTATGAACTACAAAAGGAAGATGCCGCAGGTTTTTCGTTGGGTTACCCCGATAAAGAACTATACAAAAAATACGCCCTGGATTTTATAGAATATCCCTATGCCAGATTTGATGTAATCCAAACCTTGAGCACCAAAAACCCTACCCTCATACCAAACCTCGCCTATTACGAGGACAAAGTAGAAAGGATCGTACATAAATTGGACCTCGGCTCAAAACCAATGAAAATTGTGGAGAAAAATAAGGAAGTTTTTGCCGGGCTTTACTATACGGACCAAAGCATCAAGTTCTTTATGAACAATTACAATAAAAAAAGAGCTTTTAAGAACACCATCTTTATCATTACGGGTACACATAACCTATCCGATCTACCACAAGAAAACAAACTGGACAGGTATAGGGTTCCTTTACTAATCTACAGTCCCCTCCTTAAAAACCCAAAACAATTCAATTCTTTATCCTCCCATGCAGATTTGGCCCCTAGCATCATGTCTCTACTCGCCCAAAAGTATCAAATACAGCTTCCCACAGAAACGGCTTGGCTCGGCACCAGCCTTATAAACAAGGAAATTTTTGATGAAGGAAAAGAAATCCTTTTCCTCAGGGAAAAAAATAACATAAGGGAGTATATTAAGGGTGGTCATTTTATTTCCAGAAGATCAGTGTATAAGCTCGGTCACAATTTGGAACTTGCCGCGGAAGAGAATGGCGCAATTATAGAGAAGGTCAAAGATGGATTTAGCCTCTCCAAGGCCGTAAATTCCTATTTGAACAGTAATAACAAGATTATTCCCACATCCCTAGCACTATTCAAAAAACCCAATAATGAGTTTACCAAACAGGAACAGATATGGGTGAACAGTGTTTTTAGTGGTGCCGATTTTGATAACGCCTATACCACTGCAAGAGAGCTTGCGTTGAACAATGAACGGGAAAGGGCCATACTACTGAGTAGGTACATCCTAACAAAAATTCCAGGGCATGCAGACACAGAAATTCTTTTGGGCAGGGTAAATGCCTGGAACGGCGAGTATGGAGAGAGTATATCCATTCTCAAAGAGGTTATCCGAAAATACCCCAACTACATTGATGGGTACGCTGCTTTACTGGATGTATATTTCTGGTCAGATAAAAACGAAGAGGCCTTATTATTGATAGACCCATTGAAAAAACATAACATTAAATCCCCTGAGATCATAAAAAAAATGTCCAGGGCCAAGGAAAAAATGGAATTGTATGCACTTGAAAATCCAAATTCGGTGTATTTTGACCACACAAAAATTAACGCATATTTAGATCAGGCCTCCCTACAATGAATCCTATAAAGTTCCATATCCTATTCCTGTTCATGGTGATATCCGTTTGGGTGCATTCCCAAGAAAGCATGACCGGAAAAACTCCTGAGGAAAGCTTTTCAGAGGCACAACAGCTGGCATTCAATGACAAACGGGACGATGCCCGGGACTTACTGATGGATATATTACATAAAAGCCCAAACTATCACGATGCCCGGATATTACTGGCTAAAACATATAGTTGGGATGCCGACTATATAAACGCTAGAAATGAATTCAACAAGGTTCTTTCTCAGGACAAAATGGCAAAAGATGCATGGATTGGGGCTATCAACAATGAGCTATATGCCAATAATTTTTATTTGGCGCTTGGGCTATCCAATAAATCACTACTCTATATCAAACAAGACCGGGACCTATCATTATTAAAGGCAAAGGCTACCAGCTCCATAGGCGAGGTTCCCTTGGCCATTGACCTATTGTCCGGTCATCTCAAAACGTTTGGGCAGGATACTGTTGCCAAAGCATTGTACAGGGAACTTAAAGAACAGGTTAATGTGAACAGCTTGGGAGTGTCTGCATCCGCGGAAGTTTTTGATATCGTTTATGATCCCATGGCAGCACTTAAAATTGACTATAAAAGGATGACCCCCTTTGGGAGCATTGCGGCCCATATCAACTATGGTTACCGATTTGGAATGGAAGGGATCCAATATGGTCTTGAACTATACCCTAAAATCACGAATAATGTAAATGCCCATTTAACCTATTCCTATTCCCAGGCTGAGATTTTTCCACAGAACTTGATAGGAGGTGAGATCTACCTTACCTTGCCCAATGCGTTGGAAGCTTCTTTGGGAGGTAGATATTACGATTTTGAGAATTCTACCGCTACCGTTTTAACCGGCTCCTTGGGGATGTACCGTGGAAATTACTATTTTTCATTTCGCCCTTACGTGACTCCTGTTCCCAATGCATCGCCCAGTTTTTCTGGAGCTCTGGATGTCAGGAAATACGGTAAGACCGCAAAGAACTACATAGGAGCAGTTGTCAGTTATGGGTTTCTTCCAGAGCTGACCCAATTGAACATCAACAACCAATTGATTTCAGAAACGGTCCTATACTTGGAATCACAGCGCTTGAATTTGATCTATCAATTCCCGTCCAAAAATTTGCAGAACCTTTGGAAACTGCAGGCTGGAGTATTGAGACAGGAACTAATCTTTGATCCCGAACGTTTTGTTTGGTCGGTTTCGGCGGGCATTAACTATAGATTTATGTTCTGATCAACTTTGGTTGCCCAATAGGGAACTACTTTTGACAACAAAAAAAAGCATCTTCACCACAAAAAATTTTTTCATTTGCGGCATTTGGATAAGTTTACTGCATAGTTTAAAGTCCCAAGTTTAAATTAACTAAAACCCGAACTTAATTATGTTATACGACACCTACGGAGAGGAATACTTAATTTTCCTTAAAGATTTAAATGAAATTTTGAGTTTAAACGAATTGGTGGAGCTAGACTATTTATAGCCTAATAACATCATTACTAAAACCCCAAATTATGGCAAACCAAAATCAAGACAACGCAGCTTATTTAAGCTTTATGCAAGATTTAAACGAAATCTTGGTCAACTTCAACATCAACAAGTTGAATTATTCATAGTGACCAAAAGGACCACTAAAAAAGGAGCATCCAAACAGGTGCTCCTTTTTTTATTCCATATATGTTGACCAACTCTTATCCCAGATACGTCTTCAGTATTTTGCTCCTGGAATTATGTCTTAGCTTTCTAATGGCTTTTTCCCTTATTTGTCGTACCCTTTCCCTTGTAAGGTCAAAAGTCTGACCTATTTCCGCTAGCGTCATGGAGTGTTGGTCCCCAATTCCGTAATATAATTTAACCACATCGGCTTCCCTTTGCGATAGGGTATCCAAAGCCCTGTTTATTTCTGTATTCAGGGACTGCAGTAATAATTTCTTATCTGGATTTGGTGACTCTCCGGAACGTAGCACGTCATAAAGATTGGAGTTTTCTCCTTCTATCAAGGGAGCATCCATACTTACATGCCTACCTGAGTTTTTCATGGACTGCTTTACCTCACTCACGGAAAGTTCAAGCTCTTTGGCTATTTCTTCCGCGGATGGCGGGCGCTCATGGGATTGTTCCAAATAGGAAAAGGCCTTTTTGATCTTGTTGATGGATCCGATCTTGTTCAAGGGCAACCTAACAATCCGCGATTGTTCTGCCAATGCTTGTAGGATGGATTGCCTGATCCACCACACTGCATAGGATATGAATTTAAAACCTCTGGTTTCATCAAAGCGTTTTGCGGCTTTTACCAGACCAACATTCCCCTCATTGATCAAGTCAGGTAATTTTAGTCCCTGATTCTGGTACTGTTTGGCTACGGATACAACAAATCTTAAATTAGCTGTAGTTAATTTGTTCAAGGCCACTTGATCCCCCGCTCTTATCCTCTGCGCCAGCTCCACCTCTTCATTTGCGGTTATCATGTCTATTTTACTGATATCTTGCAAGTACTTGTCCAATGATTTTGATTCCCTGTTTGTTACTTGCTTGATGATCTTTAGTTGCCTCATATATGAATTTTTGATTTAGATAGTTTACAAGTCTATATGATACATTATTTTTATGGATAATCCAAAAAAGTCTATGATTTTGACTGTTTTTTTAAGAAAAATTTAAGTTTTAAGTGGAAATACACTAAAAAATGATTGAAATATTCAATCATATACTATTTTTGGACAAACAATATCCTGATAACCGTATATGAGCAAAAGGGCCTTAAAAAAATATCTTGCAGATCTGAAGCAAGAGGAGTTGTCAGACCAGCTTTTGGACCTATATGAACGTTTCCCGGTAGTTAAGGAATACTATGATTTTGTTTTCAATCCCAAAGAGGATAAAATGGTACAGGAAGCAAAAGTGAAAATAGCGAACGAATATTTTCCTGTGAAACGAAAAAGGCCCAAGGCCAGAAGATCCGTAGCCCAAAAATTCATCAAACATTTTTTGAAATTAGGGGTGGAGCCGCAACTGATTGCAGATGTCATGTTGTACAACGTAGAGATCGCACAAGCATTCTCAGCTGATAAAAATGTCCCGGAAGCTTTTTACAAGAGTATGCTCAATTCATTCACAGAGGCCGTCCAGTATGTGGCCATAAATGCCCTTTTGCCCGATTTTAAAGAACGTATAGTCAAGGTATTTCAAGCTACCCAAAATCAAAAGTGGCCCAATGAAGATGAATTTTCGAGGGCCTTGGATATAATAGACTAATTTATGGCCATAGTAATCATCAGACAGGACGGAAAGGCTTCCCAGTGGAAAGAAATGCTTCAAAAAGAAGCCAATGAGATCCCTATTTACGAATTTGGAGAAGAACATCCCATGGAGGGGATCAATATGGCTTTGGTGTGGCAACATCCCAAGGGTTCACTAAAAAACTATCCTGACCTAAAATGTGTGGCGTCCATGGGCGCTGGAGTAGATTTTATTATGGCAGATCCGGATGTTTCCGGCAATATGACGGTTACTAGGGTTGTAGACCCTATGCTGGCCAGTGACATGTCCGAGTTCGTAATTGCCTGTGTCTTTGCCCATTTAAAGAATTTACATTTCTATGGTCAACAAGAATCGAAAAAAAGTTGGACAAGGAGAGCGTATTTGCGGAAGCAGGACGTTACCGTCGGAATCATGGGATTGGGGGAGTTGGGCAGTACCCTTGCCAGGGATCTTCAACAAATGGGATTCAAAGTACAGGGATGGGCCAACTCCAAAAAGGAGGGGATACCTACCTTTAAGGGGGAGCAGGAACTCACAGCATTCTTAACTACCACCTCCATTTTGGTATGTTTACTACCATTGACCGAGGACACCAAAGGAATACTGAACAAGGCTCTGTTGTCTCAATTGCCCAAGGAGGCCTATGTAATCAATGTAGCCAGGGGAGGCCATTTGGTGGAATCGGATCTTCTCGAGCTGATCAACAATGGACATTTGTCCGGTGCAAGCCTTGACGTATTTTCCCAAGAACCCCTACCGGAAGAACACCCCTTTTGGAACCATCCCAATATCCATATTACACCCCACATTGCAAGTGTATCTTCCCCTAGCTCCATTGTGCCACAGCTCTTGGAAAATTATCACAGATTGATGAACAACACGGCATTAATCAATGTGGTATCGGCCTCCAAAGGATATTAAAATTTTCATATTTCAGGGATTAAAATTTCATTAGAGGGAAAAAACTGCTAATTTTGAAAGGTTCCCTCAACACCAAAATGTTAGAACCCTAAAAAACCTTCAACCTATTGGAGATTAAAAAAGAACAAGTAGAAAAGACCCTTTACGATTATCAATTAGAGGATCTGAATACCATTTTCAAACATTTGGAAGAATCTCCCGAAGGTTCCAATTTGTTGTACCAATTACCCACGGGAGGAGGAAAAACAGTGGTTTTTTCTGAAATAGCCAAAAGATACATAAGGGAAACTCAAAAAAAAGTAGTGGTTTTGACCCACCGTATTGAGCTTAGTTCGCAAACGTCCAAAATGCTAAAGGGATTTGGGGTAAAGAACAAAATCATCAACAGCGATGTCAAGGAATTGGTGGACCAAGATGAGTTTATGTGCTTTGTGGCCATGGTAGAGACCCTGAACAACCGGTTACAGGAGGACAAGGTGGAGATTAAGAACATTGGCCTTGTTATTATTGATGAGGCACATTACAATTCTTTCAGAAAACTATTTAAATATTTTAAGAACTCAACCATTCTGGGAGTTACCGCAACCCCCCTGAGTTCCAATATAAAACTTCCCATGAAGGACAATTACCAAAAATTGATCATGGGGGAATCTATCAGTAATCTGATCGAAAAAAGGTTTTTGGCCCGTGCCAACATGTACAACAGGGATGTAAGTCTCAAAACCCTAAAATTGGGGATCCATGGAGATTATACCGTTAAATCTTCCGATGAGCTCTACGGTAACCTAAGCATGCAGAGCAAACTTCTGGAGTCTTATGAGGAGATTGCAAAGGGTACCAAAACCCTCATATTCAACAATGGTATCAACACATCAAAATATGTGTGCGAGACCTTCAAAAAGGCCGGTTACAAGATTAAACACCTGGACAATAAGAATACGGCTTCAGAGCGGAAGGAAATATTGAAATGGTTTTCCAATACTCCCGATGCCATTTTGACTTCGGTCAGTATTTTGACCACGGGATTTGACGAGCCATCGGTGGAGACCATTATCTTGAACAGGGCCACCAAATCCCTTACCCTTTATTTTCAGATGATAGGAAGGGGTTCCAGAGTACTGCCAGATAAAGAAGAGTTTACCGTTATTGATCTTGGCAACAATGTAGCGCGATTTGGTATGTGGGATGCCCCTATGGATTGGAAGGAAATATTTCACTTCCCTGATTTTTTCTTGGAAAACATTAGAAATGACGAAGAAATTGAGCGCGATTTTGTTTACGAAATGCCACAAGAGCTCAAGGATAAGTTTTCCAAATCCAGTACTTTGGAATTTGATATCAACGAGGAATATAAGAAAGTATTCGCAGAAGGTTTAAAATCCAAGACCGTATTGGAACGGAGCATAGAGCAACACGCTCAAATTTGTGTGGAAAATAGCGAGGATATTTTTGATGCCCGTATCCTTGCAAAACAGTTAAAAGAAGAGATTGCCTATAGGGTACGGCTGTATTCCTATTGCATCATGAACAACACCAAAAATTATAAAGAATGGTTGGAGGAAGATTACGAAAGGAAACTCCGATCTAGGATTTCTAAAAAATTTGCTTCGAAAATGTAGGTCATGACAGCTATTTTGAAACCAAAAAAAATACTGATCATAGGCTTTGTCTGGCCAGAACCCAATTCAACCGCTGCCGGATCCAGAATGCACCAATTGTTGCTTTTTTTCAAACGCAACAACTGCAAGATCACCTTTGCCAGTACCGCACAGGAATCGGACTTTTCCTTGGACTTGAAATCCATGGGGATAATGCCCGAGCAAATTCTTTTGAACGATTCCGGTTTTGACCAATTCATCCGTAAAATAGACCCGGACCTGGTTCTATTCGATAGGTTTCTAACGGAGGAACAGTTTGGGTGGCGAGTGGCCAAACAATGCCCCAATGCCCTGAGGGTATTGGACACAGAGGATTTACACTCCTTGAGATCTGTTCGTTTAGAGGCCAAAAAGAACAAAGTTTTACCTTCCATCGATACTTGGAAGCAAGCAGAAATTACCAAAAGGGAAATGGCCAGTATCTACAGAAGTGATCTGAGCCTTATTATTTCCAGCTACGAGATGGAACTGTTGGTCAATGAAATAAACGTAGCCCAGGACCTGCTAATGCATTTGCCTTTTATGTTGGACACCATACATAAAGAGGTTCAATCAAAATGGCTGCCCTTTGGGGACAGAAAAGATTTTATTTGCATCGGTAACGGAAAACATGCTCCCAACATAGATGCCATCCGATGGCTGAAGGATGAAATTTGGCCACAAATAAGACAACAATTACCCACTGTAAACCTAAGGATCTATGGAGCCTACCTACCGGAGCGAGTGCTGCAGTTAAACCAACCGAAAGAGGGATTTTTGGTCATGGGTAGGGCAGAGGATGCCAAGGAGGTAGTAGGGAAGGCCAGGGTAAGTTTGGCCCCCCTCCGATTTGGGGCAGGGATTAAGGGGAAATTGGTAGACGCCATGCTCTGTGGTACGCCCAGTGTTTCAACGGATATAGGTGCAGAAGGTATGAATGACAACCTTCCGTGGAGTGGTATGATCTCCAATGATGCAAAAGGCATTGCAGATCATGCCGTAGCACTTTATACCTATAAGCATAGATGGAAAAAATGTCAAGAAAACGGAGTGGCTATCATCGATCAAGTATATAACAAGAGTCTGTTGGAGGAGCGTCTGTTGGAGCGGATCAATTCAGTGTTCGATAGGCTTCCAGCGCATAGAACCGGCAATTTCATTGGTTCCATGTTGCTGCACCATTCCATGGCCAGCACCAAATATTTGGCCAAATGGATTGAAGCCAAAAATCAGTAGCCCTATTGGCTTCTATCGCGTCTAGAAGCGTTATTTTTGTATTTTGAAAATGTTTATAATCACAAATCATGAGTAAGATCAACTGGAAAGTAGTCAAGGAATTTGAAGATATAACCTATAAAAAATGTGATGGGGTAGCCCGTATCGCATTTAACCGCCCCGATGTGCGCAACGCCTTTAGGCCAAAGACCACTAAAGAATTGTACGAAGCCTTTTACGACGCACAGGAGGATACCTCCATTGGCGTAGTATTGCTCTCTGCAGAAGGCCCCTCTACCAAAGATGGGGTGTATTCCTTTTGTAGCGGTGGTGATCAAAAGGCAAGGGGACACCAGGGATATGTAGGGGAAGACGGTATGCACCGTTTAAATATTCTAGAGGTCCAACGGTTGATCCGTTTTATGCCCAAAGCCGTTATTGCAGTGGTCCCAGGTTGGGCCGTGGGAGGGGGACACAGCCTTCATGTGGTCTGTGACCTTACCCTTGCCAGTAAGGAGCATGCCATTTTTAAGCAGACAGACGCCGATGTCACCAGCTTTGACGGGGGATATGGGTCTGCATATCTGGCAAAAATGGTAGGACAGAAAAAGGCTAGGGAAATATTTTTTCTTGGTAGGAATTATACTGCACAAGCAGCCTATGAAATGGGCATGGTGAACGCCGTTATCCCGCACGAGGAATTGGAGGACACCGCTTTTGAATGGGCACAAGAAATTTTGGCGAAGTCTCCAACATCTATAAAAATGCTGAAATTTGCCATGAACCTTACAGATGATGGTATGGTGGGACAACAAGTATTCGCTGGGGAGGCTACCCGATTGGCCTACATGACCGAAGAGGCGAAAGAAGGCAGAAATGCTTTTCTTGAAAAGAGAAAACCAGATTTCGGCAAAAACAAATGGATTCCATAACAGCATCTATCTGTCAACACTTATAAAATTAAAAAAGGACCTTATCCGAGAAGATAAAGTCCTTTTAAGAGAACACTATATGAAAATGAAAAATTCTTATGTCTATTTTGTACACCACTAAAGTAGCTACAATGTAGAGGGTCATGAAATTAATGTTGTGTACCATGGAAAATGTGTGGTGGAAAAACCATTTTTTGTCATTTACAGTATTGTTCCATGCCAAATCCTGTAAGAATTATAATTAAATAGCTGATTTTACCTATGTCATTTAAAAAAATACATCCTGTCCTAAAAGAAAATATAGCTCGTATTGGGATTGATGTCCCAACACCATTTCAAAAAGAAGTGATTTCCAAAATAAAAGGGGGGAGTAGCCTTTTTGCAATAGCCCCAAAAGGAGCTGGAAAAACTACGGCCATGATCATCGCCACCGTTCAGAAACTGGGGGCAGCGGCATTTGAAGATTCACCACGGGCATTGATCTATGTAAAGGACAAGCAATCGGCCTTGGACTTGGCAGAAAAGTTCAAGGAATTTATCTATGGTACGGATTTAAGGGTGTATTGTGCCTATGAGGAACACAACATAGAATTGCAGCGGGAGGAAATATATCTGGGAACAGATATTGTTATTGCAACACCTAAGAGATTAAGTCGTATCTTTTATCTCAACGGGATACATCTGGGGCAATTAAAATTGTTCATGGTAGAGGATACCGAATTTTTGGTTAATGCTGGTGATTATTCCAGTGTGATCCGTATTCCAGAAAGTATAGAAAAATGCCAATACATTATGTTTGGCACCAAGTTTGACAATCGAATGGAGAAAATGCAGGACTCCTTTATGTATAATGCGGAGACCATTTCCGCGGAATAAAACAGGTGATATGGAATCAAAGAACAAATACGTAAGTGTCTTTACTGGAAGTGAAGTAGACGTTATACTTCTGAAGGGGTTATTGGAGGATCAGGGCATAGGCGCATTGGTCAAGAACGAACAGGAATCCGCACGAGTGTCTGGCTTCGGTGGAGGATCTTACTCAGGTGTAAGGTTATATATTTTAGAGTCGGATAAGATTAGGGCCAACCCTATCATTGAAAGCTTTTTGGAGGGTTGATCATTTTCTTTTTTAAAGCGGCCCCAAGATCATGAAAAAAGGCTCCGCCAATGAAGACGAAGCCCTTTTTACGAGAACACTATTGAAAATGAAGTTTTTTTTTACTCTACACGGCTAAAGTAAATTACTTCCAAAGGTTTGGAAAAATAATGTTGTGAAGTGGTCCCTACTTGTGGTAGGGACTATTTTTTTGGTTGTAATCCAATTTTGGTTTTAATAATTCCTGTCCAACACCAAGGCAATATTTGGTTATCTTTACCATATCCGATCCAAATGCCTCCAAACAATTGTAATCCGTAATTGTTTGGATTCATTTTGGAAAGAACCATAATAACCAACTAAAATAGACCACATGTTAAAGAAAATCCTGATCGGCCTGGCCGTTGTAATTGCAATCCCTTTGATAGCTGCCATTTTTGTCAAGAAAGACTATTCCGTTGAGCGTGAGATATTAATTAACAAGCCCAAGGAAGTAGTTTTTGATTATATCAAGCATTTAAAAAACCAAGACAATTTTAGCAAATGGGCCTTAATGGACCCGGATATGAAAAAAACCTATGAAGGTACGGATGGAACGGTAGGGTTTGTTGCAGCCTGGGAAAGTGATAATGATGATGTTGGCAAAGGAGCGCAGGAAATATTGAAAATAGCAGAGGGCAATCGGGTAGATTATGAGCTTAGGTTTTTTGAACCCTTTGAATCCACTGCCTTGGCATACATGACCACAGAAGAAATTGATGCGAATAACACCAAGGTATCCTGGGGCTTCAGTGGTAGCATGGACTATCCCATGAATTTAATGATGGTATTCATGGATATGGAAAAAATGATCGGTGATGATTTTGATGAAGGACTGAAAAACCTAAAGGAAGAACTGGAATAATTTTTTTTCTGGATGGAATTCACCTTAAAAACTACCTTAAACACTACTCCCCAAGCCATTTATGACACCTGGCTAAGTAGTACTGGACATACCGCAATGACAGGGGGAAAGGCCACCGCTTCCAATAAAGTTGGTGAATCTTTTACCGCATGGGACGGATACATTACAGGAAAAAACCTAATTCTAGAGGAGAACAAAAGAATTGTCCAGTCGTGGAGGACCTCACAGTTTGAGCCTCATGAGGAAGATTCCCAAATTGAAGTATTACTGGCTGGAGATAACGGAACCACGGAACTGACATTGGTTCATTCCAAAGTTCCCGAAAGCGGGGAACATTACATCAAAGGTTGGGATGAACATTATTTTCAGCCCATGAAAACGTATTTTTCAAAAGGATAAAAAAGGTGATCAGCTCCTTTTCCTGAGGTTGAAAAGGGAAAGAAAATGTGGTTTTTTGAGGTCTTGTCCGCTGGTTGAAAATCAAGAATACGATTAAACAAAATCTAAAGGAAAGTCCCTACTTAATAGAATTGCAAAAAATTGGGAATACTACAAGAGGATATCTATGATTTTATGAAAACTACAAATTTCCTAATAAGTATTTTAAAATAAAGCCGTTAGCATTGAAAGATGGATTATATATATGCCTAAAGCCGTATCCATAGTGGTTTTAGCCTTTCTCCTTAAATATTTTTTGTTTAATCTTAAGGAGTACCATTAAGTCGAATATTTAATCGTAATTTTGACTTTTACTTCCATCATTTATGTACGAATTAGTATATTCTTCCAAAGCAAAAAAAAGTACGGACCAAAATGCCATCTTGGATATTTTGGAAACTGCTGAAAGGACCAACAATTCCCTTAATGTTACAGGGTGTTTGGTTTACCATAAATCTACCTTTGTTCAGATTTTGGAAGGTAAAAAAAAGGACGTTTTAGAGCTTTACTCCAAGATTTCAAAAGATAGTCGGCATTGGGACGTGGTTACATTATATGAAGGTGAGATCAACAAGAGAAGTTTTGATTCTTGGTCCATGGCCTTCCATAATCTGAATGAGCAAGAATCGACCCCCGGAGACACCCACCTTTTTGAACAAAACCTTTTTATGCTGTCCCAAGTGGTGGATAGAACTACCTCTGCATCCTACCTGTTTTGGTTAAATGTAAGAAAACAGGTTATGGGCTGGATGGCTTAGAACAACCAAATACTTCTTCATTTTAAATGAGATCGAATTCTCAAATACGGACAAATTTCGTATATTTATATAGTAAGCCACTAATTATCAGATAATTGTTGCCTATTGAAAAAAGTCTTATCTCCAAATGAATAGCGATGTTCGAACTAGTCTATTGCTCAAAAGCAAACCAGGATACGGATAGCATCAAAATATTTGAAATTTTGAAAACATCTCGCACCAACAACCAGAAATTTGGAATAACGGGCTGCTTGGTCTTCCACAATGATATTTTCGTTCAAATAATAGAAGGTGATTCCAAAGATATTGACAATCTCTACGCGAATATAGAAAGAGATGAAAGGCATCATCATGTAAAATTGTTATGGGAAGGGCATATTCCACATAGAAACTTCACTGATTGGTCCATGGCCTATCATGATTTGGGCGAAGGGGCCATAAAGGAGGAAGATGTGCTTGCTTTTGAGCAGAATTTGTTCCAGTTATCCGAAACTGTGGATAAAACCTCCCCAGCCTCTTATCTTTTTTGGATCAATGTCCGAAAACAAATTATGGGTTGGATGGTATAATACCAAACTCCCCTTGTTATCATCATTAGCTCCCTTGATGTACCGTGATTCATCTAATCGCCCCGATGATCTCCGACAAAAATTCATTGACATTAAAAATTGGATCCTCCGCCAACCCTGTACGGACCACCACCAGATTCTTGGAAGGGATTACAAAAACGTATTGCCCCTCATAACCGTTCGCCGAGAATAAATCCCGTGGCACGTCCGGATAGATACCCCCGGCATTCAACCAAAAATGGGCGCCATAGATACCCTCTGAACCGGAGGTGGGGGTAGTAATATATTGGACCCAATCTTCCGAGAATAGTTGTTGTCCGTTCCAATGACCTTTATTGAGATACAATATCCCAAATTTTGCCCAATCCCTTGTATTGGCCCAGGCATAGGAAGATCCCACAAAATTATTGGCCATATCGGTTTCTATAATCATGGAGTGCATTCCTATTTTATCTATCAATGACTGATAAGGGAAGTTCAAATAGGCCTGTTTATCCTCCAAATAGTTTTGTAGAAGTCCGGATAGTAGATTTGAAGTGCCAGAAGAATAGTTCCAGATTTCCTCAGGTTTCCCTATAGCCTTTTTTGATACTTGTGACTGCGTCATATCAGATTCCATGAAGAACATCTTGGTCACATCAGAAATTCTGGTATAATCCTCTTCCCATTCCAATCCACTCTGCATCCTCAACAAATGGTTTATGGCAATATTCTTTCTCCCATCCTTTTTCCAAGCAGCTATTGGCACACGATCATCAACGGCTAATTTTCCTTGGTACTCTAAAATCCCATATAGGGTTGCCAAAACACTTTTGGTCATGGACCAGCCCAGAATAGGGGTGTTTGGGCCAAAGCCTTCTGCGTATTGCTCCGCTATGATCTCATTTTTATAGGATACCAAAACAGATCTGGTTTTTTTGATGTCAGGTTCCAAAAAAGCATTATTTACCGCTTTGGCCAATTGTTGATAATCCACATTGGAAAAGATAGTATCCTTTTTACCGTGGTTACCATAGGGGAATGGAAGCTGGTTTTTTACCATTTCACGATTTGGACGCAATGGTATATTATTGTGGTCATAGGTATCATTGATCAGCACACTTCCCAATCCTTCTCTGTAAACTGCTTTCCTTTCCATAAAACCAAAAACAGCGGAAGATGCCGTTTTATGTCCACTATCCACTTCCGTTTTCGCCAACTTGATCAAAGGGACATTGTTGTCGTTTTCATTGACGGAGTTTGGACTCCTGTGGGCAATAAAAACACTTGAGGCCATATTTTTGGCAGCATATCCGGAAATTATATTGAGTTTGGGATAATTGAAAGATATTGCAACGACCAAAAGGACAATAACCACTAGGACGATTCTTTTAAAAATTTTCATAACAAAAAGGATTAATGATTTTTAAAAATAATACTCTACATGGGATTTGTTGTAACTTTAAATAATTTAAGTCAAATACATTTGTCAGTGTACAATAATGGACTGGATCATTTCACAGGGATTTTCTTGGTTTTTTAACCGTAGAAGACGTTTATATTAGTTTTATGAGCGGCAACAAAGCTTGGAATGGTAAAAGTCAGGTCATGAATGGAAAGTGATATTTAGTAA
Source organism: Sediminicola sp. 1XM1-17 (assembly GCF_037203765.1). Taxonomy (NCBI): domain Bacteria; kingdom Pseudomonadati; phylum Bacteroidota; class Flavobacteriia; order Flavobacteriales; family Flavobacteriaceae; genus Sediminicola; species Sediminicola sp. 1XM1-17. Next base: position 247,159 of record NZ_JBBCAS010000002.1, on the reverse strand, counting down.
CTTTAAATAATGAACGGATGATTTAATTGTATGAAGAAAACCACTTCCAAAATCTCTTTGGCTGTCATAGTCGCAGTCCTCCTTATAGCCACAATGCATGTGATTTCGTGTACCCCAAAAAAAATGGTGTACACAGAGGTCTTGGTATGGGATTCTGTTAGGGTTACCGCAACCGCATACAATTCCTTGCCCTCCCAAACCACAGCCAAACACTCCAATATTACAGCCTGGGGTGATACCTTGAAACCAGGTATGAAGTGTATTGCAGTATCTCGGGATTTGATTAACAAGGGACTCAAACACAACACCATGGTTCGTATAGATACCTCTTCCCAAATTTATTTGGTAAAGGATAAGATGCCTACACGTTGGCGCAATAGAATAGATATCTATATGGGGGTAGATAGACCCAAGGCCCTGGATTGGGGCAGAAGAAAGGTAATGATCTACTATGTGGTTAAAAAAGATAGCATTCTTGTTGTCGACAAAACTCCCTAAGTTGTACTTTTAGGGCAGATTAAAACATCTTTTAAATTTGAAACAAGCAATTCTTATCATAATCTTGCTAACCTTCGTTTCCTGCTCAGTATCCCGTGTTATTGTGGACAAACCTGTTATTTTCAATGAAGAGCGCATTTCCCTCACGAATGATTATATGGCTGACCGTTATGGCATGGAACCAGATTCTGCTCGGATCACTCCTAAAATGATCGTTTTACATTGGACCGCGATTCCTACTTTTCAAGGATCCTATGACGTGTTTTACAACGTAAAGCTTCCAAGTTGGAGAGATCAAATACAAACTGCCAGTAACCTAAATGTTTCCTCCCATTTCTTGGTGGATCGGGACGGGACCATTTATAGATTGATGCCTGAAACCTTAATGGCCAGACACGTCATTGGTCTGAACCATGTTGCCCTAGGGATTGAAAATGTGGGCGGACTTAAAGGAAAAAGGCTTACCAGGGCCCAACGGCGTTCCAATATTTGGTTGGTGGAGTATTTAAAAAGCAAATACGATATTGAGTATCTCATTGGACATTATGAATATACCAACTTTGTGGATCATCCCTATTGGTTGGAAAAGGACGATGCCTATAGAACTGAAAAAACGGATCCAGGCCGCCGCTTTTTAAGAAGAGTAAAAAAGGCTACCATAGATTTAAATTTTAAACCCACACCTCAAAAAACAAACTAGCATGAAAATGAAATTGATAATAATGTGCTGCCTATTTTTTATCGCCGCCGATTCTTCGGCCCAAGAAAATGATATTACAACGGCATTATATGATACTTACGAACAGTTTAAGGAGCCATCCCTGACCAAAAGAAGAATAAAACACAAGGAACTACAGCCCCTGATAAATCGATTAAAAGCGGATCCAAAATACACCGTAAAAGTGGTCGGAAAATCCATTGAGGGAAGAAATTTATCTTTGATCAGCATAGGTACGGGTCCGACCAGTGTTTTTTTATGGTCCCAAATGCATGGTGATGAACCAACGGCCACCCAGGCTATTTTTGATATTATCAATTTTTTAAATGGGGATACCTTTTCGGAAGAGAAGAATGCGATCCTGAGCAATATTACCTTGCACTTCCTGCCCATGTTGAATCCTGATGGAGCTGAAGCCTACACGAGAAGAAATAGATTGGGGATAGATATCAATAGGGATGCGCTCATGTTACAATCCCCTGAGGGAAGGACCCTCAAAAAAGTCCGGGACTCCTTGGATGCTGATTTTGGATTCAACCTCCATGACCAGAGTACATACTATAATGCGGAACGTACAGAAAAACCGGCCACCATTTCTTATCTGGCACCAGCCTATAACTATGAAAAGGATATCAATGATGTTAGGGGAAATGCCATGAAAGTGATTGTTTTTATGAACCGTATCATCCAGAAATACGCCCCTGGCCAAGTTGGCCGTTACAATGACGATTTTGAACCGAGGGCTTTTGGAGACAATATTCAAAAATGGGGTACCAGTGCTATCCTTATTGAGTCTGGTGGTTATCCCGGTGATCCAGAAAAACAGGAAATCCGAAAACTGAACTACGTTTCCATACTATCGGCTATTTATACGATCGCCAAAGAGAACTATAAGAATATCCCATTGGAGGATTACGAGAAAATCCCAGAAAACGACCGGATGTTGTTCGACCTAAAAATAAAAGGACTTACCTATAATTTATTGGGCCACAATTATACTCTGGATGTGGGAATACATCGCTCCGAAGTGGACAATGCCAGTCACTCATCATTTTATTACAGCAGTACAGTGGCCGATCAAGGGGACCTTTCTACATTTTATGGTTATGAAACCTTGGATGCCAGCGGCTACACCGTCAAGGGAGGGAAAGTGCACCCCGAAATATTTAAGTCGCTGGAATCACTAAAGGAAGCTGAAGTACTCAAGTTTTTGAAACAAGGCTACACCTATGTGCGATTGGAAAGTTTGCCAACAGGTAAGAAGGATACCCATCTGCCCATTCAAATAGTAGGCAAGGACTTTAAAGCTCCCTCCCTGAACCTGAGAGCAGGAATGAACCCTACATTTGTCTTGGAGAAGGACAATAAGATTGACTATGCCATCATCAATGGATTCCTTATCCGATTGAACGGGGACAAGAGCAATTTTAAAAATGCCCTGATTCTAAGGAAGTAGTTTAATAGCCGTATACTATGGTCATTTGGGGACCGTATTTCAGTAGTAGGACCAACATACAAAACAAGGTAATTACAATACTGGAAAACAATAGCAGTATGGCACTTTTATAACCTAAGGACCATGTCCCAATTGGGCTTTCCTGAATAATTTCGTTGATCACATCCATAATGAAATTGTTTTTGGTTCTTATAATTAAGTTTAGGATGTCGGTAGTTCTTTATAGTTGTTGTATAAGTAGAACAACTATAAATCCAAAAACCCTACCCATACTGCCGAATTGGGAGAATAAAAAAAGGGAACATCAAATTAAGATGTTCCCTTTTTGTATATGATGAAGTTGGTGTTTCTATTTACAACCTCCGGTAAAACCTTTGGCGTTGAATTTTGTTTGTACAGCGCCTTGTTTGTTACCTGATCTTACTTGTATGGCTAGATTATTTTCACCACTGCCGTCTCTTTTAGGCGTACAATATTCAAACAAATAGAAACTGTTGGCCCTTTCGGATACCCTTTCTGAAATGGCATTAAAGGTATTTTCCAACTCTGCTTTGTTTCCTGCAAATACACTAAAGGTCTTACCGATCTTTTTAAGGACCTCTGTATCAATTTCAGCACCCAATCCTATGGAATAGAAGGTAATGTTGGCATTGGCTTCCCTAACCTTCTTCAATGCTGCAGCCTCGGTATATCTGGAAGCTTGGTCTGTTCCATCCGTAAATACAACTACGGATGCTGCGCCAATATTATTGTTCTGTGTGCTCTTGTTCAATAGATCGGTGGCTATATCCGTAGCTTTGATGACAGCTCCATATAAATCCGTGGAAGGGTCATTACTGATATCGTCGGTAATACCGTCTATGGAATTCAATAATTCTGATTTGGAAGCCGTCAAAGGATTCAATAGGTGCAATTTGTTCTCCCCATCAAACCAATAAATAGCCATTTTTACAGATTCTATGGACGGATCTGGCATAACATTGTTCACAAAACTGGCGGAGGCCGATTTCAATTCGGTTAAACTGCTGCTCAAAACACTGTTACTCAAATCCAATACCAACAAAGTATTGTTCTTGAATATTTGGGTATTCGGTGAAATTCGGGCAAAGGATTCAGAGGTAGAAATCGTATTGAAACAAGCATCGTTCCTTCCTTGCTCATAGATGGTAAACTTATCCGCAGTTAATCCAGAGACCGGGGCACCATCCTTGTCAGAGACCTTAAAAAATATGGAGATTTTTCCTGGTAGGGTGGTGTATTGGTCCTGAATGGATAGGATAAGCTCGTTCTCCCCTAGATTTAAACAGTCATCCACCGGCTTCCCTTCTCCCAACTCACCATTTTGGTTTACGTTAAAATTTACGTCATCCTCTGCATTTCCGCAGGAAACAGCTAGGGCTAGGACACAAAAAAAGGCGATTATCTTTATTGATATTTTCATTTTCTAATTTATATAGGTTCACCAAGCAGAACGCACAAATATAATTTTAAGTATATGCGTTGTGAAAAAATTATGTTAATAAACAGGATTGGAATTTTTAGGCCAGAAAAATATTAAATTACCTTTAACAAAGTGTTAAAAACAAGTGTCTCCTTTATATTTTTTTTAACTTGATAATTAAAAGGAAACCAATTTAATTTAAAACCTATATTATGCCTTCCTATCAATTAAAAGTGAACGGGGAAACCCAAACCGTAGAAGTTGGCGAGGATACCCCCATCCTTTGGATATTAAGGGACCATATGGATTTGGTAGGTACCAAATTTGGATGTGGTATTGGGCAATGCGGAGCTTGTACCATTCATTTGGACGGCAATGCCGTTAGGAGCTGTTCCCTAACTGTTGCCCAAGTAGAGGGAAAATCCATAACCACCATAGAAGGATTGTCGGCCGATGCTTCCCATCCCGTACAAAAAGCATGGAAAGAGGTAGATGTTCCACAATGTGGGTACTGCCAAGCCGGACAAATTATGACAGCCTCGGCTTTTCTGGAAAAAAACGCCAATCCAACCTCAGAAGAAATTAAAAGCGCCATGCACGGAAACATATGCAGATGTGCCGCCTACACCCGTATCCATAAAGCAGTGGAGACCGCTGCCAACAATATGGGATAGAAGATCATCAAGGTCCTTGACCTGTTTTATTTACAAAACTCTTATTCCGGTTACAGCCAACCAGAGTTAAAATTCAAAAAAATGTCGACATCATCAAAATTAACCTTTAGTAGAAGAGGATTTATAAGAACGTCATCCTTGGCGAGCGGCGGACTCCTGATAGGTTTTAACCTGTTTACTGCCTGTTCTCCCAAAGCGAAGCCACCTGTAGATATATCCCAACTGGATTTCAACGACTTCAATGCCTTTATAAAAATCGCGGACAATGGTGCCGTAACCATTTTCTCGCCCAATCCTGAAATTGGACAAGGGGTGAAGACCTCAATGCCCATGTTGATTGCCGAGGAATTGGATGTTGCCTGGAACAATGTATATGTACAGCAAGGTATTTTGGACACCAAAAATTATACTAGACAAGTGGCCGGAGGAAGTCAGTCTATCCGATTTGGATGGGAACCATTGCGCCAAACTGGGGCAACAGCCCGGCAGATGTTGGTAAATGCGGCAGCAAAAAAATGGGGTGTTGATCCGTCCGAATGTACTACCCATGAAGGGGTTATAACCAATGCAGCAGGAAAGAAGCTTGGGTATGGAGACGTTGTCAAAGAAGCCGCCCAGATGGAGGTGCCGGAAAATGTGGTTTTAAAGAATCCAGAAGATTTTAAAATAATCAATACGGATGTCAAGAATGTTGATATCGATAAAATAATATCGGGCCAATCACTTTTTGGGATGGATTACAAAAAAGAAGGGATGGTTTATGCCGCTTCTTTAAGGCCCCCTGCTTTCGGACAAAAATTGGAATCTTTCGATGATGCGGAGACCAGAAATATGGCAGGGGTTTTGGATGTCATCAAATTTGGCAATAAAATAGCTGTGTTGGCAACCGACACCTGGTCAGCCATGAAAGGAAAGAATGCCCTAAAGGCGGTCTGGACCGAAGACACCAAATTGGAGAGTACGGCCGATCACGACAAAATATTGACGGATCTATTGAATGGCAACAAGGTGGAGACCCTAAGAAAGGACGGTGATATCAAAATGGCCTTTGCCGCAGCGGATAAAATTGTGGAGCGTACCTATCACTCCCCATTTCTTCCCCACAACTGCATGGAACCTATGAATTTCTTCGCCGATGTTACCGAAGAAAAGATACATTTGGTGGGTCCTATACAGACTCCGGAGCGTACCGCACAGAATGTTGCCGAATTATTGGATAGGGATGTAGATCAGATTCACTTGGAAATGACCCGCATGGGTGGCGGATTTGGACGCAGATTGTACGGGGATTTTGTCTTGGAAGCCGCTGAGATCTCACACTTGGCCAAGAAACCTGTGAAACTGGTATTTTCCAGAGAGGATGATATGATGGACGGGATTTATAGGCCGGCCATTAAATATAGAATCAAGGCCGCTATCAAAGACGGTCAAATTACAGCCTACCACCTTAAAGAAGCCGCCATCAATACCAACATGTATGGCCTGATCCCCAACTTTTTCCCTGCTGGTGCCATTGAAAACTATCAAGTTGATGTTGCCAATTACCAAAGTAATATTACAACAGGTGCCTGGAGGGCCCCTTACACCAATTTCCTGGCCTTTGCAGAGCAAAGTTTCTTTGATGAGCTTGCAGAAACCATGGAGGTGGATCGCGTACAAATGAGACTTGATCTACTGCAAAAAGTAAAAGGTACTACGGACGACCGTATCCAGTACTCCCCGGAGCGCATGGAGGAAGTCATAAAAGTTGCAGTTGAGAAATCGGGCTGGGGCAAAAAAGAAACCGGAATATACCAAGGATTTGCGGCCTATTATTGCCATAATACCCATGTGGCCGAAGTTGCAGATGTGCAAGTAGAGGATGGGGTTCCTGTGGTTAAAAAAGTGAGCTGTGTGGTCGACTGTGGAATTGTGGTAAATCCTTTGGGGGCATTGAACCAAATCGAAGGGGGAATTATAGATGGTATTGGACATGCCATGTATGGCGATTTCGGGTTTGAAGAAGGGAAGCCCATTGCCAATAACTTTGATAGATACCGGCTTATCAGAATGAGGGAAGTACCGGCCATTGAAACCCATTTCATTCAAAATGATTTGTCGCCTACGGGATTGGGTGAACCAGCTCTACCGCCTGCAGGGGCAGCCATTGCCAACGCATTTAAAGCAGCGACCGGCAATAGATTGACACAGCAGCCATTTGTAAAAAATCCGGACATGCTGAGAGTACCGGAAAAAGAAATAATAGGATAAGTATGACCATATTGTTATTTGGGATCACCAAAGATATCATTGGCAGTTCTTCCATCAAATTGGATTCCACTGAGGAAAAGGCATTGAACATCCAAACGGTAGGAGAGTTGAAGGATTATTTGGGAGGGAAATATCCAAAGCTAAATTCCCTATCCTCTTTGGCCATAGCAGTGAACAGCTCCTTTGCGGAAAACGAAACTGCTGTTACCGCCAACGATGAGATAGCTTTGATCCCTCCGGTTAGTGGTGGATAGCCTATCTTTGTAGTAACCCTGATGTTTAGAATGTATAAATGTAGTTAGATGTTGATTGACAACCATAATAGAAAAATAAACTACCTGCGATTGGCGGTCACGGACCGGTGTAATCTTCGCTGCAATTACTGCATGCCGGCAGAAGGCATCAATTTTGCAAAGAACGATAAACTTTTCACCATTGAGGAACTATTTACCCTTAGTAAGATCATGGTGAAACAAGGTATCGATAAAATAAGGATCACAGGTGGAGAGCCTTTTGTTCGCAAGGATCTGATGGTACTTTTACGACAAATGGCCGCATTGGAAGGATTGAAAGATATTTCCATTACCACAAACGCTACCTTGATAGGCCCATATATCAATGAGCTCAAGGAGTTGGGCATTACCAATATCAATGTCAGTATGGATGCCATCCATAAAGAAACCTTTGATACCATAACCCGGCGGAATGAATATGATACAGTTTACGGAAATTTGATTCGACTCATTTCCGAAGGCTTTAATGTAAGGATCAATTTTATTGTTCTTGATGGCCAGAACACCCAAGATATTCTACCCATCCTGGATGTAATGAAACATTATGATGTCGCGGTCCGATTTCTAGAGGAAATGCCCTTTAATGGTGGTACCAAATCTTTCAATACCATCAAGTGGGACTATAAGAACATTTACAAGCATATAGCCACGGCCTATCCCCATATTGAAGCGTTGGAATCGCCCAGGACATCAACCTCGATCAACTATAAGATTAGGGGACATAAGGGGACTTTTGGTCTCATCCCGTCCTTTAGCAGAACCTTTTGTGGCACCTGCAATAGACTGCGCATTTCCGCCACCGGAGACGTGATCACCTGCCTCTATGGGAAGCCCAGTATGAACCTACGGGAGGTGCTGCGAAAAGAAAATGCAGAAGAAAACATTAAACTGCACATTTTAAAAGCGATAGGCAGTAGGGCCAAAACAGGATTTGAGGCCCAAAAAAATAATTCCTCTGTCTTTGATAGTTCCATGACTTCAATAGGAGGATAATTGCACAACATTGAACAAAAGGGATTTTTTCCTTTAAGAAATAAACAAAAGACAAAACTTGTATGTCCAAGGAAATAATATATGGATTGGTTCTCTCCGGAGGGAAAAGCATGAGAATGGGTACCGACAAAGGTGCCATCGTTTATCACGAGCTTCCCCAAAGGGAACATCTGTACCATATGTTGGAGGAAGTTTGTGATAAAACCTTTCTCAGCATCCGGTCCGAACAGGTGAACGAGATGCCAAAGGGTATCCATTATATCTTGGACAACAACGAACACAGAGGCCCTTATAATGGAATTTTAAGTGCCCATAAGAAGTATCCCAATGTTGCTTGGTTGGTATTGGCGTGTGACCTGCCGTTGATGGATTTAAAGGGAGTCAAACAATTGATTGCCGAAAGAAACCCCAAAAAGGTTGCTACGGCCTTTGCAGGAAAAGAAAATAGATTGCCCGAGCCCTTATGCGCTATTTGGGAAATTGAAGGATTAAAACAATCCATAACACATCTGATAAACGGTACAAGTACATGTCCAAGGAAATTCCTCATCAATTCGGACGTGCATTTGGTATTTCCAGCAGAGGAACAGATTTTATTGAACGCGAATTCCAAAGAGGAATATGAAGAGGCTATATTAAAACTGACATAATTTTGGATCCCAATAGATACATAAGGCAAACCGCTCTAAAGGAGTTTGGGCCCAAGGCCCAAAAGAAACTTATGAAAGCGCGCGTACTGATTGTTGGTGCCGGTGGTTTGGGCGTGCCGGTGCTTCAATATTTGAACGCTATGGGAGTAGGTACCTTAGGGGTGGTAGAACAAGATGTTGTATCTATATCCAATCTGCACCGTCAGGTGTTATATACCGAAAGGGACATAGGAAAACCTAAACTGGAGATGGCCTTTAAAAAATTAAAGGCCCAAAACACCAACACAAGATTAAGGGGCTATGATACCTTTTTAATGGCTTCCAATGCGTTGGATATAATAAAGGATTACGACATTGTTATTGATGCCTCTGATAATTTTCCAACCCGATATCTGATAAACGACGCCTGTGTAATGCTGAACAAGCCGTTTGTTTATGGCGGGTTACAAGGTTTTGAAGGGCAGGTGAGCGTATTCAACTACCAAGGGGGGCCTACCTATAGATGCCTCTTTCCAAATATGCCAACGATAGATGAAATACCCAATTGCAATATCAACGGAGTCCTAGGAATTCTTCCGGGTATCATTGGCAATTTTCAGGCCTTGGAAACGATTAAGATGATAACGGGAATAGGAGAGGTGTTGAAAGGAAAATTGTTACTTTATAATGCCTTGGACCAAACCATCAAGAAAATGAGTTTTTCCCTTCAGGAGGAAAGTTTAAACATCATAGGACTAAAGAATACCTACGGTATCGTGTCCGCATCTCCATTTTCAGAAATTACGGTAGACCAATTAAAAGATCTCATTAACTCACAGGGCACGGTTCAAATTATAGATGTAAGGACCCAAGAAGAGTTTGAAGCCTATAAAATTCCGAATTCAATACATATTCCTTTACATGAATTAAAGGACCGCTATGATGATATCGATCTAAAGAAACCGATATATTTGATTTGTCAATCCGGTAAACGAAGTGCTCTTGCCCTGGAACAATTAAAGAATGAATTTTCTGAAATAGCCCTATACTCAGTACATGGGGGCATAAACACGTATGTTGCCGTATGCTCTTAAACCCCAATGAGCTCATAGTGCTCTGCTTAGGTTTTTTTACGATTGCCCTTTTATATTCTTCCGTTGGCTTTGGAGGCGGCTCAAGTTATTTGGCCATTCTGACCCTGGTTTTTACCAGCTTCTTTGATATCAGGACCACGGCACTACTTTGCAATCTCATTGTAGTCAGTGGTAGTTGCTGGCTATATTACCAAAGAGGGTATCTGGATTTTAAAAAATTTGTCCCTTTTGTGGTCACCAGTATTCCATTGGCATTTTTGGGAGCCTCTTTCCGATTGCAAGAAAATATATTCTTTATCATTTTAGGGGCCGCCTTGATCATATCGGCCTTGGCCCTGGTCATACAGACCATAAAACTTCCTACCCAAGAAGAGATCAAGCATAAATACCCTCCTTATCTCACCTATATCTTGGGAGGGGCCATAGGATTGCTATCTGGCTTGGTGGGCATTGGGGGTGGCATTTTTTTGGCCCCCATACTGAACCATATGCGCTGGGAAAAATCTATAAAAATTGCGGCTTTGGCCAGTTTTTTTATTTTAGTGAATTCCATTTCTGGAATTGCAGGGCTTATTTCCAATGGTACGTTCCAAATTCCGCTATGGGAAGGTATCGCCCTTTTGGCATCCGTTCTTATTGGAGGACAATTGGGGATTCGTATAAGCTTGAACAAACTAACGGGAAAGGGCATTAAATTAACCACCGCCACTTTGGTCTTTATGGTTGGGGTGCGGGTTTTGATCGTCAATGGACTACAAATTACTATGTAATAATGATCACATTTCAGGAAGCTTACAATAAAGTATTGGCCCATAAACAGGATTATGGTACGGAAGAAGTACCCTTGCAGCGGGCAATAGGCAGGGTATTGGCAGAAAATATAAAGGCAGATCGGGATTTTCCTCCTTTTGATAGGGTGACCAAAGATGGTATTGCCTTAAACTACCAAGCCATTGAACATGGTATCCATAAATTGAAGATAGAGGCCATAGTCGCTGCAGGATCTAACAAATCGGTTCTTGGCCATGAGCATCATTGTGTTGAAATCATGACGGGAGCCGTCATGCCAGAGAATGCGGATACGGTGGTTATGTATGAACACCTGACCATTGAAAATGGATATGCCATTTTACACAAGAGACCAGTCAAAGGTCAGGATATCCATCTACAGGGAAGTGATGAAAAAAAGGGCTCCGTGGTACTACAGCAGGATAGGTTGATCGAAGCAGGGGAAATAGGTGTATTGGCTGCCGTTGGGAAGGTCACTGTCCTGGTAAAAAAACTCCCGACGATAGCAATTATCAGTACCGGTAATGAACTGGTGGACGTCCATGTAAGTCCCTTACCGCACCAAATAAGAAAATCAAATATTCACTCTTTATTTGCGTCCCTCATTGAAGCACACATAACACCTACCCAATTGCACTTGGATGATGAAAGGGAGGTCATAAAAAAGGAAGTTGAAGCTGCATTACTGGAGCACGATGTACTGCTTTTGAGTGGTGGGGTCTCTAAAGGCAAATTTGATTATATCCCTGAGGTATTGGAAGAATTGGGAGTAGAAAAAATATTCCATAGGGTCTTGCAGCGTCCAGGCAAACCTTTCTGGTTCGGATTCCAAAAAAAGACCGGTACCATCATTTTTTCCTTCCCCGGGAACCCTGCCTCCACCTTTGCGAATTACCATGTCTATTTTAAAGATTGGTTAAATAGATCCTTATCCCTTCCGAATTCAAAATTTGATGTACTTTTAGATGAACCGATAACCGTTGGGGGTAATTTGTCTTTGTTTTTAAGGGTGAAGGTCATCATGGAACATGGACAGCTGATTGCACGACTGATCACAGAAAATGGATCTGGGGATTTGACCAGTTTGGCCCAATGCGATGGATTTATTAGATTGGATCCCAAGGATGTTCCCTATAAATTGGGAGAAATAGTACCCTTTACACCCACAAGAAGATTGCTCTAAATATGACACACGAGTTTAAAAAAATCATTCACGAATATCAACATGCAAAAGAAGGGGGCATCAAGGCTGTTTTGGCCACAGTAGTTGATTTGGATGGATCTTCCTATCGAAGACCAGGGGTAAGCATGCTGCTCTTGGAAAATGATAAAAGGGTAGGGGCCGTAAGTGGTGGCTGCGTGGAAAAGGAGGTAGTCTTACAGGCAAAAAGTGTTTTTAAAACCAATGTCCCCAAAATGATCACCTATGACGGGCGTTATCGCTTAGGATGCGAGGGGATACTTTATATTCTTCTGGAACCTTTTTATCCCAATGATCCATTTTTGGAAACCTTTGCAAATTGTCTCACGAAAAGGAACCCTTTTTCACTTTATTCATATTATAAGAAACGTGAAGGGGAGTTTACAGGATTGGGAACCATTATCGATTTTGGTAACGGAAAGCAATTTCCTGTACAACACAACTTTGATGCTACCCCGATGCAAAAAGGGGAGTTACAGGTTTTGAAACAAGAAATGAAGCCTTGCTTTCAACTCATGATCATAGGGACCGAACACGATGCCGTTCAATTATGTTCCATGGCATCCTTAGCTGGTTGGGAAGTTACCGTCATTGCCACACCTTTGGAAGAAAAGAACATTTTTGATTTCCCCAGTGCTTATGCATTTATAAATGCTTCACCGGAGGATTTGGACCCGGATAGCATTGACGTACAAACCGCTGTGGTGGTCATGACACATAGTTATGCCAAAGATCTAAGCTACCTTCTAAAATTGAAGGACACCAACCCCATTTACCTAGGTCTTTTGGGTCCTTCCAAACGGAGGGAGAGATTGTTAAATGATCTCTTGGAACACTGTCCTGAAGTGGCCCACAGTTTTTTTGATAAGATACACGGGCCAGCCGGACTACATATTGGAGCGGAAACCCCTCAGGAAATAGCCATAGCCATTATGGCGGAAATCCTTGCAGTGACCCGAAACAAGGAACCTATAATGCTTAAAGACAAAAGAGGAGGAATTCATACTTAATGGAGGAAACAGCACCAAAGATTGTTATTTTGATACTCGCTGGCGGCAAAAGTTCACGAATGGGTGGTATTAAGCAGCTATTGCCGTGGAAAGGCGCAACCCTTTTGGAAAACGCCATCAAGCAGGCGAATATGTCCAATGCAACAGATATTATGGTGGTTTTGGGGGCCCATGCCAGTGAGATAAGGTCCAAAATCAATGAAAGGGACGTTCTTTTTATTGAAAATAAAGACTGGGAGTCCGGATTGGGTACTTCCATCAGTTGTGGGATAGACCATATCCTAAGAAATCAAATTAGGGCCAAGGGGGTCATGATCCTCCTGGCGGACCAACCTTTGGTAGATACGGCATACATCAACAAATTGATAGATGCCTTTTTACAAGGTTCCCATGGGATGATAACCACAAAATATGGTAATAGGGAAGGGGTGCCTGCCATATTTGATCAACGATTTTTTACCGATTTATTAGCGCTCAACAAAGACTTTGGGGCCAAAGAGCTAATTAAAAAACACATGCATTCTAACCTTGGGATCCATCCCGATGGCAAGGCATTGGATATAGATACCCAGGAAGATTACCTAGCCTTGTTACAACGAGATTCGAAGGAGAATAACAAACGATAATCATTGAAGATGAATAAAATAACAATAATGGCCACACTTGGTTTGGCAAGTTTACTTTTATTGCCCCTGCAGGCACAACAGATGGATTTTGAGGCCTATAACCCTAAATCTACGCTGGTGACCCCTGGAAATGAAGTTAAAAGGGCCAAATTTCCTTTTATAGATGTTCATAGCCACCAATATCGGATGCCCGAACAAGATTTATCAGAGTTGATTAGGGCCATGGATACCCTCAATGAAGGTATTATGGTAAATCTGAGTGGGGGATCTGGGGAGAAACTCATCGGTGCTATTGCCAATATTGAGAAAAACTATCCCAACAGGTTTGTCGTCTTTGCCAATATTGATTTTGAAGGTGCCAGTGATGCGGCATGGACCAAAAGAGCGGTGGCCCAATTGGAAAAGGATGTAAAAAATGGGGCCAGGGGTTTAAAGGTTTATAAAAGTCTGGGGTTGAGAAATAAAGATGCCCAAGGGAACCGTTTGGCTATAGACGATGTGCGCTTAGATCCCATTTGGGCCAAATGTGGGGAATTAGGTATTCCCGTGCTGATCCATGCCGCTGATCCCAAACCTTTTTGGGACGATTTTGATGGTGACAATGAACGTTGGTTGGAGTTAAAGACACACCCCCGAAGGAAGCGGTCTGATACTGACCCGGCGCCTTGGCAGCAAATAATTGATGAACAGCACCACATCTTTAAAAAACACCCGAGCACCAACTTTATAGCAGCTCATATGGGCTGGTATGCCAATGATCTACAGAAGTTAAGTGAACTAATGGATCAAATGCCCAATATGCATGTGGGCATATCCGCTGTTATCGCTGAACTTGGCAGACAGCCCCAAAATGCGCATACGTTTTTTGTAACCTATCAGGATAGGATCCTTTTTGGAAAGGACAGTTGGAAACCTGAAGAATTCCCTACCTATTTTAGGGTGTTGGAAACCAATGATGAATACTTCCCTTATTATAAAAAATACCATGCCTTTTGGGCCATGTACGGGATAGGTCTTCCTGATGAAGTGCTCAAAAAAGTATATTTCAAAAATGCGTTGCGACTTATTCCTGGTCTCGATGCCAGTTTATTTCCTATGGACTAATTTTTAATATCGATACAAAAGATCATAATTTTGGCGAATTTTGACACTTGGTTTTTTGAAAATCAGATAAAAATAATATCCAATCAGTACCATGATAAAAGCATCCATAGCCCTTAGCTTTTTATTCCTATCTCTTGTCACGCCAACCAATGCCCAGGAAATTGTGCTCAAGGATCAAGGAAGCACTTGGTTTACTGTCCTGAACAGAATAGATCTTAATGAAAATTGGAGTCTCTCCAATGAGATCCATGAAAGATTTGGAGCGTTTTTAAACGAACAGGCAACCTTTCTGATACGCCCTTCTTTGGACTACCACCTAAACAAACATGTTGAATTGGTAATGGGCTATTCCTATATTGACAACAGGCCCAACCGGCCCAATCCTGATCCGGCCATCGGGGTAACGGAAAATAACTTATGGGAACAGGTATTGATAAAAGATCACATAGGCAAGGTAGAACTGGTCCATAGGTTTAGACAAGAACATCGGTGGACAGACAAGGTTATTCTTGACCCATCAGCTATGTATATAAAGGATGGAACCGATTTTTCCAACAGATTCAGATATAGGATCACTGCTGTTTTTCCGATAAAAACATTTGAGAACAGCCATTGCATTTTTATGCAGGTTTTTGATGAGCTCTGGGTGCCACAGACCAAGAGCCTAATGCCCAAAAGCGTTTCCAGAAACTGGTTCTATGCCGGGGTAGGTTATAAGTTCAACGCAAAGACCAATATTCAATTGGGATACATGCACCAGTTGGATGTATTGGAACCCAATAATTATTTGTCCACACCCATTATACAAACAACCTTTGTTAAGAACTTTACCCTATAAAACAGGCAGCTTTTCAGTTCACCTTTTTTATATTCCATTTTATTCCCATTTGGATCGCTAAAAACTTACAGGAGGACACCCGCCCCCGTATCCCTTTGACCACCAATTACATTTGCTTATAAATATTGGTTAATTTTCACGAAGGATGAAAATAGCAGTGCTTTTGATTTTTTTTTTGAGAATTATGTGATAATTCATCTACTACAGCTACTAATAAATAAAGTACACCGTCAAAAATGGACAAGGAACAACTATTTACCACGTTGATCAAAGAAAATGAAGGGGTCATTTTTAAGATAACAACCTTCTATACGGAACACCGTGATGACCAAAAGGATCTGTACCAAGACATTGTATACCAGTTATGGAAATCCTTCGATTCGTTTAGGAACGAGGCTAAAATAAGTACCTGGATGTATCGTATTGCACTGAATACGGCTATCACCAGATTAAATAAAAGAAAAAGAAAGCCATATGAAGTGGGTATAGACCAAGTGATCCTTCAACAAACGGAACACTATGATCCTGTATTTGAGGAGCGCTTAAAATTGTTATATACACAGATCCAAAATTTGAATGTTTTGGAAAAAGGAATAATGCTCTTGCTATTGGAAGGCAAGCAATACGATGAAATTTCAGTGATCACCGGTTTGACACCGACCAATGTCGCTACCAGAATTTCACGTATCAAACAAAAACTGAAATCACAAATTTTAAAAAAATAAAAATATGGACTTAGAAGAAATACAGTCAGTATGGTCCGAAATGAGTGATCAACTGGAACATCAAAAAAAATTAACCGATAAAATTATATTAGACATGACACAGGAAAAATTTACCAAAAAATTTAGAACGATCTCCATGGTTGAAACTATTGGTGCCGTAATTTGTTTTATTTCGGCCCTATATATGCTGTTCAACTTTAATACATTGGATACTTGGCCTTTACAAGCTTGTGGGATATTTTCAATTGCCTTTTTAATTGGCCTTCCGATATTAACGCTCAAATCTTTGAAGAACATTCAAAAAATAAATATTGGGGAGCAGAATATTAAGGATACTTTGGTCTCTTATAACAAGGCAAAAAATAAGGTCCTGGCTATACAGCGATTAGGGATCTTCCTATGTTTCATTTTTATGATGACCTGTCTACCTGTATTTTCAAAATTGATGAACGGCAAGGATATATTCCAACAAGGTTCATTTCCTATCTGGTATGTGGTCATCATGGGTATATTTATTGTGTTTTTTGCAAGATGGGGATATGGCTGTTATAAAAAGATCACGCAGTCCGCTGAAGGTATTCTAAAGGAGTTGGATATTTAATCCAGACCAATTTCTTTAGCTTTCAATCAACATAAAATTCATTTATATTAGCGTTTCCGAATTAAATTGACAAATTCTCAATACATCAACATATACGGATTAAAATGTATAATAAATTAAGAATTGTCATGGATTTATGGGATAAATAAGTATTTTCTGCCCCCGAAAAGTACGTTGCTATATGATTAAAGAAGAAGAAAAAAGACTTAAAGAGAATTACAGTGGTGAAAAGGATTGGTTGCAATGGGGACCGTATTTAAGTGAACGACAGTGGGGCACCGTTAGGGAGGACTATAGTGTTCATGGGGATGCTTGGAATTACTTTCCCCATGACCATTCAAGATTAAGGGTATATAGGTGGGGAGAAGATGGTATAGCCGGTATTTCTGACCGTTATTGTAACCTTTGCTTTGGTGTAGCCCTATGGAACGGCAAGGACAACATCCTTAAAGAACGTTTGTTTGGCTTAACCGGCCCAGAGGGCAACCACGGAGAGGATGTAAAGGAATTGTATTATTATCTGGATAATACCCCCACACATTCCTATATGAAACATTTGTATAAATATCCTCAAAAGGCCTTTCCCTATAAAGATCTGGTCGCCACCAATCAGATGCGTGGCAAAAGGGAATTGGAATATGAATTGCTGGATACCGGGATATTTGACAAACATGAGTATTTTGACGTTTTTACAGAATATTCAAAGGCCGACCCAGATGACATCCTAATCAAAATAACCATTGCCAACAGAAGTGTAAAAACGGCACCCATTACCGTGCTCCCAACATTATGGATCCGTAATTTTTGGAGCTTTTACGAAATGCCCAAAAAACCATTGATCAAGGCAAATGAACAAGGGAAAATGTACGGTTCTGTGGATATTACGCACCCCTATATTGGAGATTATCATTTTTATTATGAAAAGCCGGATAAAATCCTGTTTACTGAAAATGAGACCAATGATGCCAAGATATACAATAAACCCAATGACCACCCTTTTAAAAAAGACCTGTTCCACGATGCTGTGGTGAGCAATAATTTCAAAATACCGGAGAGCAAAAAAGAAGGAACCAAATTTGCCCCATATTATAAGTTTAATATAAAGGGCAAGAATGAAGTTACCATACGCTTGAGGTTATCAAAAAAAGCAATAGCTTCCAATCCTTTTGACACCTCCTTTGAAGCCAATTTTGAAGAACGGATTTCCCAAGCCGATGAATTCTACAGGGATCTCAAAAAAACAGACGATAAAGACCTGGGCAATATACAAAGGCAGGCATTTGCCGGTATGCTCTGGACAAAGCAATATTACAATTATGACGTAGAGCAATGGCTGACCGGTGATAAACTAACAGGGGAACCCCCAAAATCGCGTTGGAACGGACGTAACAGCACCTGGAAAACAATGAGGACCCATGATATCCTTTCCATGCCAGATGCTTGGGAATATCCTTGGTTCGCGGCCTGGGATCTTGCTTTCCATTGTGTACCCTTGGCCCATTTGGACGCAGAATTTGCCAAGAACCAACTCATGCTCCTCAACAAAGAGTGGTATATGGCTCCAAACGGACAAATTCCGGCCTATGAATGGAATTTTAGTGATGTCAATCCTCCGGTTCAGGCCTGGGCCGCCTTTAAAGTCTATCAAATCGACAAGAAGAAAACCGGGAAAGGAGATATCGATTTTCTCAAACGGATTTTCAACAAATTGGCCCTTAACTTTACCTGGTGGGTCAATCAGCAAGATATTAATGAACACAACGTTTTCCAAGGTGGCTTTTTGGGCTTGGATAATATTGGAGTTTTTGATAGAAGTCATGATATCCCAGGGGGAGGCTATCTGGAACAGGTAGATGGTACGGCTTGGATGGCATTGTACTGTCTTAACATGCTTGAAATCTCCTTGGAAATTTCTTTGGTGGATAAGTCCTTTGAAGACATGGCCACTAAATATTTGGGGCATTTTGTATTTATCGCCGAAGCCCTTAATAATTTAAACCATGATGGCGTTGGAATCTGGGACAAGGAGCAAGGTTTCTTTTATGACCGATTGGTAAAGCCCAACGGAGAGCATGTCCCCGTTAAGATTAGATCTATTGTAGGGCTCCTTTCCCTAGCGGCCGTATTGGTGATCCCAGAAGATACGTTGGACAAACTACCGACTTTCAAAAGAAGTTTGACATGGTTCCGGAACTATCGAATGTACAAATCCAAATATCGGGTTATTCAAACCAGTGACAAAGAAGGCGTTTTGCTTTCCTTGGTTTCACAGGATAGGCTAAAGACTTTGATGACCACCCTATTGGATGAAAAAGAGTTCTTAAGTGATTATGGTATCAGGGCACTATCAAAAATACACGAACAAAAGACCTATACACTGACCATTGACGGAATACCGTATTCCATTGATTATGAACCCGCAGAATCTACGGTTTCCCTATTTGGGGGAAACAGCAACTGGCGAGGACCAATCTGGTTTCCCATCAATTACATGTTCATAGAATCTCTATTGGAATACCACAACTATTACGGGGGAGACATGCGTTTGGAATATCCTACTGGCAGCAATAACAATAAGGACCTAAAAGAGTTGGCCCAAGAACTGGGAAAAAGATTGGTGGCTATTTTTCAAAAAGATAAAAATGGTAACCGTCCCGTCAATGCCCTGCATAAAACATACTATCAACATCCGAAATTTGAGGATCTAGTGCTTTTCTATGAATACTTTCATGGGGACAATGGCCGTGGCGTAGGAGCCTCCCATCAAACTGGTTGGACGGGACTTGTAGCCAATTTAATTTATGAATTCTGCGGTAACGATGAATGTAAATAAATTTCAAAACCTCCCGCTTGGGGTGAATATTAATTAGTGAATCCATACCATATAGCCCAAGTACAATTCCTTGGGCTTTTTTATGGGTAGCCATTGCAATAAAAAGTCCTATTTTTGATTAAAACCATACATATGAAGATTCTTAATTGGAGTTATGTCCTGATCCTTTTTCTTTGCTTTTCGTGCAAATCGGAAGCTCCCCTAGAAACCAAGGTAGATTTCTACGAAAGTCAGTTGTTCAAAGATGTTCAGCTCAATAACGTGTTCAAGGATTCCAAAACCTTTGTTGATCTGGTTCCCGACCGATCGTACCAAGAATTGATTTCCCTATATGAACAGGAGAAGATAAAAAACGACTTTAAGCTGGAAGATTTTGTAAATTCCCATTTCTCTGATCAGTTCAACATTGGTGGTCAGTTTGAAACCGATACCACCAAAAATATGTACCAGCATATTAGCCATATTTGGGGGATGCTTACAAGGGCACCTGATAAGGCCAAGGTACATGCTTCATTAATTCCGCTTCCCAAAGCATATGTAGTGCCCGGCGGACGGTTTAGAGAAATATATTATTGGGACAGTTATTTTACCATTGAAGGACTGTTGGCTGATAAAAAAGAGACCTTGGCCGCAAATATGGTGGACAATTTCAGTCACCTTATAGACACCTTGGGCTTTATCCCCAACGGTACCAGAAATTATTATCTCTCCAGGTCCCAACCCCCTTTTTACACCTTGATGGTTACCTCATTGACAGATGGAAACGATCAGCAATTTTTGGAATACCTACCCTATATTGAAAAGGAGTATCATTTTTGGATGGATGGGGAGTCAGTCATAAATCCGGGGGAAATGTCCAAGCATGCCGTAAAAACCACCAAGGGGACAGTTTTAAATCGATATTGGGACAAGAGGGATTCCCCCAGACAGGAATCGTACAAGGAAGATGTACACCTGGCATCCCAATTCAATACAGAAGCCGAAAAAAAGAACCTATATTCAAATCTAAGGGCAGGAGCCGAATCAGGCTGGGATTTTAGTAGTAGGTGGTACGGAGAACCCGATAATTTTGGATCCATTACCACTACTACCATTGCACCGGTAGATCTCAACTGCCTATTATTTTATATGGAAGACCAATTGGCCCGTGGATACCAATTAAAAGGAGTTGCAGAAAAAGCCGAAGCCTATGCAAAAAAGGCCGAAGCGCGAAAAAAAGCCATACAGGACCTATTTTGGAGCAATAAAACCTCCTATTTTATGGATTTGGACTTACCACAAGCTACGGTGAGGGATCAGTTGACCCTTGCAGGTGCATTTCCATTATTTTTCAATCTGGCCACTGATGATCAAGCACTTAAGGTCAAAGAGCACTTTATGAACGATTTTTTAAAGGATGGTGGACTGTTGACTACCTTGGAGCATAGCGGACAACAATGGGACGCACCAAACGGATGGGCTCCTTTGCAGTGGATAGCCGTCAAAGGATTATTGAATTACGGTTATCAACAGGAGGCCAAAGAGATCATGGTCCGATGGTTGGAACTGAACGAAAAAGTGTACGCCAATACCGGGAAAATGATGGAAAAATACAATGTGGAAGATGTTACGCTCTTATCAGGAGGTGGAGAGTATGACCTGCAGGACGGTTTTGGCTGGACCAACGGTGTTGCACTGGGATTTAAACAGATGCTGGACAAGATGGAATAGTATTATTTTGGAC
This sequence comes from Sediminicola sp. 1XM1-17, assembly GCF_037203765.1. NCBI lineage: Bacteria > Pseudomonadati > Bacteroidota > Flavobacteriia > Flavobacteriales > Flavobacteriaceae > Sediminicola > Sediminicola sp. 1XM1-17. The sequence continues at coordinate 225,663 of NZ_JBBCAS010000002.1, read as the reverse complement.
TAAACATAAAAAAAGGCCATCATGTTTGATGGCCTTTTTTTATATGTATCTGGGGTTGTTTTGGTGCCCTATTCGTTGGAGGCCATCAAAGCGAAGAACTTATCGATATTAGGTAAAATTACGATACGTGTTCTTCTGTTTTTTGCCCTGTCCTCTTTGGTATCGTTGGAAACCAAAGGCTGGTAGCTACTTCTTCCTGAAGCAATCAACTTTTCAGGTGCCACGTTGAAGTCGTTCTGTAATTTCCTAACTACCGAGGTAGCTCTCATTACGCTTAAATCCCAGTTATCAGCCAATTTTGCGGTGCTGATTGTTCTGGCATCGGTATGACCTTCAACCATCACTTCAATACTTGGCTCTGAATTGATAATATTTGCCAATTTCTCCAATATATCATCGGCTTTGTTACTAACCCTGTAACTAGCGGTGTTGAACAACAATTTGTCAGAGATGGAGATCATAACCACAGTCTCGTCAATATCGATGGCAATATCCTCATCCTCGTTCAAGGTGCTGTTATCCAAAGATTTTTGAAGATTATAGGATAAGGCCAAATTCATGGAGTCTTTCAAAGTCTTCGCTTCACTTAATTTTCCAGGTGCAACATTTTTCAATGTTTCGCGCATTTGTTTTTTCACATCATTGGAAATAACTGCAACTCCATCAACAGTAACAAATTTGGCATCGTTTTCTTCTGTCAACTCATTGATTTTAGAATTGTAATCCGCCACTCTCGCCTCAATTTTGGCAAACTTAGCTTCCAATTCTTCCTTTTCTACTGCAGTTTTTGTCAACTGACTCTTTGTTTGTCCATATTCCTGTTCCAATTGAACATATTTCTTTTTAGAAACACAAGAAGCAAGTAGGACAACTGTTAATAAACTAAATGAAATTTTTTTCATGATATATATTTAATGTTCTGTTATTAGATACGGGCGTAATGGGCAATTAGATTTTTTAATGTTTACATTTACCGCAGTACCTAAGTGGGTTTTCAGTTGTAAATTTGTTTTTGAAATTTATCCTTATTTTGAACAACACGCTAATATGCAAATGCTTAACCTTTGGAAGTTGATGAATTTTTATGAGTAAAAATGACCCATATGCGGCCCTTCGTTTTAAGGAATTTAATATTTTTTTATCGGTGCGTTTTGCCATGGTTTTTGCCTGGTCCATGCAATTTGTTGTTATAGAGTGGGAGGTTTATAGCCTAACCAAGAACCCTTTGTCCTTGGGGATTATTGGACTAATGGAAGTTATTCCGGCAGTGGGAATGGCCCTATTTGCAGGGCATATTGTTGACCAATCCGAAAAAAGGAACCTCCTGATTAAGTGTCTCCTTGGGTTTTCGGTCATCAGCTTTGGGTTGTTCCTTTTGACGTGGCCCAGGATTGTCGGTGAATGGTCTACCAATGCAATTCTCTATTCCATTTACTTCCTTGTTTTTTTAGGTGGTTTTGTAAGATCGTTCATGGGACCTACGGTGTTCTCTCTTTTTTCGTTGGTGGTTCCCAAAAAAATATATCCTAATGCGGCTACATGGAGCAGTTCTGTTTGGCAAATGGCCTCCGTTTTAGGTCCTGCTCTAGCTGGTTTTTCCATCACTTGGATCGGTGTTCATTGGTCCATGTGCCTAATTGTGGTATTTTCAGCTGTTGCCTTACTTTTTCTTTACCAAATACCAAAAAAACCAATATTGAATCCTAAGATTGGGGAATCGGTAATTACCAGTTTAAAAGAAGGTGTATCCTATGTTCTGAAGACCAAGGCCATATTTGGGGCTATAACCTTGGACATGATCGCAGTCCTTTTCGGTGGAGCCATTGCCCTTTTGCCTATTTATGCACAGGACATTCTAAAGGTTGGACCCGAAGGCTTTGGAGTGCTCAGGGCCGCACCGGCGGTAGGGGCATTTATTATCATGTTTGCTTCGGCCTATTTTCCCCTCCATAGAAAAGCTGGTATAAAATTATTGGTTGCTGTATTTGGTTTTGGGATTAGTATCATCGTATTTGGATTGTCCCAGACCTTTTGGATATCTGTGCTTGCCCTTTTCTTTAGCGGGGTCACCGATGGAATTTCCATGATCATAAGGCAAACCATCCTACAAATAAAAACCCCGGACCATATGCGTGGAAGGGTATCTTCTGTAAATTCAATGTTCGTGGGCTCCTCCAATGAATTGGGTGCCTTTGAGAGTGGACTGACCGCTAAATTGATGGGGACCGTAACGGCCGTTGTTTTTGGGGGAACCATGACCCTGTTGACCGTACTTGGTTTTGGAATCTTTTCCCCAACCTTTCGGAAATTGGATCTTAAGGATGACATGGACAAGCACGAGGCTGAATCATAGATTTATGATCTGTGCTGCATATGATCAGAGTGTAATATCTTAGTTACGGTAACTTGGGCATTGGTGGCTGGGCTTTCCCCTTTTTGCCATGCTAATTATTCGTATTCCAGGGCACAAATCTTAAATAATCTTTAAATTTCAGTGTATTTTTAACGAAATCATCGGGATATCATAGCCAATTGTCCAAAGAGTTTTATAATATCAAAATGTAGTGCTATCTTTGTAACTGTTTCTATGTACAAAAAGAAACATTCTTTACATTTCTTCGATTAAAACCACTGAACTGGGTATTCGGTATATCAATCTAATCAATTGTTATTTTCCAAGGATTCTTTTAGTATTTTCTCTTGAAAAGTTGTACATTAAAGACAGATTATAATCATTAACAAATTAAATTAATAGTAAAAACGAATGGCGAGAGCACAGGAAACATTTAATAAAAAAGAAAAAGAGAAGAAGCGTTTGAAAAAACGTGAGGAAAAAATGAAGAAGAAAGAGGCCCGTAAGGCAAATTCCAAAGGCGGAGACTTTGAGAGCATGATTGCTTACGTGGACGAAAACGGACATTTAACGGATACTCCACCAGATCCTTCCAAAAAGGTGAAAGTTGATGCCGAAAGTATCGTAATCGGGGTTCCAAAGAAAGAAGATTACGAAGAAGAGGAAGTTGCAGACAAAACTGGTAAAGTATCATATTTTGATACCTCAAAAGGTTTTGGATTCATCATAGACAGCGTGTCCCAAGAAAAGTATTTTGTTCATGTAAGTGGGCTTATTGACGAAGTATTGGAGAACGATAAGGTAACCTTTGAATTGGAAAAAGGTCTTAAAGGCATGAATGCTGTCCGCGTTAAGAAGATCTAATCTTCCATAACAATATTAAATATTTTAGAAAGTACTTGGAGCCCTTCCAAGTACTCTGCTAAAATATGTCCTTACTATCCACCACCAAAAACCCTATTCCTTTCCCTATCTATAGGGGTTTAAGTTAAATTTCCCATAATTAATTTTAATGGGTATTGCCGTCCTTGGGTTTATTTATACTTTCATACCCCAATTGGAACATTAAAATTAACAATACGCCCATGCGCTCCAAACCGAGGTTGCTTATTTTCGATGTAAATGAAACTTTGTTGGATTTAAAACCGATTAAAGTGGCCATTAACCATACGCTGGCCAACGAGCTTGCCTTTGATAGTTGGTTCTCCTCCTTATTACATTATTCCTTGGTAGAATCTGTAAGTGGAAAATATCAAGATTTTGACAAAATAGGTGCCGCCACCCTTAAAATGACCGCTGAAAAGTTTGACAAACAAATTTCCGACGGTAAGATCAAGGATATTCTTGCCCTGATAAAAAAATTACCCCCACACCCCGATGTGATACAAGGGCTTACGCTACTGAGAAACAGCGGAATCAAAATGGTAGCTTTGACCAATGGCACACAGGATGTTGTTAAAGCCCAATTGGAGTTTGCAGAAATAGACCATTTTTTTGATGAAATATTTAGCGTGGAAAGCGTGAGATACTTCAAACCACATCCCGCTACCTATACCCATGTGGTAAAGGAGATGAAGGCTTCACCAATCTACACCATGCTCATTGCAGCCCACGGTTGGGACATTACAGGTGCCCAAAGAGCTGGACTGATGACTGGATTTATATCGAGGCCAGGAAAATTTCCCTATCCCCTGGCAGAGGATGCGGACATGACTGCCAGTAACATTCTTTCCATGGCCAAAATTTTGGTTTAGCTTCCTCATAATGGCAACTGGTCACCTTATGGGTTTTAGTTCAGGAGAAGAAAGATGCGGTCAAAAATAAATTGGATAAAGCCCTTAAATTTCAGGTTTAACTGCCTTTTCAAAAAACTTTAAGAAATTTTGGGACATAACATTTGACTTAAACGCTATAAAGGCCGTACTTTTGCGGGCTCTAAAGCGTACACATGTCTACAGTAAAAACCTCCGAAATAGAAGATAGAAAATCAGGAAAAGATCTTTATAGCTACCAAAAGGGAGCCATAGATAAAATTTTCAAATGTTTTGAGGAGGCGCCAGATGACTATCATTTGTTGTACCAATTGCCAACAGGGGGAGGTAAAACTGTTATCTTTTCTGAAATGGTACGCCAGTACCTGAAGCACCACGACAAAAGGGTTGCTGTTTTAACGCACCGCGTGGAATTGTGCAAGCAAACCTCCAATATGCTGACCGAATTTGGTGTGAAGAACAAGGTGGTGGACAGCAAGGCCAATCTGGACGATCAGGACGAATATAGCTGTTTTGTTGCTATGGTGGAAACCCTTAACAATAGGTTGAATGATGACAAATTGGATATCTCGGATATAGGTTTGGTTATTATTGATGAGGCCCATTACAACTCGTTTACCAAACTTTTCAAATTCTTCGAAAACTCTTTTATCTTGGGGGTTACCGCAACACCTTTAAGCTCTAATATTAAGCTTCCCATGAAAGACAATTACAATGAGTTGATCGTTGGGGAAACCATTGAAGCGTTGATAGAAAACGAGTTTTTGGCAAGGGCAGAAACATATTCCTATAATGTGGGACTTACGTCTTTGGAAATTGGATCCAATGGTGACTATACCGTGAAGTCTTCGGACGACCTGTATACCGGAACGGATATGCTCGGGAAGTTGATGCAGGCCTATGAAGAACGCTCCAAAGGCAAGAAAACGCTTATTTTCAACAACGGTATCAACACCTCCTTATTTGTATATGATACTTTTAGGCGCGCCGGATATCCGATAATGCACCTGGACAATACCGCTACAAAAAAGGAGCGAAAACAAATTCTAAAATGGTTCAAAGAGACACCGGATGCCATATTGACCTCCGTGAGTATCCTGACCACAGGATTTGATGAGCCCACCGTAGATACCATAATTCTGAACAGGGCGACAAAATCATTGGCACTTTACTACCAAATGATAGGTCGTGGATCCCGTATTTTGAATAATAAATCAACTTTTACCGTTATAGATTTAGGGAACAATTTCCATCGATTTGGTCCATGGGGAGCCGATTTGGATTGGCAAAAAATATTTCATTCTCCCAATTATTACTTGGACAACCTCTTGAATGACGAGGATATCGAAAGTAATTTTAGATATGAAATGCCAGAAGAACTTCGTGCTGAATTTTCGAAGTCCAAGGATGTCTATTTTGATATCAAGCAAACCTATATCGATTCCATTAACAATGGGGAATCTTCTAAAGTAGTATTGGAAAGGTCCATTGAACATCATGCCAAAATATGTGTGGAAAATAGTGAGGACGTTTATGACGCTTACGCCCTCGCAAAAATGTTGGGTGATGATATAGATCACAGGATACAACGTTATACCAAATGTATCAGCCGAAGTACCTACAACTTTGTAGATTGGCTCACCGATGACTATCGTAAAAAATTAAGGGCCTATTTAAGGGATAATTTTGATACCATGTTCGAAGAAATACATGGTAGACCTCCTGAAGAATAAGAACATTTTATCTGAAATTTTACTTTAATGGTATGCATGGCCTAGAATTTCCAGGCCACAAATCTGCTTTGTTTATTGCCCTGTTCCATGGGGACCGTGGTATGGTTGACTTTCATTTTCTCCAGTTGTTTGTAGATCTTGGGAAGGTTTTCCTTTTTAGAAACAAGGGTTGTAAACCAACCGACCTGATTCTTGAATTTTGAACTCTCTTTGATCATTCTTTTGATGAACAGCGCTTCGCCTCCATTGCACCATAACTCCTTGGCCTGTCCGCCAAAATTGAGCGAAAGTTCTTTGGTATGGTGAAGATTGCCCAATTTGCGCAACGTTCCTTTTTGCGCCTCTTTTCTTGAAGCATGGAAGGGAGGATTGCACATACTGAAGTGGTAGTATTCACCTTCTTTGATAATTCCCTCAAAAATATGGGCATTGTTGGATTGGTGGCGTATGCTTATTTTGTTTTGTAATTGAGGCGTAAAGGAAATATTCTTTAGAGCTGCATTTACCGCGGTAATTTCAATGTCCGCTCCAACCATTTGCCAACCGTATATTTGCGCCCCGAGAATGGGATAGATACAATTGGCGCCCACACCAATATCCAACCCAACTATACTTTCTTCGGCACTGTCTTTTGTCAAAAGATCGGCTAGGTGATGTATATAATCTGCCCTCCCTGGAATAGGTGGACAAAGATAATTGTCAGGAATTTGCCAATCTTTTACCCCATAGTGGAATTTGAGCAACGCCCTATTCAGGGCAACAACACCCTTGTTTACGGAAAAATCGATGGTCATATGACCAGATTTGTCGGTCAGGACATAATCCGACAACTCAGGGCTAATCTTTAGCAATGCCTTAAAATCGTAGGAAGAGGTATGAATATTATTTGGATGCAAAACGATAGAGGATCTGTGAAGGATAAAGATACGCCCATTTTACCTATTGACTAATACCCATGCCCTTAATCCTTTGTTTTAAAGAACTATTCTGTATTTTTAGGGTATGGAGGCATTGGAACAAAAATTAGCGAACAATAATATTAGAACCACCGCTATGCGCTTATTGGTGCTGCGCTTTCTTTCCGAAAAAAATGTTGCCATCAGCTTAAGTGATCTGGAAAATAAATTTGAAAAATCTGATAGGACAACCCTTTATCGCACCTTGCTCACTTTTGTAGACCATGGAATTGCGCACAAAATAGATGATGGTACCGGTGTTGCCAAATATGCCCTATGTGTCGATGGCTGCAATTGTGAAATAGACAATGACCTTCATGTTCATTTTCATTGCAACCATTGCAATGAAACCTTTTGTTTGCCCAAACATAAAATTCCATCATTGGATCTGCCGAACAATTTTATTTCCGAAGAAATTAATTTGGTTGTCAAGGGTATATGTCCAGAATGTACTTCATAAATGCAATTCCGTTGCACTGGGATAAGGGCTATTTTTGAAAAAAATAAGTCTATGAGCAATTCCTGTGAGCAATGTACCGGCGGTACAGAGCCTGCAAGTAATAAAAATCCGTCCAATACGATTTGGGACAAGGACTATGGCATCCCGGTTTTGTGCCTAATGCTTTTAATTTTTGGCATCGGGTTGCATTATTTTGAAGTTTCTTTCTTTTCTCCTGTAATTGCACTCCTATGGTTTGGCACTACCTATATAATTATTGGCGCACCCGTTCTGGGCAGATCGGCCAAGTTGATAGCACATGGCCATATCTACAACGAATTTGTTTTGATGTCCGTTGCCACCCTGGGTGCTTTTTTGATCGGCTCCTATGCAGAAGGGGTGGCAGTCATGTTATTTTATGTGGTAGGGGAGTTGTTCCAAGAATCAGCGGTAAAAAAGGCCAAAAGATCCATTGAGGCCCTCCTGAAAATCCAAGTAGAGGAAGCTACCGTGTTGGAAAATGGAAATTTGGTCACCTTGCATCCAAAAAAAGTGCAAATAGGACAAACCATTCTGGTAAGGCAGGGACAAAAAATTCCCCTGGATGGCATATTGCAATCCGAAAAAACGGATCTAAATACAGCTGCCCTAACCGGAGAGTCGCTTCCAGTATTCAAGCAAAAAGGGGAATTGGTATACGCAGGTTCAATCAATATTGGAAAACCTATTGAAATAAGGGTAACCCATCATTTTGAGGATACCAAATTATCCAAAATCCTTAAAATGGTGCAGGATGCCACAAGTAGAAAGGCGAAAACGCAACTTCTGATCAGTAGGTTGGCCAAGGTGTATACGCCCATTGTTTTTTGGTTGGCGGTAGCACTTGTGGTGCTTCCCTTAATTTTCTTGGGTTCAGACTATATCTTTGAGACCTGGTTTCAAAGAGCCCTCATATTTTTGGTGATTTCATGTCCTTGTGCCCTGGTCATATCCATTCCCTTGGGATATTTCGGAGGAATAGGAGCAGGGTCAAGGAACGGGATACTTTTTAAGGGATCCAATTTTTTGGATCTAATGTCCACTGTGGATACTGTGGTCATGGACAAAACAGGAACGTTGACCAAGGGTATGTTTGAAGTTCAGAACGTTCATGCAGTGGATATAGATAAAAAGTTATTGTTGGAACTGACTGCGATGTTGGAAGTCAACTCAACCCACCCCGTTGCCAAGGCGATTGTAGCCTATGCCAATATCCAAAAATCCACTTTTACAGCCTCCCATGTTGAGGAAATTTCAGGACATGGCCTCATAGGCAAAGTAGGGGAGTACACGGTCTTAGCGGGCAATGCAAAATTATTGGACAAATATAAAGTTCCCTATGATTCCAAAATTGACAGCAACGGACGGACCCTTGTATTGATCGCCTTAAACAATACCTATGCGGGTTACATTGAGGTTGCGGACGCTGTTAAGGAAGATGCCAAAGAAGCCGTTGAAGGCCTGTACAATCTTAAAATTAAAGAGGTTATTATGCTCTCAGGGGACCAGCAGGCCGTGGTGGACAAAATAGCCCAGACCTTGGGAATCAAGGTGGCTATTGGGAGCCTTTTGCCGGAAGAAAAGTTATCCCAGGTTGCGAAATTGAAAAACCAGGGCAGGGTAGTTGCCTTTGTTGGAGATGGGATCAATGATGCCCCAGTTATTGCCATGGCTGATGTAGGTATAGCCATGGGAGGCTTGGGAAGTGACGCAGCCGTAGAAACGGCCGATATTGTCATACAGACCGATCAACCTTCCAAAGTAGCAACTGCCATTAAGATAAGTCATGTAACCAAAGAAATCATCTGGCAAAATATTACTTTGGCCCTGGGTATTAAGATTCTTGTATTGCTTTTGGGGGCGCTTGGCATGGCCACTATGTGGCAAGCGGTAATAGCAGATGTGGGCGTGGCCTTACTCGCCATACTAAATGCGGTTCGCATCCAACATCTTAAATTTTAATGAAATTGACTAACGCAGGATGTTTACAATAATTTAATAGTATTTATTGCTTCCTCAAATCTTTTAATCGTAATATTGCAATAAACATATACAATACATGGGACTTACCAAATCAGAGATTTTTAACGAGCAACAAAACAAGATAGCCACCTTGGCCAAAGCCCTTGCCCACCCAGCCAGAATAGCCATTTTGCAACACCTTTTTAAAACAGACACCTGTATATGTGGCGAACTTGTCAGTGAAATTGGATTGGCCCAACCAACTATTTCCCAGCACTTAAAAGAGCTAAAAAACCTTGGCCTGATCAAAGGGAATATCGAAGGAACCAGCGTATGCTACTGCATAGACCAAAAGGTTTGGGAGGAAACAACGGTTCTATTTTCCAATTTTTTCGACCAGGAATTAAATTCCTACAACGGTTGTTGCTAAATTTTCAATTTAATAATCCATTATATTTTATAAGCACCTATGAAGCAAAACGAAACTTATGCCAATATTCATAAGACCATCCATTCCCTATCCTTGGAGACCATACCAAAAGATAGATTGACCATCCTACAACCCTTGATCAATTACATTCAATCCAAGGTAAAAAACCAAGAAATCATCAATTTGAATTTTATATGTACCCACAATTCCCGTAGAAGTCATCTATCTCAAGTGTGGGCACAAACAGCCGCGCTATATTATGGCATAGATAACGTTTTCTGTTATTCTGGTGGTACAGAGGCCACCGCATTATTTCCAATGGCCGCAAGTACTTTAAGCGACCATGGTTTTGAAATATCCGTCCTTTCCCAACAACCCAACCCTGTGTACAGTATAAAATGTGGGCCAAATTTCCATCCCATCATAGCATTTTCAAAGACCTATGATGCTGCCTTTAATCCCCAAGCCAATTTTGCGGCCATTATGACCTGTTCCCAGGCAGATGCGGGCTGTCCCTTTATTCCTGGCGCAGAAAAGCGCATCCCGATTACCTATGATGACCCCAAGGCCTTTGATGGAACGCCACAACAGGCCGCAAAATATAAGGAACGCAGCCTACAGATAGCTACAGAATTGAAGTACGTATTTTCCCAAATAAATGCCTGATCATGACAAAAATTAAAAAGAAACTAAACTTCTTGGACAATTTTCTTACCATGTGGATATTTCTGGCCATGGGCCTTGGGGTGGCACTGGGCTATTTTATTCCGGCTTTGCCCGGGATCATCAATTCTTTTGGGGATGGATCCACTAATATGACCATAGCGGTTGGACTTATTGTAATGATGTACCCACCCTTGGCTAAGGTCAATTATGCACTGCTGCCCAAAGTATTCAAAAATGTCAAGATTCTTTCCATTTCTTTGATTCTCAATTGGATAGTCGGTCCTATTTTGATGTTTGCACTGGCCTTAACTTTTCTTCAGGACTATCCGGAATATATGGTTGGACTAATATTAATTGGGCTTGCCAGATGCATAGCCATGGTACTGGTGTGGAATGACCTTGCCGAAGGGAGCAGTGAATACGGAGCGGGACTTGTTGCCCTAAACAGCATATTCCAAGTATTTGCCTATAGTTTTTACGCCTGGCTTTTTATCACCGTTTTGCCACCTTATTTCGGTTTTGAAGGCGCCATAGTGGATATATCCATTGGTACCATAGCTGAGAGTGTGGCTATTTATCTGGGAATCCCCTTTTTAGCTGGAATTTTGAGCAGATTGATTTTTGTACGCCTCATGGGGGAGGAGTGGTACACTACCCGTTATATCCCATTTATCTCACCTTTGACACTTATCGCATTGTTATTTACCATTGTAATCATGTTCTCATTAAAAGGACAGCTGATCGTGGAGATCCCCATGGACGTGGTAATCATAGCGGTTCCTTTATTGGTCTATTTTGCCATGATGTTTGTGATCGGTTTCTTTTTTAGCAAGGCCATGGGCGCCAGTTACGACAAAAATGCCGCAATTTCATTCACCGCGGCAGGCAACAACTTTGAACTGGCCATTGCTGTGGCCATTGGCGTTTTTGGGATCAATTCCGGACAGGCATTCGCAGGTGTTATCGGTCCCTTGGTTGAAGTTCCCGCATTGATACTTTTGGTACGTGTAGCTTATTGGTTGAGGAAAAAGTATTACCCTAATTATGGTATTGGAAATGCTACCAAAATTTAAATCTTTATATATTTAAGGCTTTCTTAGACCACATTGCATGAATTCAGCAAAAGAATTACTCCAAATATTAGAACTCACCGAAGTAGGTCCCCATCAATTTGAAGGGGAAAGCAAGACCATTGGCAGCCCCAACGTGTTTGGGGGACAGGTTCTGGCCCAAGCTTTGAACGCAGCTTATAGAACCATTACCAATAACCGCATTTTACATTCCCTTCATTCCTATTTTCTGGAAGCGGGAAACTTGGAATTGCCCATTAGATATGAGGTCAGCATTATCAGGGATGGGGGCAGCTTTTCTACAAGAAGGGTAACAGCGCTCCAACAGGATAAGATCATTTTTATCCTTTCGGCATCCTTTCATAAAATAGAGGAAGGGCACGACCATCAAATACCCATGAAAACCGATGTTAAACCACCAGAAGATCTATTGAGCTGGGAAGAACTATTGGAACAATATGGGAAATTGATGCCCAAGAACAGAAGGGAATTTTTGGAGATAGAAAGGCCAATTGATTTTAAGCCCACCGTTATTGCCAATCCCATGGATAGAAAGGATTTGCCTCCCTACAATGATATCTGGTTTAAACTCAAAGGAAATATCAATGGGTTGGAGTTACCTGTAAAACAACAGATCCTAACCTATATTTCGGATTATAATATCCTTTTGACAGCCATTCTCCCCAATGCCAGTAAGGCACATTACGGCAACTTGCAAATGGCAAGTTTGGACCACTCCATGTGGTTCTTTAGGGAGTTCGATTTTAATGAATGGATGTTGTTCTCCATAGACTCCCCAAGTGCCAACAATGCACGTGGATTTTCCAGAGGCAATATTTATTCCAGGGATGGTAAACTGATTGCCTCGGTTGCACAGGAAGGCTTGTTGCGACCATTAAAAAAGTAAGGAAATGATTTAAGATCTGTTTTTTTGATGGATTTTCCTTCTGAAGAACCCCTAAAATTACGGAGACTCCCGGGGTTGTTCTATTTTCTTGGGTTTTCGCATTTTTCTATACAGAGAAATATCCAATAGGGAAAACCAGCCTATAAAACTGACAAAGGTAATTTTTTGGATAGCTGGTAGAACAGTGATCAGGATGCCGGATTCATAGATATAGAAATTCAATAGAAAAATGGCCAAACAAAAGACTCCCAAAGCAAAAAGCTCTTGATATCCCTCCCTAAAAAGTGCGACTATGGTAATGATCATGGCCAACATTCCCATCAGTCCTGCGATATAAACTACCAAGTCATGTGAATTGGACGATAAAAATAAGGTGATGATCATTGCTGAAATCCCTGTAAATCTGATAACTGAAAGATATATCCCTTTCCTTTTAAAAAGTTTGGGTATGTAATACCATAAAACGGTGAGGCATGAACACAATAGAAAAAGTGCAATACGGGCCAGGCCCTTGGAAGGATTTGGATCGCCATTTAAAGTGGTACTGTCCAACAGGTCGCACAAATAGTTGTTCAAAAAACTAAAGCCTTCCGCTGTTGGGGCAAAATGTGATCCCCCCGGGTACACAAAGGCGGCCTTGAAATAGAAGAATACAAACAATAGCATCCCCAAAAGTGGAATCAATAGACCGATGGGCTTTCTATATGTGGTACTCCCATTCATTTTATGTTGTTTAATCCGTATACCTATGCCAATCTATAAGGTAGGATTTTGGAAACAATAATGAAATGACATATGTCAACCCCATCCATTGGATGCTGCATTGATTTGGCCTAGCTCTTTTCCTTCTCCAAAATTGTGAGTGCCAAACGTATTTTGGAATACTCCATCTTTTCCCTAAAATGCTCGAAATAGGGTTTAAGTCCTTCAGGGGATTTTAATTCCGATTTTGCTCTTTTTACAGAATCTACCTCTTCCCTGGAGACAAATTGGTACATATCAATATCTTTTCCCTCACTGTACAATTTGGACAAATGGGAAAAGACTGTGGGTGCCTTTAAATCTCGTGCTTCGGCAATGGCGTCAATAGACATCCCCTTTTTGTACATCTCGTAAGTTACCTTGACAGTATTTGATTTCTTGGGTTTCTTTTTTTTCTCCGCCATAAAGGCATTGATTTCCGCAATGAATTCATCGCCATAGACCTCCATTTTCCGTTGTCCCACACCACTGATCTGTCTAAATTCAGCTTCGCTCGTAGGGCGTTCAGTCTCTATTTCCTTCAATATGGCATCACTAAAAATCAAGTATGCCGGTATGTTCTCTTCCAATGATATTTTTAGGCGCAACAAGCGCAACCTTTCAAACAGGGTATTGGTCTTTTTGGCCTTTTTCGCCTTTTCTTGCTGCTGCTCCTGTAATTCAGCCCTATCTATGGGCTTTGTCATTTGAACCTGCTGCCCATTGAAAAGCACCTCCTTGGAAAAATGGGTGAGTTGCAATGCGTTGTGCTTATGGAAGGCGATCTCACAGTAGCCCTGGTCTATCAGTTGAATCATATAATGTTGCCAATCCTTCCAGGAAATATCTTGCCCGATCCCGTAGGAGGGGAGTTGGTCATATTGTTTGTCCAAAACGGTGGCATTTTTAGCACCTCTGAGCACATCGATAATGACCCCCATAGGTTCTGACTGTCTTAATCGGGTAATTACGGACAAGGCTTTTTGGGCTATGACCGTTCCGTTGAAAAATTGGGGCGGGTTTTTACATACATCACAGTTCCCACAATTGTCTGCCAAGAGTTCCCCAAAATAACTGAGCAAAATTTTCCGCCTACAACTTGTGGCCTCAGCAAATTGTTTCATGCGCTCCAATTTTGCAATTTGAAGTTGCTCATTGGACGTACCGTCAATAAATCGCCTTAATTGCAACACATCTGCGTAGCTATGGAACAAAAGTGCCTTGGCCTTGGTACCGTCCCTTCCGGCCCTTCCTATTTCCTGATAGTACCCCTCTAAATTTTTGGGCATGTTGTAGTGGATCACCCAGCGCACGTTAGACTTATCTATGCCCATACCAAAGGCTACTGTGGCACAGACCACTTGGGTCTTATCAAATATAAAATCTTCCTGTACTTTGGTGCGCTCTTCAAAATTCAAGCCTGCATGGTAAGCATGGGCATCTATCCCTTTACTTTGCAACCGATCCTTCAATTGTTCGGTAGATTTACGACTCAAACAATAAATAATCCCCGACTGATTTGGCCGCTGACCTATAAAGTCAATGATCTGGTTTACCCTATCATTGGCCGGCCGCACTTCCAGCCCAATGTTCTTGCGGTCAAATGACGTAATAAATTGTTTGGCACTCGGGATATGCAACTGGTCCATAATATCCTGACGGGTTGCCTTGTCTGCGGTTGCCGTCAATGCAATAACAGGAGTTTTGGGCAATGTCCGCTTTAAGAAGGACAATTGTTGGTAAGATGGCCTAAAATCATGCCCCCAGGAAGAAATGCAATGGGCCTCGTCTATGGCAACACAACTGATGTACTGTTCTTTTAATATGTTTTCCAATGCCCCTAGGCTCTCTGGGGCCACATAGAGCAATTTCAATTTGGCAGTGGCCACTTTTTCCAATATCTGTTGTTGTTCCTCTGCTGCCTGACTACTGTTAAAATACTCGGCCTCGATGCCATTGGCCCTCAATCCATCTACCTGGTCCTTCATAAGGGCTATCAGAGGTGAAATGACCAGCGTAATTCCCGGGAACATTAGCGCAGGCAACTGAAAACAGATAGATTTACCCCCTCCTGTGGGCATGATTACCAAACAATCCTCTTGGTCCAGAACGGCCTTGACTATTTCTTCCTGTTGATTGCGGAAACTATCAAATCCGAAGTATTTTTTTAGGGTTGGAATAAGGGTAGTGGAATCGGTCAAGGGACTTTTTTAAAAAATTGTTCTGCAAAATAAAACTAATTCCAATCCTTAGAAAAATAGAATGGCACAGAATACGCTACCTTTGCACAAAATTATTGCCCATGAGTACTTTCGAGAATTTCAATATATCCAAGCAACTGCATTATGCCATTGAGGATTTGGGGTTTGATTCCCCGACCCCGATACAAGAAGGCGCATTTTCCGTTATACTATCGGGTAAGGATATGGTGGGCATCGCCCAGACCGGTACCGGGAAGACCTTTGCCTATATGTTGCCCTTATTGCAGGACCTTAAGTTCTCAAAACAGACCAATCCTAGAATATTGGTCATGGTCCCTACCCGGGAATTGGTAGTGCAGGTTGTGGAACAAATCGAAAGTTTTGCCAAATACCTATCCGTAAGGGTAGTTGGTGTCTACGGGGGTGTCAATATGAACTCCCAGGCCCAGGCCGTGTCCCAAGGGGCCGATATTGTAGTGGCCACCCCCGGGAGGTTGTACGATTTGGTTCTCAGTAGGGCCCTACAGCTGAAAGCCGTAAAAAAACTGGTCATTGACGAGGTAGATGTAATGCTCGATCTGGGCTTTAGGTTCCAATTGATCAATATTTTTGAACTATTGCCGGAGCGACGTCAAAATATCATGTTCTCGGCTACCATGACCGACGACGTTGAAGCTTTGATCAATGATTTTTTTGTCATACCTACCAAGATATCCATTGCTGTCAGCGGGACACCATTGGAAAATATTTCACAACAGGTATATGCTGTACCCAATTTTTACACGAAAATAAACCTGTTGAACTACCTTTTACGGGACAAACAGGAATTTAATAAGGTGTTGATCTTTGTTTCCAATAAAAGAAGTGCCGATAAAGTATTTGAGTTGTTGGAAGAGCGCTATGCAGAAGAATCTTGCGTAATACATTCGAATAAAACACAAAATTACCGCTTGCGATCTATCAACCAATTTGATGAAGGAAAAAATAGAATCCTCGTTGCCACGGACGTTATGGCAAGGGGGTTGGATCTGGACAAAATCTCCCATGTCATCAATTTTGACACTCCAAATTATCCCGAAAACTATATGCACCGCATCGGGAGAACGGGTAGGGCCGAGGAACTTGGAAAATCCATACTTTTCTATACAGAAAAGGAGGCCCCGTACAAAGAGGCCATCGAAAACCTAATGGACTATAAAATACCTGTGGTAGAATTACCCGAAGAGGTTGTTATTTCAGAAGAATTGTTACCGGAGGAACGACCTAAGGTCATTGAGGCCAACAATCCCGAGGAGCGTTCGGAGGATGCCGGATCTGGTTTTCATGAAAAAAGTGAAAAGAACAAGAAAACCAATCAAGGGGGATCCTACAAGAGAATTATAGCCCAAAAATACAAGAAACCCAAAACCAGGGGCGATAAGAACTACAACAGGCGCAACAAAAGAAAATAAGAATTTATAGTACTGTCTTTAGGTAATTTTTTAGCTATTGGTTCCATTATTTTTTAAAAATGTTTGTCGTTCATCGTTTTAATCAATTGATTTACACTATAAGTAGGTCGTCTTCGTTAACTACGTATAAACCTAAAATAAACAAGATGACAAGTAGATTTAAAAAGGGACTTTTCCTATTGACGGGTATTGCCGTTTTGGCCAGTTGTAGCAAAGAGGATTCCTCTGAATCTCCGAATGGGGAATTATCACAGACAGAGGTAAAAACTGTTCTTGAAGCAGATGACCTGTCCGGAATTGCAGATGATATTGTTGCCGAAGCCTATATGGACAATTCCAGCTCTGGGAAGTCAGCAAAAGGAACTACAGATTGTTATGTGGCCGTCTACAATGAAAATGGTTTTACCATGACTTTTGAAAACTGTAATATCCGCAACCACCAGAATGTGAATGGTACCTTGAATGTGGTATACACCGGACAAGGTGAGAACGCCTCTTTTTTGGTAACCTATGACAATTTTTCCGTAGGGAACATTGAGTTCAATGGTACCAGAAGTTTTACCATGGAAATGGGTCCTAACCAAAATTCTGTGGCCTATAATGTAACCAGTAATTTAACCATTACCAAGGCCAACGGTGACATCCTTGAAGTAGAAGGATCTAAAGGTGTCCTTTTGACCTTTGGCCAAACATTGGAGGAAATTACTTTTAGCATTACCGGAAAATGGTCCGTAAATGAGGGTGAAAACAAATACAGTTTAGAGGTAATGAGTCCGCTGGTAGGAAATCTGGCCTGCGAATTCTTGACCGAAGGTGTTTTACAAGTCAACAAAAATGGATTGGTCGTTTCCATCGATTGGGGTGAAGGAGAATGTGATGATCGGGCTACCTTGATATATCCCAATGATGTCCGCGAAGATTTTACACTTCGCGATTAATTGGAATATCAGCTAAACAAACTAAAGATCCCTTGTTGTACACAACAGGGGATCTTTTAATTTGTACAAGATCCTCAATTAGTCAGAGAAAAGGTGTATTTCATCCAAAATGAACAATCATCGTTAAACCTTTTTTACCTTAAACCATCCTAAACCCAAAGCATATCAATAACCAAAACTTACCATCATGAGCAATTTTAAAACATTTATTACAGGAATTTTAATAATGGGATCTACTGTATTAACAGCCCAGAATGTAAAAGAAGCCCTCCAAGACCATCAACAGATCCATGTGGACAAATCCACTTTGGCCAGGGACGAAGCAGAAATAGAAGCTTTTGAGATGCATGGCAATAGTCTAAAATTGGCTATTTCTTCTAGGGATATACCAAACGCCAAGAAACACCACGCTGTGCTTTTAAATAGCATGTCCAGGGAAATAAACCAAACCGAGGTCAAAATTTCAAGGGCAAAACGAGAGGTAGTTCAGAGTTCCCAAGAAATTGCAACAGACCGAAGGGAAAACAGGCGCAACAGAAGACAGTATGTAGGCTCCAAGGATGACCATAGGGATATCGCTCGGGATAGACGGGACATGAGGGACGACAAAAGGGACAAAAAAGATGACGTGCTGGACCTCAAAGAACTGGAAGCAAGATTGGTCCACCAAAAATCATTGTTCCAAAGCCTTCAAAACGTTGCATTTTCAGATTTGAACAAGGTAATCAAGCTTGAACTGCACAAAAATATCATTCAAAAATTTTTCTTGACCATGAAGGCTGATCTTGCCGAGACCAAGGAGGAACTGCGGGAAGACAAGCGGGAATTAAGTGAGGACCGAAGGGAACGACGGGATGACAGAAGGGAACGAAGGGAAAAATACTAATCGCTTCCTATCGAAGATCAACGATACCCTTACATTACGAATTTGTAGAGATAAGCGAATTAGCTATCTTCGGTAGGTAAGATAACTATTTTGCTGCCAATAAAGATTGTCAATAGTACCAAGGCCGATATACCTGAAATCTTTAGGTTGTATCGGCTTGCTGTTGCTTATCAAAAAACAAAAAAATGTACGGAGTGGCCCGAATTTTCGATGGAAATGATAGCCAGGGAAATATCTGAAAACAGGCAATGGAAGTTGATCATAGACCAAAAGGTGGCCTGCATTTGGGCAGTAACGTTCAAGGATCCCGAAATTTGGCAAGAAAAGGACAGGGACAATGCCCTTTATATTCATAGAATAGCCACCAATCCAGAGTTTAGGGGAAACCAACTGGTGCAGTACATTGTATCATGGGCCAAAGGGTATGCCCTTGATAACCACCTGGATTATGTACGAATGGATACGGTGGGTGAGAATTTTGGCCTTATTTCATACTACCAGAAATGTGGGTTCAAATTTTTAGGGCTATCCAAATTGAAAGACACAAAGTCCCTTCCCAAACATTACCACAATGCCACGGTAAGTTTGTTTCAGATTACATTATAATTTACACTAAATTGTTTCTTTATTTTAAAGCACGCAAAGGTGGATT
Organism: Sediminicola sp. 1XM1-17; assembly: GCF_037203765.1. Classification (NCBI taxonomy): domain Bacteria; kingdom Pseudomonadati; phylum Bacteroidota; class Flavobacteriia; order Flavobacteriales; family Flavobacteriaceae; genus Sediminicola; species Sediminicola sp. 1XM1-17. The sequence goes on along the minus strand of NZ_JBBCAS010000002.1, from coordinate 206,467 downwards.
TACTGATACGCAAGGCAAAGGTCGAAGACCAGGATGCCATCTGGGACATTATAAAAAATGTAATAAAAACTGGGAACAGTTATGTATTCTATCCCGACTCCAGCAGGGAAAAAATGATTAATTACTGGTGCCCGAAAGATAAGCATACCTTTGTGGCCTTATTGGACCATAAAATAATGGGTACCTTCCTGATCAAGGACAATATTCCCGACAATGGCTCCCATGTGGCCAACGCATCCTTTATGACACACCCAGATGCTCATGGCAAAGGAATTGGGTATACTATGGGACTTTATTCTTTGGAAGAAGCCAGAAGATTGGGCTATAGGGCCATGCAGTTCAATATGGTCATCAAAAGCAATGAACCCGCAGTGAAATTATGGACCAAACTTGGGTTTCAGATTATTGGAGAAATACCTGAGGCTTTCAATCATCCCATCAACGGGTATACCAACGCTTATGTGATGTATCAAAAACTATAAGTATCCTGAATTAAGTTAACTATACCGGGCATTTTTAAAATTCCAAAAAAATTAGGGAAAAGCTGCAGTTCATCGAAAATATCAAAAAAACCTCCCTTACTAGTTCCCTCTGTACATCCTTTTAAGCCCTTACCTACGTAAATAAGAAAGTTAGTTGAACCCCAATTAAAATCTGAAATGATGAAAATTAAATCTATTTACCTTTTATTCTTAGGCCTATCATTGGCATTTTTAAGCTGTAGTACCGATAATAACAAAGAAAACGAATTTGGTAGGATTGCCATACAACTTACAGATGCTCCTTTTCCCCACGATCTAGTCGCGGAAGCAAATGTGACCATTTTTAAAATTGAAGCCAGGTCCAAAGGTGAAGGTACGGATGAAAATAATGCCCCCTATCTTCTGTTAATGGAGGAGGAAATGGAAGTGAATCTTTTAGACCTTACCAATGGAATCACTACAACTTTGGTGGATACCGAAGTTCCTGTTGGATCTTATGACCAATTTAGAGTCTATGTTAAAGGTATTAATATTGTACTTACGGACGGTACCGTATATGATTTAAAGGTGCCTAGCGGGGCGTCTTCTGGGATAAAGGTCTTTGTAGAGCCTAACATTGTTGTTGATGGTGGACTTACTGCAGACCTGCTTTTAGATTTCGATGTGAGCAAATCGTTTGTGGCCAAAGGAAACAGAAAAGTTGAAGGAGGCATCACAGGTTTTAATTTTAATCCTGTTATCAAAGCTTCAAATTTATCAACTACAGGAACTTTGACGGGAATGATTACTACGGATAACGGAGGTGAAATAATTCCGTTGGAAGGTGCCCAAGTATCCATTTTCCCTGAAGGTTCTGATTTCTCTGCGGATGCTTCAATTATAGCTACTTTTTCTGATGAAACCGGAATGTATACCATATTAGGCTTAGAAGCTGGGACATATGATGTGGTTGTTGAATTGGAAGTTCAAACGGATACTGAGATGGTTGTATATAAAACCGTTACAGCTTATAGTGTTGTTATAGTGGCTGCCAATAAAACCACTGAAGATTTTAAACTTGAAGTGATGGAATAACCATTAAATAAGCTTTATAAAAAAGGGAGCAATTAATTTTGCTTCCTTTTTTATTTTCTAAATATTTAATTAACTCCACCATCTAATTATTTTATTTCAAGATATTTGCAGACCCGATACGGGAAAGCCAATTACAGAAGGAATATAACAATGATCAAGAACATTTTTAAAGCTAGGCCAAATACAGCGATTATTATTGTTCTTGCATTTTTTTCCATCTATGTATTTTGGGGGAGTACCTATCTCTTGAACAAGATCGCCGTAACTGAACTCCCACCATTAATGTTGGCCGCTATACGGTTTATTACCGCCGGAACACTCATTTTTATCATAGCCAAGTTGTTGGGTCTTCCATTGACCATTACCAGACCTCAGATCAAAAACTGCATCATATCAGGATTTTTGTTCCTAACCTACGGGAATGGGGTGGTGGTTTGGGCACTGAAATATGTAGATAGCGGGTTTGCCGCCCTTGAAGCTTCCACCCAGCCCTTGATCATCTTGCTTCTGATGCGATTTTTCCAGGGCAAAAAAATCAGGATCATGTCGGTAGTTGGGATAGTCCTTGGCTTTATTGGGATTTATCTATTGGTGAGTCAACAGCAGTTGAGTACCCAGGAAGGTAGTACTTTGGGGATCATTATGATCTTTACCTGTATCTTGAGTTGGAGTATCGGTAGCCTCTTTGTTGCGAAGGCCGATTTGCCACCCAATTATTTTATCAATACGGGATATCAAATGCTTTTTGGGGGTATCATGTTGTCCATTTCAAGCGTTGCCGTTGGTGAAACATGGATATCGCCGCTAAATTGGAGTTTTAAGGTACAGGCCTCCATAATTGGACTCATATTATTTGGAAGTATTGCTGCCTTTACCTCCTTTAATTATCTATTAAAAGTGGTATCTACCGAAAAGGTAGCCACCTCTGCCTATGTCAACCCAATCATTGCCATGCTTTTGGGATGGTACTTTTTGGAAGAACAGATTACCCTACAGTCCGTTTTAGCTGCCGCTATTCTATTGACAGGGGTGTACTTCATCAATTCAAAAAAGAAGGTGCTGATTTTTTCCAGATTCTCAGGAAGAATGGGGCGCATGTTGGATGATACCTAATGGTCTGGTCGTTCCAGAAGTACAGATGATTTTCTTAATTCTTTTATAAGATTGGTGCAAAAAAGTACTTTTTAATATTTTTTTACGAAATTTAGATGGATTTCTATTGAGATCAATTAATAAATTTCAGTTTATGAACTATATCATTACTATTCTTCAAATCATCGTAGGGCTAAGCATCTTGAATGTTTGGCTTGTACAGAAAAACAAGCCTACCAAATGGCGAGGAGGCAACGCAACGACCATTGTAGAAGAGTTTAAAGCTTACGGATTGCCCGTTTGGATGTGCTATGTGGTTGGCACCCTGAAAGTAGCTTTGGCCCTGGCCTTATTGGCTGCTATCCTTTATCCCGAATTGAAGCAGCCTGCTGCATTGGGATTGGCAATTTTGTTGAGCGGATCTGTATTGATGCATTTAAAGATCAAAGATCCCATGATCAAATCTTTTCCTGCATTACTTTTCTTAACCATGTGTCTCATCATTGCCTTTACAGGGTAAGATTTCCCCTCAATCCATGAAAATCAATCCATAATATGCGGAAGCCAAAAATAAATTGATCAGGGCATAGATCAATGCCGGAGAAGACTTTAGTATGCTATCCTTGATCCTGATACGGACCATCAGGCCGAGAAGCATCAATAAAAACAGTCCCAATGATGCCACTAAACAGAGAATGGGGGACATAAATAATCCCAACAACAGACCCAAGCTTCCCAATATCTGGAGCAAGCCTGTGAGAAGGCGTTGCTGCCTATTGAGACCGTATCGGATAAACTCCAGTTTCATCCTGGGAGAAAAGAAACAACCAACACCAAAAAATAGGAAAGATAGGGATGAAAATAAGGTCAGAAAGAAAAGTCCATCCATAATTTATGTAAGAGTAGAGGGTATGTCTATGATCCTATCAAAGATAAAACATTAGAATCATACCTCCATTTTATATCACCTTCAATTCTGATTCCAAGAAGTCCCCTCAAGGATTTTCCAGGCAATTCTTTATTTTTACCAAAAATTGAAATGGAGAAGGTGGCATATAAAATCAATATCATCGGTGCAGGTGTCAGTGGCCTTATTGCTGCACAAGTTTTGGAAAATGAAGGCTACAGTGCCACGATATACGAGGCAACAGATAGGGCAGGGGGCCGTGTAAAAACGGATCTATTTAACGGATATCAATTGGATCATGGATTCCAGGTACTCCTGGATGCTTACCCCATGGCCAAAAAATATTTGGATTTTAAGGCCCTACATCTCCAAAAATTTCTTCCAGGAGCCGTGATTTTCAAAAACGGGGACCAAAATACATTAGGGGATCCTTTGAGAGCTGTGTCACTTTTGTTTCCCACCCTGTTTGCTAACATTGGCAATTTTTCGGATAAATTAAAAATACTGAAACTCGATCGGGAACTTAAGGGCATGTCCTTAGAACAGTTATTTGCTTCCGAAGAAAAAAGCACCCTCGAATTTTTAAAGGAAAAAGGATTTAGCGACGACATTATAACCTCTTTTTTTAAACCTTTTTTTAGCGGGATCTTCCTAGAGCCCCATTTGGGAACCTCCAGTAGGATGTTCCAATTTATCTACAAGATGTTTGGGGAGGGGCTTGCTGTCCTGCCCAAAGCTGGCATTGGTGCCATAGCAGAACAGCTGGTTTCCAAGCTCAAAAATACGAACATCAACTATTCTTCATCGGTACTGCAGGTATTGGAAGGTAAACTGATTTTAAAAGATGGAAGGGAACTACAAAGTGACTTTACCTTAATCGCAACAGACCCCTCCAATTTGGTACCCAATATAACAGAAAGGTCCACACATTGGAAAAGCTGCCATACTTTTTATTTTACTACCCCGAAAAGAAATATAAAAAGACCACTTATCGGATTGGTTGCAGATCAAAATGCCATAATAAATAACATTTTTTTTCATACGAGTCTCGACTCGGAAAAACGCGGAGAAGATGAACTGCTATCTGTCACCGTGGTAAAGGAGCACCGCTTAAATGAAACCGAACTCACAAAGCGGGTAATGGAGGAATTGAGAACCTTATGTGGTATTCACGAAACTACATTCCTAAAAAGTTATCACATCAAGGAAGCTCTGCCCCAACTTTCCAATCTACCATATACGGTGACGCCCGAACAGCTCCGATGGTCACCTACCATTTATGTAGCAGGAGATCAACAATTGTACGGATCCTTGAACGCTGCCATGATCACGGGAGAAATAGCCGCTAAAGCCATTTTGAAGGAAATAAACGCTAAATATCTTTGAAAAAAAACCCATTGAACCTTTTGGGACAGTAGGGATATGCTAGGATGATACCAAGCTATTATTTATAGTAAGAAATCACAATAACTGCTTAAAAATCACTACATTGTATAAAAAATAAAGGAATATGCCTATCTATATGGATCGCCATGACGTTTCGGAAACCGTTACCGCGGAGCACGTCGCAAAGTTGCATATAGAAGATATTAAAATAGAACACCTTTATGGCTGTAAGGGTCTTACGTACTGGTTCGATGATCAACGCAAGATGGCCTTTTGTTTGATTGAGGCCCCAAATAAACAGGCGATAGAAAAGATGCACCACCATGCCCATGGTGAAATTCCACACAAAATCATTGAAGTGGACAGCGTTATTGTTGAATCCTTTTTAGGCCGTATCGAAGATCCAAAAAAGGCGGAAAATGAGTTAATACATGTTATCAATGATCCGGCATTTAGGACAATAATGAATATTTGCCTAAAACCTATTTCTTTAAAAGATAACTTCAAAAGCGCAAATAGTCAGCTTTTTCAACGCCTTTATGCTGCCATCTGCAACATCTTGAAGGAACACGGAGGCCATGTGGTACGTAAAAATTCAGGATCATTTCTGGTCTCTTTTCAATCTGTATCAAGGGCGGTTGAATGCGCCGTACATATTCAGAAAGAAGTTGGGGAATGTACCAGTTCCAATACCAAGGTCTCCATTGGTTTGGACGCAGGAGTACCCGTTACCGATAGGGAGGATATTTTTGAAGCAACCATAAAATCCGCACAACGAATGTCAGATTTTGTCAAAGGAAATATTGTTGTTTCAACGGAGGTGAAGTCTTTATTGGAACAAGAAAATCCAAACCATGTTATGGACCTTTCCAAAATTAGGACCATCAACAGCGCAGAAGAAAAATTTTTGAACCATTTGATTGATTATCTGGACAAAACGTGGCAAAAAACAGATCTCCATGTCGGGGCTTTCGGTAACGAATTGGGTTTTAGCAAGTCACAGTTCTACAGGAAGATGATAGAGATTACCGATCAGTCTCCTAATATTTTTTTAAAAGGCTTTCGTTTACAGCGCGCTTTACAATTATTACACCATAGACAAGGAACCATCTCGGAAATAGCCTTTGAGACCGGTTTTAACAGTCCTGCCTATTTCTCGAAATGTTTCCAGGCCAATTTTGGCATTCTACCATCCAAATACCTTCAGAAGTACTTCGCCTAAACCATTTGCCATATTTATCCAATATGGTTCAAAAATGCACTTTTTTGAACCAAAATTGATAGTCCGTCAGGTTTTATCTTCTTAACTTTATTACCATACTCCACACCCCCACAAAAGCCCATTTTCTAAGGCTCGAGATTGGATTGAAAGAATTTTGACCAAATCATACCTATGCCCTCGTTAGGGCCATAGGGATTGATATCCCCCGCATATTTTTTGTCTATCATTTACATTAACTTAAAATTTATAACCATGAAAAACAAACACCTATTTTCAAGTTTAGCTACGATGTTCATGTTCATATTCATGCTGAATATAACTGCGATCAATGGGCAACAATCCAATGAAATGGATCTAGAAATGTCCTCGGTCAAATCCCATACTGATCCTGGGATACAATGGGGACCCTGTCCGCCATTTATGCCGGAGGGTTGTGGAATTGCCGTATTACACGGTGATCCCGCAAAAAACAATGTGGACATTTTCTTTAAGGTTCCCGCCAATTCGGACATCCCGAAACATTGGCATAACTCCGCAGAACGAATGATCTTGGTTTCGGGCCTTTTGCACGTGACCTATGATGGAGAAAAGGAAATAACCATGAAATCTGGATCTTACGCTTTTGGTCCGGCAACAAAGCCTCATGTTGCCAAGTGCGGAGACGAGGGACCCTGTGTGCTATTTATAGCCTTTGAGGAGCCTTTGGATGCCTTTCCTATGGTAGAAAAAGAATAAATGGTAAAGACGGATAACATGCCATATGGGCATGGGACAATAGGATCAGTGCTAACCTAATTAAAAAAAAACAAACAGAATGTCACAGACAATGGAGGACGTAGTACCGTCAAAAATCGAAGAATTCAGAACAAGATTGAGAGGAAAAATCGTAGTCCCGTCCGATGCTTCTTATAACGAGACCCGAAAGGTCTACAATGCCATGATCGACAAATATCCAGCCATGGTGGTTAAGTGCGTGGATGTGGCCGATGTCATTTATGCTGTAAACTTTGCAAGGGAGAATGATCTTTTATTGGCCATTCGTGGAGGTGGCCATAATGGAGGTGGTTTGGGACTCTGTGATGGCGGACTGGTCATTGACTTATCGGGCTTGAAATCAATACGGGTAGATACAAATGATAATACCGTTAGGGTCGGTGGCGGGAATCTCTGGGGGGAAGTAGATCACGCCACCCATCCTTTCGGACTAGCCGTACCCGCTGGTATCATTTCAACAACAGGGGTAGGAGGCCTTACCCTTGGAGGAGGAGTTGGTTATCTAACACGCAAATTTGGTCTTACCATAGACAACCTTTTGGAAGCCGATATGGTGTTGGCAGATGGATCCTTTGTCACGGTCAATACCAAGGAACACCCAGACCTGTTCTGGGCCATCAGAGGGGGTGGAGGCAATTTTGGAATTGTGACCTCCTTTAAATTTCAGGCCCATGTGGTCAAAACCGTTATTGGAGGACCAACCCTTTGGCCCATTGAGAAAACTGAGGAAATTATGGCGTGGTACGATGAATTTATCCACAATGCCCCAGAAGATTTGAACGGATTTATAGCCACCTTGGTCATTCCGGGACCTCCTTTTCCGGAGGAACTTCACAACAAACAATTTTGCGGCATTGTTTGGTGCTATACCGGACATCCAAAAAATTTTGATGAACATTTTAAACCGGTATTGGCCAAAAACCCCATCTTTCAACATGTAGGTGAAATGCCTTATCCTTCCATTCAAACCTTGTTTGACGGACTTTTCCCACCAAGATTGCAATGGTATTGGAGAGCAGATTTCTTCCATAAATTGGGACCTGAGGTACGGGCCGCACATTTGGAATACGGCTCCAAAATACCCACCCCTTTATCACAAATGCATCTTTATCCATTAAGCGGTAAAGCCAGTAGGGTTGGGAAAGAAGATACCCCTTGGGCCTATAGGGACGCAAAATATGCAGGGGTAATTGTTGGCGTGGATCCAGATCCTAAAAATGCGGACAAAATTACCGCATGGTGCAAAAACTATCATGAAGCGCTGCATCCGTATGCATCAGGAGGGGCATATTCCAATTTTATGATGGACGAAGGGCAAGATCGTATCAAAGCAAGCTACAAAGGTAATTACGACAGATTGGTAAAGATCAAAAAGAAGTATGATCCAAACAATTTGTTTAAAGTAAACCAAAATATAAAACCATAACACCTTCTAAATCTATTTGTAACCTTGTATTGTCCATTTAAAGCGCATTGTTGCTCATGACATCAATGCGTTTTATTGGTTTTTGTGTTCAAATATGATACTTTTAGAAAAGTTATTGTTTTCCTTATGCACGATGCCATTTTAGCCCATGTCCAAAATTACATTTCGCTTTCCAAAGAAGAGCGGGAAGCATTTTTAGCGGTCCTGACCCTTTTGGAAGTTCCCAAGAAACAAAGAATAGTAGAACCAGGCTCCTATATTCAAAATGAATATTTCGTGGTCAAAGGATGTTTAAAAGGATATTATCTGGACGATAACGGTGATAAGCATATTATTCAATTTGCAATAGAAAATTGGTGGATAGGGGATTTTGATGCATTTTACAATCATGTCCCATCCAAACTACACGTAGAGGCAATAGAAGATGCTACATTATTGGCCATTTCATACGATGACCTAGAACGGTTGTTCCTGACCATACCAAAATTTGAACGCTATTTTAGAATCCTGGTTACCGGAGCCTTTATTTCTTTGAGAGGCCGCATATTATCTACACTACAAAAGTCTACGAAGGAACGTTATTTGGAATTTTGTAGGACCTATCCCAATATTGAACAGCGTGTTGCCAATTACGATATCGCCAATTATTTGGGGGTATCGGCCGAAAGTTTAAGTAGAATTAGACGACAAATGGTCATATCTCCATGATTTCTTAACATAGGTCAAGGAGATTGGGAGTTTCAACTTTTAACTTTGTTGTTCACAAAAATTCAAGACACTATGAAAAATATATTATTTGTACTGACCAGTAATGCCGAAATGGGATCCACTGGAAATAAAACAGGATTTTGGGTAGAAGAATTTGCCGCCCCTTACTACAAACTTACAGACAAAGGCTATAATGTAACCTTGGCCTCACCAAAAGGAGGACAGCCACCCATAGATCCAAACAGCGATACGGAAGATGCTGCCACAGAAGCTACAAAAAGGTTTGATAAGGATGAAGCAACCCAGAAAAAACTGGCCAACACCTTAAAATTGGATACCGTAGATCAAAAAGATTTTGATGCTGTATTCTATCCAGGGGGTCATGGACTCTTATGGGACCTGGTAGAAGACAAAACTTCCAAAGATTTGATAGAATCCTTCAATAGCAATGGTAAACCTATTTCTTTCGTTTGCCACGCCCCTGCCATTTTAAAGAATATCAAGGGAACCGATGGGAAACCCTTGGTTAACGGCAAAAACGTCACAGGCTTTACCAATGGAGAAGAAGAGGCTGTACAATTGACAGATGTTGTTCCATTTTTGATTGAAGACATGTTGAAAGAAAATGGCGGTAATTACTCCAAAGTAGGAGACTGGCAGCCATACGCCTTGGAAGATGGCTTGTTGATCACAGGGCAAAATCCAGCTTCCTCTGAAAAGGTAGCCGAATTATTAATTAAAAAATTGCAATAAGAAATGAATAAGAAACAAGCATTATTACAACCATATAACAAAAACGGATTAGCATTAAAAAATAGGGTTGTCATGGCTCCAATGACAAGAGGAAGAGCCCTTAACGATGACAATAGACCAACAGGCGAATTACACGCTCCTTACTATGCTGAAAGAGCCTCTGCTGGGTTAATTATAACAGAGGGGTCCCAAGTTTCGGAAGATGCCGTAGGATATATCAATACCCCAGGAATCTACACGGAAGAGCATGTGAATGGTTGGAAAAAAGTAACCAAAGCTGTCCATGACAAGGGGGGCACCATTTATATTCAATTATGGCACGTAGGAAGTATGTCACACCCTGATTTTCATGGTGGCAAATTGCCTTTGGCACCGTCCGCCATCAATCCCAACGAGAAATCTTTTACTCCCGAAGGATTTAAAGATACGGTAACCCCAAAGGCCATGACCATTGAAGACATTAAAACGACTGTGGAGGACTTCAGAAAAGCGGCCGCCAATGCCGTGAAAGCTGGATTTGACGGAGTGGAAATACACTCTTCGAACGGTTATCTGTTCCATCAGTTTTTTAATAGGACAACGAACCAAAGAACAGACGAGTACGGAGGCTCCATTGAAAATAGGGCCCGTTTTTTCTTTGAGGTATTGGACGCGGTAAAACAAGAAATTCCAGAAAATAAAATTGGAGCAAGGTTCAATCCGTCGCTCCACGGTTCCTTTGGATCTACCATGGATGAAGAAACCATTCCTACCTTCGATTATATCATCAAAAAATTGAATGATTACGATTTGGCCTACATCCATTTGTCGGAACCATTCTCCGATGTTTCAGATCTTCCTTATGCCGTTAGTGAAATTGCAAAACATTACCGACCTTTATACAATGGGACATTAATGATCAACAATGGTTTTGACCAAGAAAAGGGAAATGCCGTCATTGAACGTGGAGATGCGGATTTGGTAGCCTATGGTAAACCATATATTTCCAATCCGGATTTAGTGGAGCGTTTTGAAGGAAACCATCCTCTGGCAGATTGGGACCAAGATACTTTCTATACTGGTGGTGTAAAAGGTTATTTGGATTACAATACCATTGAAGAAGCACAGGAAGCATAATTAGCAAAATTGTATAATTCTAAAATTTAGCTCTATGAAATTCACTAGAAAAGCAAATGCCCAATGGTTGGGCGGCGGTAAAGAAGGAAAAGGAAATTTAACCACGGCCAGTGGGGTATTGGACAAGACCCAATATTCATTTAACACTAGGTTTGAAGATGGCAAGGGAACCAATCCGGAAGAATTGGTTGGTGCGGCACACGCAGGCTGTTTTGCCATGCAACTTAGTTTTTTATTGGGGGAGGAAGGATTTACTCCGGACGTTTTGGATGTAGAAGCAACAGTTAGCTTTGCGGACGGCAGCGTTACAACCATCAACTTGGATCTTAAAGGTAAAGTGCCTGGAATCTCGGAAGAAAAATTTAAGGCAGTGGCCCAAAAAGCAAAAGAGGTTTGTCCGATATCAAAATTACTGAAAGCGGAAATCGTTTTGGACGCGAGCTTAAATAATTAAATTCTAAAGAGCTTATTCATATCAAAAAAGGGAGGCCAAAAAGCCTTCCTTTTTTTTGGTTTATTGATACGTGATAACTGGAATTCCCGTCTAACAATAAATAATGAGGCCGGAGCAATTAAAACTTATGAAATGATTTTGGCGACCATTAAAAGTTAGGTTCCGCATTCAGAAAAGAGCTCCAATTATTATGTCAACAGCTACATAGAAATCTATCTAATACGCTAATTATCAACACAAATGGGTGATAACTATTTTAGATCGGTTCCATTAATATGAATAGAAAAGTTATATTTATGGATAGATAACCACCAAAAATAGAATGATTATGTTTTGTCTTGTCTATAAATCGAAGGCCGCACCAGGTCTCAGTTTTGCTGATATAGAAGGGATACTGGAAAAGGCTAGATTGCACAACAGTGCCCATAATATATCTGGTTGCCTACTGTACTACGAGGGGGAGTTCATACAATATTTGGAGGGAAACCAGATTAAGGTTTTACAACTTTTTGATAAGATTTCCTTGGACAAACGCCATATCCAAGTGCAACTATTGTCACATGGACTTATAGAAAAACGTGAATTCAAAAATTGGAGTATGGCCTTTAAACATGTACAAGGTCAAAACGATCAACTGGACTATATTGAACTCTTGGTGGATTCCTTTATAGACAAGGAAATATATACCCATGGGCCCAATCACACGTCGAAAGAATTTTGGAAGACGACCAAAGGGCTGTTGCAACAAAAGAAAACCATGAATTTATTATGAGTGCCCCTACAGTGTAGAAAAATTAGCGCCTTTTTTTGATTTTAAAATAAATAATGAAGATTTAAAGGGAGCAAATAGCTCTCTTTTTTTATGAATTCAATGATAATGTTAAGTTTTTGTAAAATACCGGGGATTTATCGACAATAATTCGTCTAGGCAATATAGAACCCATAGTTTTGTACTGTTTTAAAAGATTGAAAATTAGAGACAAAGATTTATGAGTAGAGTAAAAGAGAATGACACGGTAGAAGTACACTATACTGGAAAATTAAGCAACGGTCAAGTTTTTGACAGTTCATTGGAAAGAGAACCTATAAAAGTAACCTTGGGGCAAGGAAGCCTTATTCCTGGTTTTGAAAAAGGTTTGATCGATATGGAGCCAAATGAAAAGAAAACTGTTACCATTCCCAAAGAAGAAGCTTATGGGGATGTCAACAAGGAAATGTTCCATAAAGTGAGCAAAGCAGATCTTCCAGCAGACATTAAACCTGAAGTAGGAATGGGATTGATGGCCAAAAATCCTGATGGGTCAGAAAACCAATTGCGCGTTGCGGAAGTTGGAGATGATCATATCATCATAGATGCCAATCACCCATTGGCGGGACAAGATCTAACCTTTGATTTGGTCTTGGTGTCCATAGCTTCCTAATATAAAAGGCAACCTTCTGTTGAAGGCACCTGAATTAATACTTTAAGACCGTCTTTTTTGACGGTCTTTTTTTTGTGCCAACCCGATGTAAGTTCATTTTCTAAAATTATAAGTTTCAACCTTTTAATATGGGAAGAATGACTTACATCATCTTCTAAAATTCAGGAATTCTTTAATTTTGTGCTTCATAAATTTTCAAGATGTAGCACTTTTTAACTCAAATGTCAAAAGATGGTGTCCTATCAAAATTCAAAAACAACGTTTTAATGTTTCTTTAACATTCTTTAAGATTAATTTATCGGTATAATCTTACACGCAGACTAGATTTGAGTTACAATTAACAGTATAACCTAAAAAATATAATCTATGTACTTTTTAAAACAACTTAAGCCTTTTGCTATTGCGGCTTTGACCTTGTCCTTGATGGTCGGCTGTAGCAAAGATGATGACGGAGTAGTAATTCCTGATGACAACGGTGGTGTATCTGCCACTGGCCAATCCAAAACGTACGACCTAGGTGCTCAGGCGAATGCCGACATTTCAGGTACGGCCAAATTTATTGAAAACACAGACAATTCCGTTACCATTGAATTGGAATTGCAAAACACTCCAGCTGGAGGAATGCACCCGGCCCATATACATTTTAACACGGCAGCTGAAGGTGGTGATATTGCTTTAACATTGGGAACTGTTAATGGTGACACGGGAAAAAGTACTGTGACTGTAAAGGCCTTGGATGATAATTCAACAATTACCTATGACCAGCTATTGGAATTTGACGGTTATATCAATGTACATCTAAGTGCAGAGGAGCTTGGGACGCTTGTTGCGCAAGGAGATATCGGTCAAAATGAATTAACTGGAGAAAGCAAGGAGTATGCCTTAGATGAAAAAGCTGTAGCTGGTATAAATGGTACCGCTACCTTTTTTGAAAGAGTCAATGGGGAAGCCCTTGCTGTACTGAATATCAACAATACGCCCGACAATGGAATGCACCCTGCACACATCCATTTGAATACAGCAGCAGAGGGCGGAGCAATAGCATATACCTTTGCAAGTGTTGATGGTAATACGGGCTTAAGTTATTCCAATGTAGCTACATTGGATGATGGGACTACTTTTGGATATGACCAAGTCTTGGAATTCAACGGATATATAAATGTACACCTCAGTGTTGATGCCCTAGCAACAATTGTTGCACAAGGAGATATAGGTCAGAATGAATTAACAGGAACCTCCAAAACCTACGATCTGGTAGAGAAAGATGTTGCGGGGATAAGTGGAACAGCTAATTTTGCAGAAAGGGTAAATGGTACCACTTTGGTAACTTTGGAATTGATTGGTACTACAGCAGGTGGTATCCATCCCGCCCACATACATGCCAATGATGTGGCAACCACAGGGGAAATCATTGCAGGATTGACTGCTGTTGACGGTGCTACCGGGATAAGTCAGACTCAAGTAGCTTCCTTGGTGGGAGGAGCATCAGTAACCTATGATGAACTGTTGACCATAGATGCCTATATTAATGTGCATTTAAGCGATAGCGATCTGGCAACCATTGTAGCTCAGGGCAATATAGGGGCCAATGAAGGAACTACGTCCTCAAAAAATTATAATGTTACCAATCAAGATGCTACGGCTTATATTTTTAATGGCGAAGGACTTTCCGATGTAAACAACCCGGCCCTTACCCTGAAAAGAGGAGAGACCTATACGTTTACTGTTAATACACCAGGTCATCCATTTTACATAAAAGACGTAAAGGGAACGGGGACTGCAAATGCATATAGCTCAGGTGTGACCAACAATGGGACGGTAAACGGCACGGTAACTTTCACGGTTCCTGCAGACGCACCGGACACCTTGTATTATAATTGTGAATTCCATGCCCTAATGACAGGAGTCCTTACGATTACCGATTAAGCTTTAGGAAAAAAAATCATTTTATGACCTCGGTTGCCACAATGGTAACCGAGGTTTTTTTATACATATTACAATGGAATCTTCCTTGAGGTCAAAGTATTCGTATTCCTTCCAAAATATACTTCTAACGATTCTATTACTTCCACTAGCAAAGAGTACCTATCTTTGCACAAATTATTATAATGTCAAAACAATTTTCCGATTTAGGAATCAATAGCCAGCTGCAAAAAAGTCTGGCAAATCATCATATCAACACTCCAACAGAAATCCAACAAAAAACGATCCCAGTTTTATTGCAGCAAAAGGAAGATTTTGTCGGTTTGGCAAAAACAGGAACTGGAAAGACCGCTGCTTTCGGATTGCCTTTACTGCAATTGGTAGATGTGGAAAAATCAAATATCCAAGCGGTCATCATTGCCCCGACCAGGGAATTGGGACAGCAGATTTACCATAATTTGGTTTCTTATGCGACCCATTTGCCGGCAATATCCATAGCTTCCATTTGTGGAGGAATCCCCATAAAGCCACAAATAGAACGTTTGACCGAGGATACCCATATAGTTGTGGCCACACCGGGCCGATTGATCGACTTGATAAAACGCAAGGCAATAGACATTACCAAAGCAGGCTATTTGGTACTGGACGAAGCAGACGAAATGGTCACTTCCCTAAAAGAAGGTTTGGATGAAATAGTTGCGGAATTGCCTAAAAAAAGAAGAACATTTTTGTTTACCGCTACCATGCCCGGTACCATTAAACAATTGATTCAAAACTATATGTCCAAACATGTGGTACACGTAAGTGCCGATATGGAAACCATGGGACATCAGGGAATTGACCATAGGTTTGTAACCGTAGCGCCTATTGAAAAATTGGAAATACTCATGCACTTCCTAAATTCCAGGGAAGGAGAAAGAGGCATAATTTTTTGCAAGACCAAGGCGGCCGTCAACAAATTGGCAAAAAATCTGGCAATCAACAAATTTTCTTCCGGAGCACTGCACGGAAGCTTATCACAACCTATTCGTGACCGAATAATGGGTCAGTTCAGGGAAGGTCATATTCGGATTTTAGTAGCCACTGATCTTGCAGCCAGGGGAATAGATGTGAAGGAAATCTCCTATGTGGTCCATTACCACCTCCCCGATGTATTCGAAACATACGTCCATAGAAGTGGACGGACGGCCAGAGCAGGGGCAGAAGGATTATCCCTGACTATCATACAAAAAGAGGAAGAGGAAGATTTAAAGGAATTTGAAGAGGTTTTAGGAATCACATTTAAGGCCTATCAAAAAGCGGATGCCCAAAGCATAGAGGAGAACAATTTGCTTTTGTGGGCAAAGAAAATCTTCAAAACCAAACCTAATCCATCTGTTGCACCAGAGTTAAAGAACAGTATACATACCGTTTTTCATCATTTGACAAAAGAAGAACTCATTGATAAACTGATGGCCCAGCAACTAGGGCATCCAATAGGTCCAAAATCTTCAGAAACTGAAAAGCCGAAGCGGAAAAAAAGATAGGCAGAAATAGTACCCATACTATCATGCATCGACTATCAGATCCTAATTAAATTTACATCATGGCAAACACTATAAAAGAACAACAGGATATATTGGATAAATTGAACATCCGTCAGTTGAATCCTATGCAGGAAGAGGCGCTATCCATTATTGAATCCAATACCAATACCATCATTCTGTCACCCACTGGAACTGGAAAGACCTTGGCTTTTTTATTGCCCTTGATTGATCAATTGGATCCAGGAACAGCGGAAATTCAAGCCTTGATTTTGGTCCCCTCAAGGGAATTGGCCATTCAAATTGAACAGGTAGTCCGTGAAATGGGATCGGGATATAAGATCAATGCCGTTTATGGGGGCAGGACCATGGCCAAAGATAAACTGGAATTAAAGCACACACCTGCCATCCTCATCGGGACCCCAGGAAGGATAGCCGATCATTTTGACAATGAGCGCTTTTCTACGAAACACATCAAAACCCTGGTTTTGGATGAATTTGATAAATCCTTGGAAGTAGGATTTGAAGAAGAAATGAAATATATCATTGGGATGTTGCCCAGCATCAATAGACGCATACTCACTTCTGCTACCCAGGGAGTCAAAATACCGGGATTTGTAAGGTTGGACAAGCCGGTAATTATTGATTATTTGAAAGAGGAGCGTTCCAAACTTACCATAAAAACAGTTGTTTCAGCATCACAGAACAAACAGAAAGCCTTGCTGGATCTACTGAACCATATTGGAAACCAACCCGGCATAATTTTCTGTAACCTCAGGGAAAGTGTAGAGAAGTTAAGTACGTTTTTGGAACGGAACAATATAAGCCATGGCTGTTTTCATGGGGATATGGAGCAAAAAGATAGGGAACGCTCCTTGATCAAATTTAGAAATGGTACCTATCAGGTAATAGTAGCCACCGATTTGGCAGCAAGGGGTATTGATATTCCTGAAATGAAGTTTATTGTCCATTATGAATTTCCCTATAAGAAAGAAGAATTCATCCATAGAAATGGCAGGACGGCAAGAGTTAATGCCAAAGGTACTGCTTATGTAATCAAGTGGGAGGATGAAAAACTACCTGAATTTATTATCGATGCCCCTGTGGCGGATATCTCAAAAAAGACCCCTAAAAAAGCGCCTTACTGGCAAACACTTTTTATTTCTGGCGGCAGGAAAGACAAAATCTCCAAGGGTGACATTGCCGGATTATTCTTCAAGCAGGGAAATATCAATAAAGATCAGTTAGGGGTTATTGAGCTTAAGCACGACTGCACTTTTGTAGCGGTTCCCATTACTTTGGCGGAAGATCTGATTAAAAAGTTGAACAACACAAGACTTAAGAAAAAGAAGGTAAGGGTCACGGTGCTTTAAGCCAAATACCAAGGAATATTTGGAAACAACCAATGATCATATTCTTTTAATATCGTATCTTATAGCTCCTATTTTTTTTAATATGTAGAACTATTAACTATACGAACCATGATAAAGAACGTGAAGATATTCGCCTTGCTCTTTGGAAGTTTTATAACCCTATGGGGCTGTAAATCAGAACCGAAAAAGAATGCTTTGGAGACCATGGAACCCATGGAGCAAACCCTCCAAGCCAACGTAGTTGGCAATGAGGTCAGCTATACCGCCAATGAGACAGAAATGAAGGGGTATATAGCATACGATGAAAACAAAAAGGGCAAAAGACCAGGGGTCATTGTAGTGCATGAATGGTGGGGGCACAATGATTATACCCGGGAACGGGCAGATATGCTGGCAGAACTGGGTTATGTAGCCCTTGCCGTAGATATGTATGGGGATGGCAAACAGGCACAACATCCAGAAGATGCGGGAAAATTCTCTGGCATGGTCATGCAAAATATTGATATTGCGAAAGCCAGGTTTGATGCTGCTCTAGCAGTGTTAAAGGCAGATCCGCATGTGAATACCGAAGAAATTGCAGCCATTGGCTATTGTTTTGGGGGAAGCGTAGTGTTGACCATGGCAAATATGGGGGCTGATCTTGACGCCGTTGCCGCTTTTCATAGTGGCGTTCAACTTCCCGTCATGCCCAATGACAAATTAAAGACTACCGTATTGGTCTGCAATGGAGCAGCCGATCCGTTTGTTTCCCCGGAATCTGTAGCGGCCTACAAGACAGCAATGGACAGTATTAATGCCAATTATAAATACATAGCCTACCCGGATGCCAAACACGCTTTTACCAGTAAAGAAGCAGATTCCTTGGGTAAGAAGTTTAACCTGCCCTTGGCTTACCAGAAGGAGGCGGACGAAAAATCCTGGGAGGAACTTAAAGCCCTATTGGACAAATCTTTTGAACACTAAAAAGCAGAAACCTGAAGTTTCCAAAGACAAGAAATTAAAGAGAGGCCATGGCCTCTTTTTTTACGGTCCAATTGTTTTCCACAGTCTGGCAAGCAACAGATCCAAGAAATATTTGAAAGAAGGAAACCACCAAAAAATAGACCAACTTGGTTTCGAAATGAAATTAAACCTATATTTAGACCTTTACCTAAAATTATCACATAAACAATATCAATGAAATCATATTCCGTTCAAGAAATAAATGCAATTTTAAAAGGGGAACTGGTAGGTAATACCACCCAAAACATAGATGGCTTGGAACAACTAAAAAATGCCAAGCCAAATCAAATGACCTTTATTGGCAGTATCAAATACGAGCGTTTGTGGGAGTCCTCAAAGGCAAGTGCTGCAATCGTCAATGAAAATATCCGAATAGAACCAGGTGAGGGAAGAGCCTTTATCAAGGTAAAAAATGCAGACTTGGCCATGGCCAAATTATTGGAGGAATTTGATCCGGGACCTCCACCATTTGAAATAGACATACACCCAACCGCAGTGGTCCACGATTCGGCCATCATAGGCAAGGGCGTAAAAATTGGAGCCCATTGTTACGTTGGCAAAAATGTAACATTGTTCGATGGGGTAATACTGTACCCCAATGTTTCCATATTTGATGACACCTCCGTAGGTGCGCAGACCGTAATCTGGTCAGGAACAGTTATCCGTGAGCGTACCGAAATAGGAGCCCAATGTATCTTCCATACCAATGTGAGTATTGGAGCCGACGGATTTGGATATCGCCCAAGCGATGATGGAAGGGGATTGGTAAAAATACCCCAAATAGGGAACGTGGTCATCGGAAATCTCGTTGAAATTGGATCGAACTCCTGTGTAGACCGGGGCAAATTTAGCTCCACTATCATTGGTGACGGTTGTAAGATAGACAACTTGGTCCAGATAGGTCACAATTCTGTCATGGGGCGTTTCTGTATCATGGCGGGCCATAGTGGTTTGGCTGGTTCCGTAACCCTTGGAGATGGTGTGATGATAGGAGGAAGTGCCTCCATAAAGGACCATACTGTCATTGAATCCGGGGCTGTGGTTGGTGCCGGTTCCGGCGTTATGAACGATGTAGCTGCCGGGAAAACCGTACTGGGATATCCCGCTTGTGACTCAAGGGAAATGTTGAAACAATGGGTAGCCCTAAGGAAGTTGGCCAAGAATTAAGGCGATTGCTTCTAAAGATTAAAAATATTTTAAGTGACCATGTAAAACCATAAGGCAAATCTTATGGTTTTTTTATTACTGTGAAACATATACTTGATCATTAATAGGAGCTTCCCAAAGGGGAATTCTCCCTTAAAATGGAGCGGTCAATATGTTTACTCTTACTTTGGGTGCGCCCCACTATGTAGCCGAACACAAAAAAAGCCATGGGAATCACCACGATCATAAAAATCATAAGCATTACCTGAAAAGAGCCAATAGCTAACATCATAACTTGAAATTTAGAGTTCACTTAAAAGTAGGAATTAATAACAGCAAAAGGTAGGAATTTTGTATAGATTGGCGATTTATTTCTATAAACGGTGTGTTATAACTTATAATCACAACACCTTTTAATAGGCTCAAATACAGTCATTTATTGATATTTGGTTATTATTTACAACAAATTATTAAATTCACATATTTAAAGCCTCCTGCAATACCAGGTTGGAGTAAGCTTCTATTGTACATCCAAACACTATGAAAACATTCTTTCTTGTACTGATCGTATCACTTTTCTTTTTGGGATGCAGGACTACCCCTGCACATCCCAAATTCCAAGTCATTTTGGATAAGGCCGTAAAGAAAAAGAGCAACAATCTATCGGGTGTATCCATGACCGTTTTGGCCCCGACTTTGAATATTTCATGGAGCGGAGCTGCTGGTTATGACAGTAAGGAGAAGACGCATAAGCTATCAGCCGAACAGCCCTTTAGAATAGCCAGTGTTACGAAAACCTTTGTGGCTTCTGCCATATTGCGACTACAAGAAGAACAAAAGTTAAAACTTGAAGATTCCATTGCTGCATATATTTCAGAGCATCATTATCAATTACTAAAATCAGATGGTTATGACCCAGATATTATCACCATAAAACAATGCCTACAACATCGAAGCGGACTTTTTGATTATGCAGAGGGCAATTCTTCCTATATAGATAGTATCCTTAAAAATCCAACTAAAAAATGGACCCGTACCCAACAACTTGAGTTTGCCATGGAAGCAGGTGACCCCTTAGGGTTGCCTGGAGAAGTATATGGCTATAGCGATACAGGATATATCTTATTGGGAGAAATCATTGAAAATAGTACTGGTCAAAACTTGGCACAGGCCCTTCGTGAATTATTAAAGTTTGATGCATTGGGACTCAAATCTACCTGGATGGAAGGTTTGGAAGAATCACCTGCCGGGCTACTGCCTCCTGTACATAGATATATTGGAAATTATGACGCTACTGGGTTGGATAACACCATTGATCTTTATGGGGGAGGGGGCCTTACGTCCAATACCAAGGATTTGGCGGTTTTCTTTGACGCCTTGTTCAATGGTGAAATTTACAAGGATTCCGAAACATTGCGGATCATGTTGGAAGACCCGGGACCATTGCCTTATGGTGCCGAATCTGAAGATTACAGAATGGGACTTGGCCAAGATGGTGTTTTGGGGATTACAGGATACGTGCATTTTGGTTTCTGGGGTACGGTATGGGTACATATGCCCAAACCCAACTACACCATTGTGGTGAATTTTACCAACCAACCGGAAGCAGCAGGGATCGTTACCAGTACTACCGAAATGTTACAAAAATTGGCCACATCAAAATAGGACCGCATTTCCTGCCAAGGCTTGGTCCTTTCGAGTTCCCGTATGGTCCACAATTCCTGATCCATGTCCAGAGATGAAAATGACAGACCTTAAAACCCTTCATGCATAATGGAGAACACCAATTCTTTGGTCAATGGCCTGTTCGCCGCCCGCTGCTTGATTTCCGCAAAACTAAACCTAAAATCACAACCGCTTTTATAGGCACTGCATCCATAGGCCGACTTTCCTTTAATTACCGTGCCTATCCTACATTTCGGGCACGTAAGTTTGTCCGGGATCTGTTTAGTTTCTTTTTTGGCTTCAAAAACCAACTCAAATGCTTCGTTGAATCGAATTAGGCCTTCATACTGTTCTTGGTTTCCAGAATCTTCCGATTTAAAACCCTTTAAATTTACAGTACATCCTTTTTTAAGCAATCGAAGCCATTGCTTTTCCGATATCTTTTTATCTCTAAAGGCAAAGGGCAACATAAACTTACATCCCTTCTTATAGCCGCTGCATCCATAAGCCATTTTTCCCTTTAACATAGTGCCCTCTTTGCATTTAGGACAGGACACCCCAACGAGTCCCTTTTTTTTGGGAACATCATCGGTAGCTTTAGGTGCTTGGATGCTGATGGTATGTGAAATATTGGCCCTGGTGGTCTCACTTCTAACCTCATAGACCAATTCATCGACCATCTTTTTCATATTGGCAATAAAGGTAGCTGCATGGAATGTTCCCTTTTCAATATCCTTCAACTGCTTTTCCCATTGGCCCGTAAGTTCGGCAGATTTCAACAAATCGTTTTGAATGGTATCGATAAGCTGAATTCCTGTTGGGGTGGGGAGCACTTGCTTTTTGTTCCTTTTGATATATTTCCTGCGAAATAAGGTCTCTATAATGTTCGCTCGTGTAGAAGGGCGCCCAATTCCATTCTCCTTCATCAGCTCCCTCATTTCATCATCATCAACCTGTTTCCCTGCGGTTTCCATGGCACGCAACAAGGTAGCCTCCGTAAACTGTTTGGGGGCTTTGGTCTGTTTTTCCAAAAACGAGGGTTCATGTGGTCCTTTTTCACCCTTTACAAAAGTTGGTAAGATGCCCGTCTCTTTGGTTTTGGTTTCTGGATTTTCAAAAACAACTTTCCAACCTTTCGATAGTATTTCCTTCCCTGTCGTTTTAAAGGCAATGTCAGCTACCTGTCCTAGAACAGTGGTATTTGCAACCTGACAATCTTCATAAAAAACGGCAATGAAGCGTTTCACGATGGCATCATATACCTGTTGTTGGTTGTATTGTAATTTCATTTGGATGCCGGTAGGAATAATGGCATGATGGTCTGTTACCTTACTATCATTAAAGACCTTGGGCGACTTCCGTATTTTTTTTCCAAGTATATGTTGGGTATGCTCTGAATAATTAGTGAGTTTTTGAAGAATACCTGGAACCTTGGGATAAACATCATTGGGCAAAAATGTGGTGTCCACTCTAGGGTAGGTAACCACTTTTTGCTCATATAATTTCTGCACCATTTTAAGGGTATCCTCTGCGGTATATCCAAATTTGGTGTTGCAATACACTTGAAGCCCAGTAAGATCGAACAATTTTGGGGCGTATTCCTTCCCTTTTTTTTTGCTTATGGATACAATTTCAAAATCTTCCCCCTTTACCTTTTCGGCCATGGCCTCCCCATCTTCCATTTTTAAGAACCTTCCTTCTTCATAACTGAACAAGGTCTCCCTATACATCGTCTGCAATTCCCAATAGGGTAGGGGCTGAAAATTCTCAATCTCCTTATGTCTGTTGACCACCATGGCCAATGTTGGCGTTTGGACCCGCCCTACGGAAAGCATTTGCTTATATCCCCCGTGTTTTAGGGTGTATAATCTAGTGGCGTTCATTCCCAATAACCAGTCTCCTATGGCTCTGGAAAATCCGGCATAGTACAAATTATCATAAGACTTGGACGATCTTAAATTGTTGAATCCTTCCTTAATGGCCTCTGTGGTCAGAGAGGAGATCCATAGACGTTTGACCTCCCCCTTATAATTGGCCTGGTGCATTACCCAACGCTGTATCAGCTCACCTTCCTGGCCTGCATCCCCACAGTTGATGACTACCTCGGCCTGTTCAAACAATTTTTTGACAATCTTGAACTGTTTTTGGATACCTGAATTTTCTACCACCTTGGTCTCAAATTTCTCCGGCAACATGGGGAGATTGTTCAGGTCCCAACTCTTCCAATGGGCTTTATAATCATTGGGCTCATATAGGGTACATAAATGTCCAAAAGTGAAGGTCACGGCATATCCATTCCCTTCAAAGTATCCATCATGCTTGGTATTAGCACCAAGAACAGCGGCAATTTCCCTTGCAACACTAGGTTTTTCTGCAATACAAACTTTCACCTATTGGAATTTAAACGAAGGCGCAAAATAATCAATTTAATGAAATTGGACCACCAGAATGAACCTAGATAATGGATTGGAGTGGACATTCGCCCAGATTTGCGGGAGACTAGGGTCGTTGGATTATACTTGCCTTATTTGACTTTAATAAGTACCGCTTCCGAACTTGATAGATCTGAATTCAAAACAATTTTTTCCGAGGAGTTGCCATCCGAGATTTCAATGGATACCGTATTAGGGGGAATGGTCCCCAGATTATGGGCGTATAAAAAAATATCGTTGGATTTGGAACCATTCAATTGCAATTTGAACAGTTTCCTGTCCTTGGTCAAGGAGTAATTGGCTATGATGGGTTCTCCATTGAGATAGACCGATACCACGTCTCCATCTTGTTCCTTATTATCCCATAATTCAATACTGATATCCTTACTGTTGACGAACAATTCTTTTACATATGAAATTTTACGACCGGCAAACTCTGTTCGTCTGGTGGTCTCCACTTCTTTTTTCTTTGTTTCGTTCTTGATACTAAAAGCAGGTGTTACAAATTTTGCAATTTGGAATTTATCAGAAGGAAAAAGCTCAATGGCCATAATTTTAAAATTATCACCGGGCTCTATATTGTTGGCCAGTTGTATTCCGCTGGCACTTTGCTTGTTTTTGAAAATTCCCAGCTCTTGGACCATCATATCATCCTTAACCAAGAAAAATCGAATAGTCTTATCGGCATCTATATTGGAGGTAACCCAGGTAATATCTACAGGGTTTTGTACGGCCAATACCACATTTTTGGTAGGGTAGGTGATATTAATGGATGATTTCCACCTCCTACGCTCTTCAATCCTCAGCTTATTCAAATATTCCAAGCGGTTTTTAAAGGTGGTATATGGGGCATAAATGGCCAATCCAACGCCAGATTCCCTTAGAATATCATAGAATTCCTGCAATTGAATAAGTGCGGTAACCAAGGGTATTGTTTCAAAATAAGTTTTATCCAATTCCTCAATTTTTGCCTTGGCCCTGTTGATGTTTTTGTTATCCACCATATTGCTAGGAGAGGTGTTGCTTTTGTCCATTAAGGTCTTGGCATGCTCCAATTTGGTATATCCAAATCTGTTATCCAGAAATTCAATGGCCTCTTGGTAGCTGATAGAATCGTTCTTCATCAATTTTTGAGCGAGCGCGAATGCCTTCTCATATTCCTTCATACTTTCAGATATGGTAGCCCTAGCAAGTTTAATGCTCGCTTTTTCTACCATACTCAAGGCATCATTCAAAACGATTAAAAAACGCTCTTTCGAAATGAAATTGCCAACATCCGCTGTTCCTATCTGAAAAAAATCGGTACCCAACCCAGGGGATTGCAAAAAGATATACTCTGCATCGTTGACCCCCTCTTCCCCATAGGAGGTAAAAACAGAATTCATGGTGTCATCCTGCCAAGGCTTAGGCTGTTTTTGAAGAACCTGCTCCATCAACTCAATTGGGTCAGTATAGGTACGGGTCCATTCTTGGTCCATGTTCTGACCTTGGGCATAAGCTCCCAAAAAGCAAAAACAATAAAGAAAAAGAATATTTTTCATTCCCAGAATCAAGTTTGGATAGGGTTTGTCCAATATACTATTTTATTACAAACCTAGTACATGGCTTCATTACGGACTTTACAAACGAAATGCTTTTGTTTCAAAAATAGGTTGTATTTCCTTAAATCCATAGTTTGGTGGTTCAAAGGAACAGGACGGTCGATAAAACAACACAAATCTGATAAATCCATCTTTAAACAAACATCACCGAGCCATAGTTCGCTGTCCTAAGCAACAAGACATAAAAAAAGTAGTGGTTACTTCTCACTACTTTTTTTAGGTTTTAAGATTGGCATCTAACTAAATTCCCAATATTTGGTTCCTGTTGATCTCAAAATCTGACCATCTAATTCTCTTACTATTCCTGAAGATGGCATAGAGGCTACTCTTTTTATCTTCTATCCGTGATTGATTGATGAATGGTTTCATGATTATCGACTTTAGTTATCTGTGACGCCTTTTGGCGTTCCATATATTCACTTTGGATAATTCTGATTCTGGTCTGAACTGATGTTTGTGTGTAGTTTCCATGTTGTTTATTTTTTGTGGTTAAACGTTAGTTTTTTTGCGATTTTTAGTGATATCTTCTCTTGACGTTCCAAGTTTTGCTGTTTGATACTCTAACTATCGGCTGTGCGAAATGTTTGTTTGAAGTTTCCATAATATTGATTTTTAATTGTTTATAAATTTTGTTATAACCACTAGACGCAACAAAATTGAAATTGTTACGGTACTATGTTATAAATAGTACCATTTTAAGCAATATTTAACATATTAGTCCCTTTAACACATACTTTTTGCGCCATGGTTGGACCGATACCTAGGTTATGGGCAAAATATTCTGGAACTTAAAACATGATTGTGCATTTGTAAAAAAGGAAGACTATTCCGCCTTTTTACCATTACATTTGCACCATTGTTGGGCAGCCATTTCCAACGTAATCTGGTATCATGGAAAAAAATAAGACTACTCCCAACAAAAGCCTGACCCAAGAGGATATTGCCAATTGTATCACAGTCCTGGAACAGCTGGTGTCCCAGACCGATCAAATATTTGATATTGACAAAGATCAGCGAATAGCATTGATCAAAGCAGCAGGTCAATTTTCCAGGCCCAATAGGGAAGAATTTTCCAGGCGTAAAAAAGATGGCAAAAAAGCGGCAAAACGTAAATTGGAAGCCCGGGACAAAAAGGCCCGTAAGGAAACGGGAATACGGCACGCCAGGGAAGCCTCCATTTTTGTGGCTCCTAAGTTATTGCCTATGGCAGCCATTGAAAATAAGGAAGATTTAGAACTGGAAGTGCCCAGAAACTGCTACGTCTGTAAAACCGAGTTCACCAAATTACACCACTTTTACGACACCATGTGTCCGGATTGCGGAGATTTCAACTATGCCAAACGATTCCAAACGGCGGATGTAACGGGGCAGGTGGCCGTCATTACGGGATCCCGCTTAAAAATAGGTTACCACATTTCTCTCATGCTTTTAAGGGGAGGGGCTACCGTAATAGCCACAACAAGATTTCCCGTGGATTCGGCCCTACGCTTTTCAAAGGAAGAAGATTTCATGGAGTGGGGACATCGGTTGAAAATTCACGGACTGGACCTTAGGCACATACCCAGTGTGGAAATCTTCTGTAATTTCATTACCCAAAAATATGACCGCTTGGATATCCTGATCAATAATGCTGCCCAGACCGTAAGACGTCCTGCCGGATTCTACCAGCATCTGATGCTCAATGAAGAGCGGGATAGAAATACTTTGCCCAAGATGGCCAGAGAGCTGTTGTCTGACCATGAGGGCTGCCTACAGGAGTTAAAGAAACTGACCTCCTCGGCATCGCCCAATCAAAATATGCCGGTCACTTGGCATGGCCCCGAACCCGGAATTGGCCTTCGCGCCTCTGCCCAACTATCACAAATTCCCTATAGCTTTGATAACACCTTGGTGGCACATGAAGTATTCCCGGAAGGTGAATTGGATGCTGATCTCCAACAGGTGGATCTGAGAAAGACCAATAGTTGGCGATTGAGGCTCGGACAAATTGAGTCCACCGAAATGTTGGAGGTACAACTGGTCAATTCAGTAGCGCCTTTTGTGCTCTGTAACCGCTTGTCCGAATTGATGAAAAAATATCCCACGGGACAGAAACACATTATCAATGTCTCTGCCATGGAAGGCAAATTCCACCGCTTTTTTAAGGAAGACAGGCATCCACATACCAATATGGCCAAAGCCGCTTTGAATATGCTGACACATACTTCATCGGGCACCCTGGCCAAAGATGGTATTTTTATGAATGCAGTGGATACCGGTTGGGTCACGGACGAAGATCCGGCAGAATTGGCCAAAAAGAAAAAGGAGGAACTTGATTTTCAACCCCCATTGGACATCGTGGACGGTGCCGCGAGGGTCTTGGACCCATTATTTGATGGGATCAATACAGGGAAGCACTGGTGTGGAAAATTCCTTAAGGACTATAGACCAATCGACTGGTAATTTTTTGTCCTCGCCATTATTCAACTTAAAAGACAAGGTGCGAAATTAAAAATACGTACAACTTCATTCTTTGGCGTGGATTATTTTGATACTTTTAGGTATTGACCTTCTAAGTATCCATGCCTATGTTATCACATGTTTTGTTGGACCGCCAAATTTATGCATCGGAAGAACACCGGATGATGCGCGATATGATCCGGGAATTTATGTCGAATGAAATCATGGACCAAAATGAGCAATGGGAAAAGGATGGCATGGTGAGTCGCGCTATTTGGGAACAAGCCGGATCATTGGGCTTGTTGTGTATTGATATACCTGTGGATTATGGGGGCAGTGGTCTTGATTTTAGTTATAGTGCCCTTTTTATAGAGGAATTAGCACAAAAAGGGATCAATGGCCCCGGATTTTCACTTCATTCGGATATTGTAGCCCCCTATCTTTTAAATCACGGCATAGAGGCCCAAAAACAAAAGTACCTGCCCCTTATGGCAACTGGCAAATTAATTACAGCTATTGGAATGACAGAGCCCAATTGTGGGAGCGACCTCAAGGCCATTAGAACTACTGCAGTGGACAAGGGAGATCACTATGTGGTGAACGGACAGAAAACCTTTATCACCAATGGGTATCTTTCCGATATGGCCATCGTTGCAGTAAAGACCCACCCTGGTACAGAGCAGGAAGGGGTTTCCCTTTTGATCATGGAAAGTAAATGGGACGGTTTTGAAAAAGGGATCCCATTCAAAAAAATAGGAATGAAAGCCCAGGATACCTGCGAATTATTTTTCGATAATGTAGTGGTTCCCAAAGAAAATCTATTGGGAAAGGAAGGGGAAGGCTTTAAGATTATGATGAAGGAATTGGCCAGGGAAAGGCTTACTGTGGCCGTTACTGCCATAGGCACAGCAGCAGGGGCCATTAGTGATACCATTGAATACACCTCGACCCGTACGGCCTTTAAAAAACCTATAGCAGCCTTTCAGAACACCCAATTTAAGTTGGCCGAGTGTGCTACAAAACTCCAATTAAACCAAGCTTTTATTGATCGCTGTATACCATTGGTGCCAAACCATGAATTGACGGCGGAGAGTGCTTCCATGGCCAAATATTCGGCCACCGAAATGTGCGGCACTGTGGTAGATGAATGTTTGCAGTTATTTGGAGGATATGGCTATATGTGGGATTATCCCATTGCCCGTATGTATGCAGACAATAGGGTGGCCAGGATCTATGCCGGTACCAATGAGATCATGAAGTTGTTGATTTCGAGAGGACTCTTCAAAGAACTTTTCCAACAAATGAAAAGCGATAAAAAAAAGTCTAGAAAGTAATTTAGTTGGCATGCCACATTTGGTGCCAGCTGAACATACCAAAAGCATAGTCGGCTCATTTACAGATTATTATCTATCGTTATTTTTTTTATAACTTACCCGTTTATAAAAAACCAACCCAACATACATATGAATACAAGAATCCCTTTTGCCACATTGGTCTTGCTCCTTTGTTTTTTCAACCTCAATCTTCAAGCTCAAAATGATGTTCTTGACAAGCTGAACGAAATAGCCATTATCGACCAAAAGGTAATGATGCCCATGCGCGATGGAATTAGGCTTGCCACAGATATATATCGTCCCAAAACAACAAGTCCGGTACCGATCATCTTTTCAAGAACCCCTTATAACTTTAATTCGTGGGGAGATGGAGTAGAAATAACACGGACAGCGGAAAGGGCTTACGAAGCCGTAAAACGAGGTTATGCCTATGTGGTACAGAATGAAAGGGGCAGGTACTTCTCCGAAGGGGAATGGGATATATTGGGAGTACCGCTGACCGATGGGTATGATGCCTTTTCATGGATGAAGGATCAATCCTGGTCCAATGGTAAAATTGGCACCTTGGGCTGTTCTTCCACCGCGGAATGGCAGATGGCCGTTGCCGCTCTGGACCATCCGTCACATGCCGCAATGGTTCCACAGGGATATGGAGCGGGTGTAGGTCGTATTGGAGATTACTACGAACAGGGCAATTGGTACAGGGGAGGTGCGGAACAGCTGTTGTTCTTTTCATGGCTTTATGGTGTGGAGCACGATAAGTTTAAGCCAAGGATCCCCCCTGGGGCCACCCAAGAGGATCTGATCCGTATTTCCAGATTTTATGATTTGGCACCGGAAAACCCATCTGTGGATATGGCAGAAGCACTAAAACACCTACCAATCCAGGATATATTAAAGAATATCAACGGTAAAAAAGAAGTCTTTGATAAAATGGTACGTCGCACCCCAAACCACCAAGATTGGTATACGGGCGGACTTTATCATGACAATATGGATTTTGGGGTTCCCAGTTTTTGGTTCGCTTCCTGGTACGATGTTTCCATTAGTCCCAATTTGGCACTGTTCAACCATGTCAGAAAAAATGCCAAGGAGGAAGAAATCAGGGACAACCAATACCTTGTTATTGCACCTACATTACATTGTGCCTATACCAGGGCCACGGAAAACACCATAGTAGGGGAGCGCAATATTGGGGATGCCCGTTTGGATTATGACGAACAAATATATGCCTGGTTCGATCTTTGGCTCAAAGGGGAACAAAACAGCTTCAAAGAAAATACCCCTAGGGTTCAGTACTATACCATGGGAAGTAATAACTGGCAATCGGCAAATGAATGGCCTCCAGTGACCGCCAAACTTCAAACGTATTACCTCAACAGTAAAGGAAGTGCCAATAGTTTATATGGAGATGGTAAGTTAACCACTTCCCAACCGAAACAGGACATGCCAGATGCTTTTACCTATGATCCCATGAACCCCGTGAAATCTTATGGTGGTAACGTGTGCTGTACCGGAAATGCCGTTCAGGGAGGGGCCTTTGACCAGCAACAAATGGAAACCCGAAACGATATTTTGGTCTATACCACGGATATTCTTCAGGAAGGGATAGAAGTCTCAGGCTTTATAGAGGCTACCTTATTTGTTTCTTCCGATGCCAAGGATACCGATTTTACAATTAAATTATTGGATGTTTATCCCGACGGAACGGCATACAACCTGGATGAGACCATTCAAAGGGTTCGATATAGGGAAGGGTATGACAAAGAGGTGTTTATGCAAAAAGGAAAGGTCTACCAAGTAGACATGACCCCCATGTCCACCAGTAATTATTTTAAAAAGGGCCATAGGATCCGGATTGAAATATCCAGTAGTAATTTCCCAAGATTCGCCCGTAATTTAAATACTGGGGGAACCAATTATGATGAATCCAAAGGTGTTGTAGCCCACAATAAGGTACATCACTCAGAAAAATATCCTTCACAGATCAGGTTGCCTATCAATATAAAATAATACTGAACAACAACTTCAAACAAAAGAAGCAAATAACTAATAATCAATTACTTACAGTCATTGAATCATTTTAAAAAATTTACATGCCATCGAGTTTAATTCAAGATCTGGGATTGATTTCCATAGTTCTATTGATTGGTTTTATTCTCAGGAATAGAATCACCCTATTGCAAAAACTATTTATCCCGGTGAGTATCATTACCGGGTTATTGGGACTACTTTTGGGAACCAATGGTTTGGAAATCCTACCATTTTCAGATCAAATTGGTTCTTATCCGGGAATCATGATCGCCTTTTTATTTGGGTCCTTGCCCTTTACCTTCGATATCCAGAAAGATAAATCAAAAGAGTTTAAGAGAAATACGGTACAGATCGGAGGTGCCTCCATCATTATCCTTTTGTTACAATGGGGGGCAGGCCTGTTGTTCGGACTAACCATTTTAAGCTGGCTGTTCCCGGGTATCCACAGCAGTTTTGGAGCCATCTTGGCCACCGGCTTTTTTGGGGGGCATGGTACAGCCGCAGCCATTGGGGAGTCTTTTGCCGCTAATTTGCAATGGGAAGAAGCTCAATCCCTGGCCATGACCAGTGCCACGGTTGGGATATTTTCCGCTACTATGGGCGGGGTGATCATGGTGCAGTGGGGCATCAAAAGAAAACATACCTCCTTTATCAAAAATTTTAAGGAGTTACCCAATAGTTATAAAACTGGACTCATTGAACCCAAGGACCAAAAGTCGATAGGGAAGGCCACATTTTCCAATATTGCCATAGATCCGTTGTTAATGCACCTGATGCTGGTCATATTGGTAGGATTCACTGGAATATTTCTTACCAATATCACCAAACCTTACCTAAGCGGTTACTCCATTGCAGCTTTTTCATTTGCTTTTATCGTGGGCCTTCTATTAAAGGCCGCACTTTCAAAATTAAAACTGATGATGTATTTTGATCCCAAACTGATGAGCAGAATATGCGGGCTTTTTGCAGATCTTATCGTTATCTTTGGTATCGCTTCCATAAAAACCGCTGTGGTAGTTAAGTTTGCGGGCCCTTTATTACTCATATTTGCCCTTGGTATTGTTCTGGCCATTTTTCTGTTTCAATTTATGGGGACCAGATTGTTCTCTTCGTACTGGTTCGAAAAATCTATTTTCTTATGGGGCATGTCTTTGGGTGTTACTGCCATTGGTATCGCCTTGTTGCGGATGGTAGACCCTGAGGCCAAATCCGAAACCCTTCCTGTTTTTGCCCTCGGCTATATTGGGGTTACTCCTTTTGAGGTCCTCTGCTTGGTCTTTTTCCCAATATTGGCAAGTCAGGGTTTCCAGTGGCATTTTACTCTCGGTTGTTTGTTTGGCGGGATATTCCTTTATATCTTGATTAAGAAATTCAACAAAACCTATAAAGTCTCCTGATTTACAAAAGCAACACCTATGACAACTGGAAATTTAGCATCAAACTGGTATGTTATCGATAATGTGGAGGAGGTAGATTCTCCATCCTTGGCCCTTTACAAAGAGCATTTACTTTTCAACATCCAAAAAATGAAGGAAATGGTCGGCAATGACATTTCCAGGCTGATGCCCCATGTAAAAACCAATAAAATGCCCAAGGTCATGGCCCAAATGATAACTGCAGGCATCACGAGCTTTAAGGCCTCTACAATTGCAGAAGCAGAAATGGCGGCTCAGGAAGGGGCCAAGGCCATTTTGTTGGCCCATCAATTGGTTGGTCCAAAAATAGCGCGGTTTACTTCCCTCATTGGCCATTTTCCAGATACAGTATTCTCGACCATTATAGATAATGTGGCCTCTGCAAAACATTTGAACGATATTGCTCTACTCAATAACCTCCACATTGGAGTGTACATCGATATCAACAACGGTATGGACCGCTCGGGCATTGAATTGGGATCGGGACTGGAGCATCTTATCTCTGAAATGATCAACTTTAAAAATTTGAAATTCTGCGGATTTCATGTTTATGATGGGCATTTAAGGGAGAGTGATTTTCAAAAAAGAAAAGAGCAGATAGAAAAGGGTTTACAGGATATCAACACACTTTATGTCCAATTGAAAAAAGACCATCCCAACTTACAACTTATTTGCGGTGGCACACCTTCATTTACCGCCCATTTGTTGGAGGAAAGCCGTATCTGTAGCCCAGGAACCTGCGTACTTTGGGATTGGGGATACGGGGATAAAATGGGAGAACAGGAATTTAAATATGCCGCAATCTTGGTTACGCGCGTCATTTCAAAACCTACAAAGGGCATTGTTACCGTAGATCTTGGTCACAAGGGGCTGGCGGCAGAAAATCCTATACAGCACAGGGTGAGATTTTTAAATCTATCCGATTATGATTTGCTGTCCCAAAGCGAAGAACACGGTGTCCTTCGTGTGAGGGATTGGGAGTCCATTGAGGTAGGGGACGTGTTCTATGGTGTTCCCTATCATATTTGTCCAACCATTAACCTCTATGATGAAGTTTCGGTCATTGAGGACAGAAAAAAAGTGGCCACTTGGCAAATTACGGCCCGAAAAAGAAAAATCAATATATAACCCTACTTTATATCCAAACCCATGAAAAAAGCCATACTGTTCTCAGCCTTAGCTTTGATTATTATTGCTTGTAATTCCACAGAAACAGTACCTCTTTATAATGGTCAAAATTTGGACGGATGGCATGTTGATGTGCCTGAAATGGATACGGTGCCCAATACCATAAACCCCTTTGTTGTTAGCGGAGGGAATCTAATAAGTCTGGGTACCCCAAGGGGCCATCTTATTACCGATTCCGAATACAAAAATTACAGACTTGATATAGAATACCGCTTTACGGGAGAGGCTGGAAATTGTGGAATTTTGGTTCATGCCTCCACACCCAGGGCACTGTATGGGATGTTCCCAAAATCCATAGAGGTACAAATGGAACATGAAAATGCAGGTGATTTTTGGGTAATTGTTGAGGATATTACCGCAGAAAATATGATTGAGCGCAGAGGTCCCAAAGAATCATGGGGAATTACGGAAGGTACAAACCGTCGCATTGAAAATTTGAAAGATGGTTTGGAAAATCCTTTGGGAGAATGGAATACCATGGTAATTGAATGCCTCGACCATCAAATCAAGGTATGGGTCAATGGAGAACTGGCAAATTACGGGTACCATGCCACAGTGAGCAGTGGAAAGATTGCCGTTCAGGCCGAAGGAGCCGAAGTAGCATTCAGAAAATTGAATATAACCCCCATTACCGAGCTCAGCGATTCCATGAAATAGTTGTTTTCACTGGCCATCTTGCCTATTAGTCTCTATGCTGAAATATTCCACGACAGAAACAATTTGATAGTTCATTTGCCTCGATGGCATAAAAAATCAATGTTGCCGAGCATTGCATGTTTTATATCATTTTGCGTGCCTATATATTGTTGTAATTTAAAACCATCCAGATTTTGGTAGGACCTTTAAATATAACGCGTGGGAAAAATTACCATGATACTTTCAAGTTTACTGTTGCTTTTCTCCAATTACAAAAGCAATCAGGACAATTATTGGGCCGCTAGGGAAGAAATGGTAAAAACACAACTCCAGGGCAGGGGCATTACTGACCCGGCAACGCTTTATGCCATGTTGAATGTTCCAAGACAGGAATTTGTCCCAGAGCACCTAAAACAATTTGCATATATGGACAGGGCACTCCCCATTGGACATGGCCAGACCATTTCCCAACCCTATCTGGTAGCTTTTATGACCCAGACCCTAGGTTTGAGATCCTCTCACAATGTACTGGAGATTGGAACGGGTTCAGGATATCAGGCGGCAGTACTGTCCAAAATTGTGGATTCTGTCCATACCATAGAAATTGTAAGGGCATTGGCCAGCTCCGCAGGTAAGAAACTCGCAGATTTAGGCTATTCCAACATCAATGTCAAAGCGGGAGATGGTTATCACGGCTGGCCATCAAAGGCGCCTTTTGACGCCATTATGGTCACCGCCGGTGCAGATACCATTCCACAGCCTTTGATCGATCAATTAAAAAATGGTGGCAAGATGGTCATACCCATTGGACCTGCAGGGGGCGTCCGTCAGTTGCAGTTGGTAGTTAAAAAGAATGACCGAATCGTTACAAAGAATTTACTTGCTGTAAGATTTGTTCCCTTCACTAGGGACGAAAAAAACTAAAAAGACCCTTATAATATTTATAATTAAATGATTATCCTTCGTAGAATTGCGATAATCTTATTGTTTATAGATTTTATTCTTACGTACTTTGTAAGAACCAACCAAAACTACCTTATGCCTTCAAAAAAATTTAAAGATACTTATACCTCCATCTTTGAATCAAATGGCAGTGTCAGTTTAGAGCACCATATCAAGAAAATTGTTGAAATGGATGCTTACCTACCTTACAACACCACCTTTTTTACTTTGATAAATACCACTTCTTTGTCTTTCGACTATGTCAGTAAGAATTTTGAGGTATGTACAGGGAGAGCACCCCAGGAAATGAAGACCCAGGGGATGAACTATTTTTGGAGCATTATGCATCCAACGGATCTGAAGTGTTATTTAAAGGCACTTAAGGATTTAATGGCGTATACCCTAAAGGAAATCCCATTGGATGAACGAAAACATTTGTGCTACACCTACAATTACCGAATTAAAAATGGGTCAGGAGAATATGTCCATGTGATCCAAAATTCAACTCCAGTCTATTTTGATGCAGGAGGAAAACCTGTTATCGGCATGGCACAGTATACGGTACTGGACCCAGGAATAGAACTACCTTTAACGGCAACCGTGAAACAAATGAAACATGACAACCAATACGAGACCGTATTTTTCAAGAACTACGACAGCAAAAAGAAATAGCGTAGATGCTTTTGAACTGCCTGAGCTTCAGTTTGTATTTATAATGGTATTTCAATAACATCCCCCAGGTTCATCTGGTCCAAAGTTGTGGTTCCAATCCTCACTCGTACCAATCGCAAGGTGGGAAAACCAACAGCTGCCGTCATTTTCCGAACCTGACGGAACTTGCCCTCGGTCAGTATGATACTGATCCAGGAATTGGACCTATGCCTTCCAACCCGGAGTTTGGGATCTGGTTCGGGAAGTAGGGTAGGGGCTATTATTTTTCTAACTTGGCATGGTTTGGTCCTATATCTTTTACCGGCGAAACCTATTTCCACACCTGCTTCCAGATTTTGGATGGCCACATCGGTTATCTCCCCATCCAATTGGGCATAATATTCTTTCTCCATGCCCAACCGGTTGATCGTATCACTAAGTTTCCCATCGGTGGTCATGATCAACAGCCCTTCAGATTTTTCATCCAACCGTCCTATGGGCATAATGCCTTCCGGAAAATCATGGAGGTCTCCCAAAAATCGTTTGCTGCGAGACTCTTTGGGATCATTGGAACCCATCTGACTGAGCATTCCGAAAGGTTTATAGATTTTAAAATGTATGTGTTCTTTTTTTGGCATTGGCAGGCTCCTGGGTGATCCATGGTATTAAGGTTCAAAGATGCATTTTTATTTTTTATATCCCATGTTCGGAACGGTTACTCCTTACCTTACGTATTCCTTGGCAATTTTGGCTGCCAAACGAACGTTGTTATAGACCAGTTCAATATTGGCCTTAAGGCTATAGCCGCTAGTTAAATCCTTTACCTTGCCCAGAAGAAATGGCGTACTTTCCTTACCCGTGATTCCTAGTTTTTTCTCCTCACTAAGGGCCTGTTCAATGGCTTTGTGCATTATTTCAAAATCAAGTTCCTTTGCCTTGGGTATGGGATTGGTGACCAATACACCTCCTTGAAGGGGAATTCCCCACTTAATTTTGAGCATCTGGGCAATCTCTTGGGCACTTTCCATCTTATAACTTACATTAAATCCACTTTTTTGGGTGTAGAATGCAGGAAGTTCTGAAGTTTTATATCCAATTACAGGCACCCCAAAGGTTTCAAGGTATTCGAGGGTCAAGCCTATGTCCAACACTGATTTGATACCGGCACAAACTACGGCCACATTTGTCTTGGCCAACTCCTGCAGATCAGCAGAAATATCAAAGCTTTCCATGGCCCCTCTATGCACACCGCCAATTCCCCCTGTGGCCATAATAGGGATGCCAGCCATTTGGGCAGCTATCATCGTAGATGCCACAGTCGTGGCACCATCCTTCTTATTGGACAAAAGATAGGGAATATCCCTGCGGCTGGCTTTTACAATTTTAGGTCCTGAATGGGCAAGGTGTAGGAGTTCCTTTTCGGACAGCCCCACCTTGATCTTACCATCCAATACGGCGGTAGTTGCGGCCACGACCCCATTTTCCTTTAAAATCCCTTCCTCATGTTGGGCAGTTTCCAAATTTTGTGGAAAGGGCATGCCGTGTGAAATGATAGTTGATTCCAACGCAACAATGGGCAACCCCTTGGTGAGGGCGTGTTTCACTTCAGTACTGATATCGAGAAGCGGGTTGATCATTGCATCATGGTCTTTAAAACCATTTGTTCACAAATATCAGGATGGACGGCGTTTTTATGTTGGATGGTAATTTGGGCGCAGCCAGTGGCAAAATTTACCGTATCGTAAAGATCCAATCCCTTGGTCTCCCCATAGATGAGTCCAGCCATAAAGGCATCTCCGGCGCCGTTCGTATTGACTGGGGTCAGGATATTGTTCTTATTGATAAAAATCTCGTTCTTATCTCCGTAAGCAACCCCATCCTTACCTAGGGTAATAAATACTTTTTCTACACCCATCCCCAAAAAATGGGCAATGATCTTTTCAAAATCACTTTCGTATTGTACGGTCATATCACTCAACAATTCTGCCTCCTTGTAATTACATTTCAAAATATGCAACCTATCGATCACGGATAAGGCTTTTAAGGCTTTTTTGGCAGATACGGCCTCAAGGGCAAATTTGGTGTTAGGAAGTTTTTCCGTGACCAGTTCCAAGGTGGCTACGGGCAGATTGGTCTCCAGCACACAGAATTCGTTTTCAGCAATGACATCAAGGTTGTCCAGAATAAAGCTATCGGGAATATCATCGTAGATATCCATGGCAGACAAAGCCAACGCCAGATCGCGGTAATGGTCCATAATGGCCACATAAAGGGAGGTTTTGCTTTCTTTGACCGTCAGACTGTGTTCAATCGATATACCGAAATCCTTACAGGATTTTTTTAGTGTATGGGCAAATTCATCATCAGCGAAAACACTCAGAAAATCGACATCAAAACCCAAATGTTTTAAGTTTTCAGCAATATTGCGCCCTACACCTCCGAGAATCGTATCAATCGTACCAATATTGGAATCTTCAAAAATCAATTTTTCCTTGGCAAGACCTATTAAATCAACGTTGGAAGCACCAATGACCGTAACTTTGGGTGAATTGGACATCTTTCTGATAATTAGATAAATACCTTCTTAAATTTACGTAATTTTAAAGGAAATAAGGAGGTTTTATGGAAAAATTTAAGTCAGTTTTTAAGGGAACAAAGCCAATTATTGGGATGATCCATGTCAAGGCCTTGCCCGGAACTCCAAAAAATATCCTGGCACCCTCCGAAATTATCACTGCTGCACTAGAGGAAGCGGATGTTTATAGAGATGCAGGCATTGATGCCATTATGATCGAAAACATGCACGATGTTCCGTATCTCAAAGGGACCGTGGGGCCTGAAATAAGTTCCCTAATGACCCTGATAGGCTATCTGGTCAAACAACGGACAAAGCTTCCTGTGGGCATTCAGCTTTTGGCCGGTGCCAATATGGAAGCCCTAGCCGCAGCAAATTCGGCAGGACTGGATTTTATCCGTGCCGAAGGTTTTGTATTTGCCCATGTGGCCGATGAAGGAATCATTGAGTCGCAAGCAGGGGAACTCCAGCGCTACAGAAAAAAAATAGCAGCACAGGAAATCGCCGTTTTCACCGATATTAAGAAAAAACACAGTTCCCATGCCATCACGCAAGATGTTTCCCTTTTGGACACTGCCAAAGCAGCACATTTTTTTATGAGTGACGGATTGATCATCACTGGCAGCCATACCGGACAGCCGGTTTCCATAGCTGAATTGAAATCCCTCAAAAATCTGGAGCTTCCCATTTTTATCGGTTCGGGCATAACCAAAGACAATGTGAGCGAGTATTTTCCACTATGTGATGGTATGATCATTGGTTCCTATTTTAAAAAAAATGGATACTGGCAAAATGAATTGGACCGTGAACGAATAGGGGCATTTATGAAGGTTATCCGAAAATTATAAACTCGATCATAGCTGTGTCCCAAGAAAACTTTATAAAAACTTTAAAACCTACCAAACCAAAAAGTTATTAACTTCATAAGGACGCATGGAAAAAAAGCATCATGAATTTAATTTTTAAAATTTCAATCATTTTCATCGTTGGAGCAATGCTGGGCTGTGGTACTTCCTCCAAAACGACCTCGTCCCAGGGAGAACTGAAATATCTTCAGGACTTGGTGGCATCCAGATCCTTCAAGATCGAGTCCAATTGGGCAATGCCATTGATGACCCGCAGTATGAACAGTATTTCCAATGCCGGATTATTGCCCGTGGGTAGTGCGGGAAATCAGATAAACCTGTTCGGAAATTCTAATTATCTGAAGGTGGAAGGTGATACCGTATCTGCATTTCTTCCATATTTTGGAGAGCGACAAATGGGTGCTGGATATGCCAGCAACACCAATGCCATCCAATTTAAGGGAGTTCCAGAAAACTACAAGGTTGTGGACAATACAGGGTCCAACAGCAAAGAAATCAGCTTCAACATTAATAATAAGACTGAAGGATTTAGGGTGCATATCACTTTAAATCCAGATTTATCCAGCAACATCAACGTTAACAGTACGGCACGGTTTACGATCCGTTATAAGGGAGAAGTAATGCCTATTGGCAATGAGCAATACTAAACCAGGGTAAGCTATCCTGCTCTATTAAAAAGTTAGTGGGATATGAAGGGGAGTTCATGCCGTACCTGATCAAAATTTACCTCATCATATTTTTCCAATGATGAGCTTCCTATTTCTTGCCTTGTTCTGCAAAAGGCAATTCTACTTGTAATTTTCCGTTAATTTTCACAAGGCTTTCTGCTATAGGCAACTGACAAACCTGAAAAGTATACCCTTTAAAGGCAATCCCATCAAGATTCTTCAAATACTAACCTTCCCATAAGTCCAACTTCTGCAGTTTGGATGTTACAAGGACAGAATTCCAAATCAACCCTTTATCGAAATTATAGAAAATATTATTTTTTTAAAGACTAAATTCTATATGTTTACGTTTCTGATTAAAAAAATGTATGAAAAAAAAATATCTCTCCATGCTACTCGGTTTAAGTGTATTCATGGTAAGTGCACAAACCGAATTCATTACCACCTGGAAGACAGATAATACAGGGGTTTCCAACGACAACCAAATCATTATTCCTACTTTTCCTGGCGAAGTTTATAATTACGACGTAGATTGGGGTGATGGGTCTATAGATTCAGACGTCAAAGGAGATATATCACATACATATACCACTTCCGGAACATACCAAATAGCCATTACTGGAGATTTTCCAAGAATATATTTTGATTTTGATGGGTTAAATTCCGTTTCCAATGACAGGGAAAAAATCCTTGCCATTAACCAATGGGGTAATATTCAATGGAGTTCTATGGAATTTGCTTTTCAAGGTTGCTCAAACCTAGATGTTATTGCCACGGATACTCCAGATCTATCCAATGTTAAGTCCACTTTTGGCATGTTTTATTTATGCCCTTCTTTAGTAGGCAATTCAGCTTTCTCAAATTGGGATGTTAGTAATGTGAGCGACTTTAGTTCTATGTTCAGGGGTGCCACCTTGTTCAACCAAGAAATTGGAAACTGGGATATGTCCAATGCTTCCAGTTTGGTGTGTTTGTTCTGCCAAGCAGAATCATTCAATCAACCAATAGGCAATTGGAATGTTTCTAAGGTCACCAATTTAAACCATACTTTTGATGGCGCTTTTTCCTTTAATCAGGATATTTCCAATTGGGATGTGAGTAAGGTAACTTCAATGGGCAGTACTTTTAGTGATGCCACCTTATTCAATCAAGATCTTTCCTCCTGGGATGTTGGTCAGGTAACCCAAATGCCAGGAATGTTTCTAAGGGCCACTAACTTCAATTCAGATATTAGTAATTGGAATGTTGGCAAGGTCACCAATATGTCCCAAATGTTTTATTTCGCCAATGCCTTTAATCAGCCCATTGGCGTATGGGATACATCCAATGTCACGGAAATGTTCGGCATGTTCGACGGTGCCATCAATTTTAATCAAGACCTATCCGGTTGGAATGTAGGAAAGGTAACCAATATGGAGGCCATGTTTAGGAATACGCTTGGTTTTAATCAGGATATTGCTAACTGGGATGTATCCAAGGTAACCTCTATGGTTTCCATGTTCGAAGGTTCTATGGATTTCAATCAGGATTTGGGAGCTTGGAATGTCGGTCAAGTCAAGGATATGACCAACATGTTTGCCAATAACGCACTTAATACCGATTTTTACGATAGTATGTTGAATGCATGGGCGGAACTCCCGGTGCTGCAACAAAATGTAGTTTTTGATGGTGGTTTTAGCAAGTATTGCGATTCCGAATTGGCAAAGCGCAAATTAAAAATAAGGGCCAATTGGACGATCAAGGATGAAGGCAAGGATATAACAAACTGTAATGATAAACCATTCATTACTACCTGGAAAACCGATAACCCAGGAACATCTGCCGATGATCAAATAACGATCCCCACCGCCAGTAACCTAACATACAACTATCAGGTAGATTGGGGCGATGGAACATCAACCTCTAATATAGCTGGTAATATCACACATACCTACGCTATTCCTGGAACATATACCGTTTCCATCACCGGGGATTTTCCTTGGATTTATTTTGGTAATGGAGGTGATGCTGAAAAATTGATTCAGATCAACCAATGGGGCGATATTAAATGGAAAAACTTCAATTCTTCCTTCTCAGGTTGTAGTAATGTGGATGTTTTAGCCCTTGATGTGCCCGACCTGTCCCAGATCAATGCTACCCAAAGCATGTTCTTTTCGTGTAGGTCTTTGGTAGGAAATTCGAATTTTAATTACTGGGACATGTCCAACGTTCGGTATATCAACAGCATGTTTGGTTATGCCGAGAAATTCAATCAAGATCTAACGTATTGGGATGTCAGCAATGTATTGGATATGTCTTCATTATTTACCGGTGCTACCTCCTTTAATCAGAAAATTGAAAATTGGGATGTTGGGATGGTAAACGATATGACAGGGATGTTCGCAGTATCCAATTTTAATCAACCTTTAGGCAATTGGAATGTGAGCAATGTCCAGAACATGGGTGGTATGTTCAATGGAAACAAGGTATTCAACCAAGATATATCAGCCTGGGATGTTAGTAGCGTTACCTCCATGTCATCTATGTTCCAAAATACAGAACTATTTAACCAGGATATTTCAACGTGGGATACTTCCAATGTACAGAACATGCTCAATATGTTCAATACCGCCATAGGTTTTAATCAGGATATTAGCACGTGGGATGTTGGAAATATAACGGACATGGGAGGTATGTTCCAAAGAGCTTCTTCCTTCAATCAAGATATCTCCAATTGGAATGTAAGCAATGTGACCAATATGATGTGGATGTTCAATGAGGCTACTGATTTTGACCAAAGTTTAGGGAATTGGGACGTTCAAAAAGTGAGGAACATGAGTCTAATGTTCGACGGTATTGCCCTGTCCATAGATAAATACAATAGCACACTCATTGGCTGGAGCCAATTGCCTGCATTATTGATAGGTGTTACTTTCAATGCTGGAAACAGTAAATTTTGCGAGGGCGGTGAAGCGAGACAGTTCATCATAGACACCTTTGGATGGAACATTCAAGATGGAGGAGAAGTGCCTTTGTGTAATGAAGACAATGATGTGGATGGAGTTTTTGATCATTTGGATAGCTGCTTAAATACAAACATAGGAGTACCTATCAATGAAAATGGCTGTGAAATTATTTCCGTTGAGGCCATTAGTGTTTATACCAAGACACCTTCTTGTCCAGGTGTTGCCAACGGTAGTATTGAGATATCCAGTAACCTACTTGGGTATTCACTGGACATCAGTATAGCCGGCGATAATTTGAAGGAAGAATTCATGGGTGTAACATCAGATTCCAATTTCAGCATACCAAATTTATCCGCTGGTAGTTATACGGTGACCGTTTCCATCCCAAATGCCAATTATGAACAGAACTACGGTATAAGCATCAACGAGATCGATGATGTTTCAGGTAAGAGACAGGTAATCGACACCAAGAATAAAACCGTGACCTATCTGGTTTCTGGAAGCAAACTATACAGTGTAGAGGTCAATGGTGAGTTAAGAAAGTATTCCTACCCAGACACAGGGACCCATGAACTGGTAATCCGTGACCTCAAAGGCTCCAATTCGGTCGTCATCTCCGGTGACAGCGATTGCCAGGGAAAAGTGTCCGATTCCTTCTTTATGGACCAAGAACTATATGTTTACCCAACCCTTACTTCTGAAAAGGTATTTGTAGACGGGGCATATGAAAAAATAGAGGTGGCCGTCTACGACCTTTCGGGAAGGATGCTCTTCAAAAAGAATATACTGAAGGGCAACGATAAATCCGTGGATCTAAGTTCTAACGAAGCAGGTTTGTATTCCATTAAAGTGACCAAACAGGGAAAAACAACAACATTTAAGATTATCAAAAAATGAAAAATATAGTAGTTAAAAATTTTACAGCCGTAATACTCCTAGTTGTCCTTTTGCTCTCATGTAGCAAGGGTTCTGAGGCCGAACCTACGGAAAAACCTATTGCCAATGTACCGGGCAGTATTTCCCTAACATTACCGGCTAATGGGGAACCCTGTACCGCTTTTGAAGAAGTAGCAGGGGAACCCTTAAAGGTCTCCGTTCTTTTTAAATGGTCTTCCTCTGAATTTGCAGAAACCTATGTGCTTCGGGTTTTTGAATCCCAAACCGAAGTAATCATGCAGAGCTCCAATGCTTTGGAGTCAAAATTGGTATTGGACAAAGGTAAAAGTTATACATGGAGCGTCACAGCAAAAAATAAAGAAGGGGAAAAGGCAAGCAACAGCTATTCCTTCACCACCCCTGGTGAACCGGTGGGAAATTATGTGCCCTACGCTGCCGTGATTACAACCTCATTTAATAATAACACCTCCAAGTTGAACATTTCTTGGGTGGGCCGCGACGAAGATGGAGAACCATTGACCTACGATGTTACCGTGATGGAAGAAGATACCTTAGTAGTGGAATATGCCGGCTTGGAAATCACATCCATTGATCCTGTGGCCTTTGAGCCAAAAACAATCTACACCATTGAAGTGGTTTCTAAAGATCCAGTTGGAAACTTCTCGGTATCTAAGGTCACCATGGTTTCTCCTGAATAGTCAATTATTGTAAATACTATAGTGAAAAATTTAAATGGCCATGGCGATATTAGTCATGGTCCATTTGATTTTAAAGGGAATATTTAAACATCAACAATTCACTTCAGTTTCCATCAATAATTCATCAGGGCCTTATTCTATTCATTTTTTTTCTTAAGCATTCGTTAAACTTCAATTTGTTTAGCTTTTTTGTGCTATATTTAAACATAATTTATTGTATACTGATACATT
This sequence comes from Sediminicola sp. 1XM1-17, assembly GCF_037203765.1. Classification (NCBI taxonomy): domain Bacteria; kingdom Pseudomonadati; phylum Bacteroidota; class Flavobacteriia; order Flavobacteriales; family Flavobacteriaceae; genus Sediminicola; species Sediminicola sp. 1XM1-17. The sequence continues at coordinate 161,468 of NZ_JBBCAS010000002.1, read as the reverse complement.
CTTTAAGTAATTAGGATTTCCAAATACCCTTTTCAATTACTTAGCACTAACTTAAACTGGAATAGATATGAATTCAACCCCTACGAACTACAGCATCTTGGTTTTTATTGATTTTTCTGAAACCTCAATCATCGCCCTTAAAAATGCCGCTAAGTTGGTAAAATCGGTCAACGGAAACATACAGGCCCATTATGTGGAGCCTTTAAGACGAACTGCGGAAGAAGAAAATCAGCTTACTTTTAAACGAAGACTTACTCAAAGTCTCAAACAATCCAATGCTAAAGCACAGAAAATAATTGCGCCCATTGCCGAGGAGGAAGGGGTTGAAATCAATTTTACCATGGATTGGGGAAATATTAAAGATTCTATTTTAAAGAAAGTAAAGGACACCGACCCGGATCTCGTAATTCTGGGTAGACGTAAGGCCAAAATGTTGGACTTCATTGGTGATAAATTAACGCAATTTGTCGTAGATCAATTGGATACAAACGTTTTGATCAGTGGTAGTCATCATGAGTTACATTCGTTTTCTGATCTATATCTCGGCTTTTATGGTGAAACCCTGGAAAAAAGTGAATTTAAAATTATAGACCATTTACAGGAATCAAATAGATCTATCAAATATTTTGGGATCCGTAATAAAATGCCAGAGCATTCAACCGGTCAAAGAGATCAGGAAAATAATTCCTCTTTTATTTTTCCACAAGATGGGACAAATGCCATAGAGGCACTTACATCCTATGTTGTTCGCACCAATACCCAGTTATTTTGTATACCAAAGAACAATAATTTGGAATTACAGCCCGTAAAGGAAATGGTCCACCGTTTGGATATCCCCATTTTACTGTACAAATAGGCGAAATATCTTTTGAACATTATACATACTCTAAAAAGGCCATGACAATATTCATCATGGCTTTTTTAATGATTAAAAACCATTCAAAAAAGGGAACGGATTTATTCTAAAAAATTAAGGATCAATTGATTGCATTAATATTATCTTGGCATTGATAAATTTTGTAATTTAATCTGCGACATTTACTTATATAAAAAATCATGGCAAACTTCAATCTGAATATCAACGGAAAGACCCAGCAATTAGACGTAGATCCTACCACCCCAATGCTCTGGGTACTGCGGGACCATCTCAAATTGGTGGGCACAAAATACGGTTGTGGCATCGCACAGTGCGGCGCCTGCACCATACACCTTGGGGACACTGCGGTACGTTCATGCCAATTACCCGTATCTTCCGTTGGGGACCAGAAAATCACGACCATTGAGGGGCTGTCCGAAAACGGAGACCACCCCATACAAAAGGCTTGGTTGGAAATAGATGTATATCAATGTGGGTATTGTCAGGCGGGACAGATCATGAACGCCAGTGCTTTTCTGAAAAGCAATCCCAATCCGACCGATGCGGAAATAGATAGTGCCATGAACGGTAATATTTGTCGTTGCGGCACCTATACGCGCATCAAAAAGGCCATCAAATCCGCTGCCAATTCTGAAAACGCTTAAAACGCCAGCTTATCTAAAAAGAAATATCATGACACATATCAAAACGCAATATAATCGTCGTTCATTCATCAAAGTTTCCGCTGCTGCCGGGGGCGGGATGCTCATAGGCTTTAGCTGGCTCAATGCCTGCAAGCCCAATGCCCCGGAATTAAAGACCGGACTGGAGTTGCCAAAAGAATGGTTCGAAATCAATGGGTATATCAAAATAGGGGATAATGGATTGGTCACTATCTATTCACCAAATCCGGAAATTGGTCAGAACGTAAGAACTTCAATGCCCATGATCGTCGCAGAGGAACTGGATGTGCCATGGGAAAATGTCATCGTAGAACAAGCCCCGCTCAATACTGGATGGTACCAAAACCAATTTGCAGGGGGCAGTCTATCCATTCGGTTGAGCTGGAACGCGCTACGGATGGCAGGAGCAACAGGTAAGGCTATGTTATTGGAAGCTGCCGCCAAAGAATGGGGACTAAAAGCTTCCGATCTAACGGCCAAGGAAGGCGTCATCAAAGAAAATAACGGCGAAAGGACACTGTCCTATGGAGAAGTGGCCTCTAAGGCTGTAGGCATTGAAATCCCCGAGGAAGTTGAACTTAAAGATGTCAATGATTTTAAATTGATAGGAACAAGCATCAAGAATGTCGACGGGAAGAAAATAATTACAGGGGAACCACTGTTCGGTCTGGATTTCCATAGGGATGGCATGCAATTGGCGATGATCCAACACCCGCCGGCCTTCGGTATGAAAGTGAAGGATTTCAATGAAGCGGAGATCAAAGGTATGCCTGGGGTAAAAGATGCATTTATCATAGATACCACTATTGACGAACCTGCCATGTTCGATGAACAGGGCTTTAAGCAACTCATTGCTATCGTAGGTGAATCTACCTGGCAGTTAATGCAGGCAAAAAAGGCACTTAAGGCCAACTGGGAAACCGTTGGGGAATTGGAAAGTTCCAGCACCCATTTGCAGCGGTTGGAAAAGGCACTTCAATCGGGCGAAGTGGAAGACAGTAGAAAAGATGGGAATCCTGAGGCTGCCTTCAAAAAGGCCAGTAAGGTCATTGAACGTACCTATAGCGCACCCTTTATAGCACACAATACCTTGGAACCCATGAACTTCTTTGCCCATGTCAAGGAAGATTCGGCAGAACTCATCGGGCCAACACAAACACCGGAAGCATTGGAAGGGTCGGTCTCCAAATTACTGAATATGCCCCTAGAGAACATCACGGTGCAAATGACCCGTATCGGGGGAGGTTTCGGAAGAAGGCTCTATGTACACTTTGGGGTGGAAGCGGCGGCTATATCCAAAAAAATAGGTGGCCCCGTAAAACTTATTTATTCCCGTGAGGACGATATGTCCCAAGGGACCTATAGGCCTACCTACAGATCTACCTATAAAGCTGGATTGGATGAGAACAACATTCTTATTGCCTTTTCGGTAAAGGGTGCCGGATTGCCGGAGGGCCCTGTTTTTCCAAATCGCTTTCCGGCCGGGGCGGTTGAGAATTATTCCGCAGAAAAAATCAAAGGAGATACCAACGTCACCACCGGCGCTTGGCGAGCCCCAAGATCCAATTTTACGGCAGGTGCAGAACAGTCATTTCTTGATGAAGTGGCAGAACTGGCAGGGAAAGATCCGATCGATTTCCGTTTGGAACTGTTCGATAGGGCCATCAAAAATCCTGTTGGTGCAGCATATGAATACGATGCAGAACGCTATGCAGGAGTCTTAAAATTGGTCAAGGAAAAGGCCAATTGGGGGACAAAAGATCCCAATGTGCACCGGGGAGTAGCTGCATATTTTTGTCATTCTACCTATGTGGCAGAAGTCATGGACATTGAAATGGTCAAAGGCCAGCCAATTGTCAAAAAGGTTTGGTGTGCGGTTGATTGCGGGATTGTCGTAAACAAAGATGCGGCCAAAAACATGATAGAAGGTGGCGTAATTGACGGGATCGGCCATGCCATGTACAGTCAGCTGACATTTGACAATGGTGCCCCCAATCAAATGAATTTTGACAAGTACCAATTGATCAGGCATTCACAGGCACCAAAAGAAATAGAGGTGTTCTTTGTTGAAAACCAAATAGACCCCACAGGACTGGGAGAACCGGGATTGCCACCGGCCATGGGTGCTTTGGCAAATGCTATGTTCAAGGCTACTGGCCAGCGTTACTATCACCAGCCCTTTGCCACGGAAAGGCAAGTAGTAGGGTAGTGCGAGGTATTTTTACAATGAAAATTTGGCATTCAATGTACATGTTCCTCTTTAGACCAGTAATTTCATTACGGCGTTTAACTTAAAAGGATCCAAGGGCTTAGTCAGAAAATCCTTGACAAGGGGATTTTTTTTGGCAGCGTCAATATCCTTCCTGTTGATGGAAGAGCTGAGCATGATAATGTTACACTTTGCTTGTTGATGTGGAAGTGGACATAGTTTTGATAACTCTTTTAAAAATTCAAAACCATCCATTTCGGGCATTTTGATATCCAAGAATATAAGTTCTGGCAACGTGTCCATCTTACTACCCAAATATTCCAACGCCTCTACCGGGGAGAGCTTTACCGTTATATGTTCTGCAATTTTTTCTGAGGTTACAATCCTTTTATTGATATAGTTGTCTATATAATTGTCATCGATCAATAAAATTTCCTTGAGTGCCATGCCTTCCTGCTTTATTTTGAATTTGGTATGGTAATGCTAAATCTGGTGCCTTTTTCCAATTCTGACGCCATTTCAATGGTTCCTTGTAGTTTATCCAAGGTTTCTTTGACGATATAGGTACCCATGCCCGATCCTGTCGACATTTTTGTGGCCCTGTAGAACATCTCAAAAATTTTATCCTTGTGCTCTTCTCCTATCCCTATTCCGTTGTCCTCTATGACCACAGCAGCCTTCTCATGGTCTACCGTGACCGATATCTTTACAAAGTGCTCTGTTTTGTTTTCATCATAGTATTTGATGGCATTGGAAACTAGATTCCCCAATATAATTTCAAGTCGTTTTTTATCCGAATAAAATTCTGTTTCTTGCGATATTTCTATGATGGGTTCAGGGTTGTATTTGATGTTCATGAATTTCAGGCTTTCCCAAATGGACCTGATCAATGTTTCAAAATCAATCTTTTCAATGGAGATCTCCCTCCTAGAATTTACGGAATAATCAAAAATGCTCCTGATAAACACATCCATCTTATCTATGGTCTTGGACATGAGGGACAATGGCTCTTTTAAATCTTCGTTCTCCTTTGGCAAAATCATATCCATTATTTCTATCAAACCCATAAGAGAGGTCAGCGGGGCTCTTAGATCATGGGAGGCACTATATACAAATCGGTCCAATTCTTTATTGGCTTTTAACAGCTCTTCATTTTTCTGGGAAAGCTCTTCATGGATCCTTTTGTCCTCCGTAAAGTCCTGTATGGTTCCTTTTAATTTGAGATACTGCCCATTCTCGGACCTTACTGTTTCTCCTATTTCATGAATATACTTGATCTTATTCGCATTGGCTTTGATATAGTACCCAATGGCATAGCCCTTTTCATTTTTTATGGATCTATCCACAAGATCGTTAAAAGTATTATAGTCTTCAGGCAGGCATTTGGACCTGTATAGATCGAATAAGTTTTCCTTGGAATCTTTGTCTATTTCCAAAATGTTGTACATCTCATCCGAGAAGTGTACCTCCTTGGTGAAGGGGTTGAATTCCCAACTGCCTATTTTGGCCATCCGCTGTGCCTCTTTCAATTGTAGATTGGAATTTTCCAGTTGTTTTTCCGCAATTTTTAATTTGGTCACATTGATGTGGGAAATGACCAATTTATCAGATTCCGATCCAAAGGGCACCACGTGGAGCGTAAACCATCGTTTCTCCAAAGGTGAATGACAGGGATATTCAATACTGAAACTTGGTTTCTCTTTTTGGAGTACGGCCCTGAAACCTTCCAATACCTCTAGAGACAAGGTGTCGCCCTGAGAGATCGCCTTTTTACAAATTTCTATATAATTGCTTCCAACCGAAGTTCTGGCCAAATTACTCTCCCCATTATTTATGGAGAATTCGTTCCAGGCCTTGTTTACGGCCAAAATTTCCCCTGATTTATCAATGACGGCAATATGTGCACTTAGGGATGAAAGGATGCCATTGTTAAAGGCTTCACTTTCCTTTAATGCAATATCCATCTGTTTTTTCTCAATGAGCAGCCTGTCCTCTACATTTTTCTTTTCGATCTTAAGATCCATGTACTTTTTTCTATACTTCAAAATTGAGAGTATGTCCCGCTGCTGATTGACAATAAAGGAACTGCTGACCTTTTCTTTGTCTATATAGGTCAGGTAGATATGAAGAATGGCGGCAAACAAAAAGGCAACTACGGTTTTCCCTATAACATGTCCTATCAATGAGGATGTAAAGGTTGGTGAACTATAGAATACCCCGATATTGAATGCCAGGGCGTCAAAGATCAGAACGGACCAAAGGGACAGGAATAAAATAAAAAACAAAAAAGGTTTCTTGATTTTGGAAATCAGAAATTGGTAGATGACGGCCAGTAAAATAAAATCAAATAACAGGATGATTGTCCCAATAATAAAATACTTGTAATTTATATTGAATATTGTGGTGGGATCCAATTCAACGGTGTATAGTTGTCTGATAAAATAATCCTGGGCAGCGGTAACCTCGAACAATCCGGCCAAGAAAAAATTTGAGATGAGTATGCCTATGATCAGGGTCCTTGCACTTTGAACACCCTCCTTGATATATATTAGCAATAAAGCAAATAAAAGGGCACTGAACAAAATTACGGAGCCGGGATAGATGGGGAACTTACCCAAAAAGTTGAAACTGATCAGCTTTTCCAAATTGACCTGAAAGTACTGGAAACAACCCAAAAGAATATAAAGTGGGGCGAGGCCCAATTTATCCCTTAGATTAAACAGGATCAGTATGCATGACGTGATCAAAAGTAATTCTATCAGAATAGAGGCAAAGACATACATAAAAAGAGGATATGAAATCTAATTTAAGGAATTATTAAAGGTAAAATAGATTTTAGATCATAAATATAGAAATAATACGATGAAATATCATTTCGTTATATGGTTCATAAGAAGTCTCATAACTCACCTAGTTACATGCACTTTGTTCATAGCATGATTGCAATTACCTCTTTTTGGGGTGTTTTATAAGACATGTATCTCTGAAAAAGTTTACCAGTTAGTACCCGGCACTAGATTTGTCCGCACCAGTGATTTCTGGACATTGAGCGGTGTAATGTTTTTTGATGTGGCCGATTTGGAATTTTTGGATAGCTTGAATCTTTTTGAGGATGTGATCGTCCACGAAATGGGTCATGTTTTGGGAGTTGGTACCCTTTGGAACATTGCCGATAGAACACTAAGAGCGGGGCCCACCCCTAACCCCTATTTTACAGGTAGTAAAGCGAACGTTTTTTGGAATGCCGAAGGCGGAACAAACGAATTGCCCATTGAAAATATTGGTGGTCCGGGAACTGCGGGAGGCCACTGGCGTGAATCTGTTTTAAAAAACGAATTGATGACCGGCTTTTTGAATTTGGTAGAGAATCCATTGAGCCGTATTACTGCTGGTTCCATGAGAGATCTGGGATATGGTTCGGCCTCAGTAGGGGAGTCGTATGAGCTTCCAAAGGGCACGGCCGGTGTAGATATCAATGAGCTTGCGAAAAGTGGAGAAAATTCAGGACTGAATATTACACAAATGGAGGTCTTACTGGAACCTATTGGCACTGTAACTACCAAAAAAGAATAAACTGAAGTTTACTTATCTTCTTTCTGAACACAGATATACGTGGTCTTTAGAAGAATACAACAAAGGGCTTGTATGGGACGTTGGTTCCACTACAAGCCCTTTTCTTTTTACGTCATAAGATACTCTTTCCAGCCATCAAGCCTCATTCTGAGTCCATCGCCAAGGACTCAAGCCATATGGTTAGGGCATTCATCTGAGACCGGTATCATTAAAATGCCAAAGAGTTGTAGAAATTATCGTAAATTCATGGCTCTAGAAATCATATTACTGTATGAAAAATCGCTTTATTGTTCTCCTTGGAATCCTGGCCACGATGATGGCCTGCAATCTGGGCACCAAACAACAGAAAGAAGAAAAACAACTTGCTGTAAAGAAAGTGCCCAATGTGGTTACTGCTGATATAGAAGCTGGAATCAAAGAGAATATAGCAAAAAAGGTAGCTGAGGGTGGCGGTTATTTTCATATCGCTACGGAAGAAAAAGAACTGCGGCTACAACTGGTTCGGGTACATACCGAATACCTTTCCAATTTAGGCCCCCAGCGTCATTTCGCCTGTGTAGATCTGGCCGATGTCAGTGGAGATGTATACGATGTGGATTTTTTCTTGGCTGGTGATCCGGGCAATATGACCGTTACCGAAACCACCCTGCACAAACTCAATGGAAAACCCTTTTATACCTGGAAACAACGGAAGGATAAGACCTGGTACAGAATGCCATTACAAAACGCATCAACAGACCTGCTTGGCGTTAAAGAAGGTGATGATGCCTTTGAGTTTCATTACGATGTTACCTTGCCAGAAATGTCCGGACCTGCAAAAATGTGGCTTCCCATTCCCCAGACAGACCGCTTTCAAACCGTTGAATTGCGTTCCATAAACGCACCTGTGGCCCATCGGATATTGAAGGAAAAGAAATACGGCAATTCCATTTTATATATGGAACTAGCTCCCGAACACAGTGGAAAGAAAGTGGAACTTGTCTACGATGTGCAAAGGCAGGAGAAAAACCCCTATGCCGAAGATGCCGATCCTTCGCCCTATCTCGATGCCAATAAACTGTTGCCCATTGGAGACCGGTTCGAGGTACTGGCAGACAGCATAATTGGGGACAAGCGCTCTGAAGGTGCCATTATGCAGGCGAGGGCCTTGTATGATTATATCATTGACAATATGAAGTATATCAAAGCTGGAAAATACGGCACCGGGGATGCCGTTTATGCCTGCGATGCCCTTACCGGCAACTGTACGGAATTCCATTCCCTATTTATTTCCTTGGCCCGATCCGCGGGAATACCTTCGCGCTTTGCCGTAGGGGCTTCTATCCCTTCTGATCGGGACGAAGGGGGGATTGATGGATATCACTGTTGGGCAGAATTCTATGCTGAAGGAAAATGGTGGCCTGTAGATATTAGCGAAGCCAATAAATATACGGCCTTGGCCACGTATTACTTTGGTCGGCATCCTGCCAATAGGATCGAATTTACCCGTGGGCGCGATCTGCAACCAGATCCTGGGCCGCATTCCGGCCCCATCAACTTTCTTGCCTATCCAGTTATGGAAATAGGCAAGGAGCCCGCATTCCCAAAAACATTCTTTTCATTTCGCAGGAAGGCGGCAACCCTAAACACAGAAAGCCTATAATATTATCCTGCTACGGTATCCTTTGGATGTTCCTCTCCCTCCGGATGCTCTCCGCCCTCGGGATGTTCCCCTCCTTCAGGATGTTCTCCGCCTTCCGGGTGTTCATCAGATTCCGAATGGATTTCCTGCTCTTCTGTTTTTTCCTTTTCCTTTTGTTCACGACAGGAGGTCAGAGAACTGGCAGCCAAAAAACCACATAACAGCATGGCAAGGGTCAAGAATTTAATCTCTTTTAAACGACTCATAATCATAGATGTTTTAAGAATTAAAAATCAAACATGCCTCTACATATTTGATTCTGTTAAATATAACAATTTTTAAAAGATGATGATAGCGCATGTTTCATCTTAAAGTTTTCAAGTGGTTTTTTATAAATTATAGTCTATAAACCCTACCAATAATCAACTTCATGGTTTCAAAAAACCTATTAAATGCGTCATAAGTCGCATGGGAAGCATTAACTACTTTAAATGAAGATGACTACCTTGTGTCTGTAAAACAATCTGTACGCATTATGAATAAAATCATACTGATAACGGGAAGCACAGATGGCATAGGGAAATTAACTGCCATGAAATTGGCCGGTAATGGCCATACCGTCTATGTGCATGGAAGAAACAAAGCAAAATTGGAAGCCGTGATTTCAGAAATAAAAGAGGCTTCAAACAATCAAAATGTAAAAGGGTTTCTAGCAGATTTTTCTGATTTGGACGCTGTCTCAAAAATGGCCGAACAGGTTAAAAATGAAGTTCCTGCAATTGATGTGATGATCAATAATGCCGGAGTTTATAATAGCAAGACCCCGAAAAACAAAGATGGACTGGATATCAGATTTGTGGTCAATTATTTGGCACCTTATGTGTTGACCCACGCTCTTCTTCCAAAACTTAAAAAAGCGGTAGCGCCAAGAATCATAAACTTGAGTTCTGCAGCACAGGCCACGGTAGATGAAGATGTCATAAGGGGAAAACAGCAAGTTTCTGACAATGCCGCCTACGCCCAAAGTAAATTGGCTTTGACCATGTGGAGTTTTCATTTAGCACAAGCAGAGCCAAATATTGTGGTTATTGCCGTAAATCCTGGTTCGCTATTGAACACTAAAATGGTTCAAGAAGCCTTTGGGGAATATTGGTCACCAACCAAAAAAGGGGTTGATATTCTATATGATCTTGCGCTTTTAAATACCTACAGCAATGATTCAGGGAAGTATTTTGATAATGATAAGGGCAATCCCAAAGGAGTTTTCGGTCCTGCACATGCTGATGCCTCTGACGAAGGGAAAATTACGACTATGTTGGACCTAACAGAGAACATCCTGGAAAGGATCCAAACATCAAAATAACCCATAGCTATAACTTTTGTTACAACAGGGACATAATTAACCATAGCTGTAGGATTAAAATTCGATAAAAGGGTAATTCCTTTAGCGATGGTAATTATCTTTACCCGTGTGCTTAAGGCTATAGCGCTATGACATACGTTAAAAGGATTTAATACTGTCATTTTTAAATGAATAACATGAAAAAAATATTGGTTCTTTTCTCACATCCTAAATTTGAGAATTCTAGGGCAAATTTGGTTCTCGTAGAGCATATTAAAAATAAAGAGGGCGTAACATTTCGTGATCTATATGAACTTTATCCTGATTTTAATGTTGATGTAAAAGCGGAACAAGAATTACTGAGTCAACACGACGTTATTATTTGGCACCATCCATTCTATTGGTACAGCTGTCCTCCATTAATGAAACAGTGGATAGACATGGTTTTGGAGTTTGGATGGGCATATGGCCCAAATACCCATGCCCTTAGCTCTAAAATCTGCTTAAATGTGATTACTACGGGTGGTTCAAGGGAAGTATATTGCTCCAAAGGCACCAATAGTTTTACGATCAATCAGTTTCTAAGACCTTTTGAGCAAACCGCAATCTTGTGCGGTATGAGGTATTTTCCCCCTTTTGCAGTCATGGGAACACATAAATTGAGCGATGGGGAATTAGATCGTGACGCAAAAAAATACAGCAATTTAATTGATTTGCTTCAAGGCGGATTCACCTTGTCCGATTTTGAGGGTTGTGCCTTTTTAAATGATATCCCAGAACTTATAACTGCTTAACATATGACCGGAAGTATACTCTTTGATGCTATAGTTTTTTTGGGGGGAGCAATCATCTGTGTCTCCATTGCCAAACGTTTAGGCCTAAGTTCCGTTTTAGGGTATTTGTTGGCCGGTGTACTGATAGGCCCCTATGTACTTGGTTTTATAGGTAAGGAAGGTGAGGATATATTGCATTTTGCCGAATTTGGAGTTGTAATGATGCTGTTTTTAATTGGACTGGAAATTGAGCCGAAAAATTTCTGGAATATGCGAAAAACCATTGTAGGGATGGGAGGAATCCAGGTGGGGGGAACCATCATCCTCTCCTATCTATTGTTTACGTTCTTGGGCTACGATTGGAAAGTAGCTCTGGTCATTGCCATGGCCGTTGCACTGTCCTCTACGGCCATTGCGATGCAAACGATAAAAGAAAAGGGCTTAATGGAAACCACGTTTGGGATCTCGTCATTTTCCATTTTACTTTTTCAGGATATCATTGTCATTTTTATGTTGGGACTTATGCCTTTACTATCAAATTCCGATGGTGTCACTTCTTCTGAAATAGGGGGCCAGCATACTAATTTATTGGATAATCTTCCTATAGGTCTACAGACATTGGCTATTATTTTATCTGTCTTTTCAATTATAGCCGCAGGGCGGTACCTTATTGTACCCATGTTGCGAAGGGTTGCAAAAACAGGAGTTAGGGAGTTATTGATTGCCGCTGCATTTTTAATTGTATTCGGTATTTCCTTCTTAATGGAGTTTGTAGGCTTAAGTCCGGCTTTAGGAGCCTTTCTAGGGGGTGTCGTACTATCAAATAGCGAGTTTAAACACGAACTTGAAAGCACGCTTGAACCCTTTAAAAATTTGCTGCTAGGTTTGTTTTTTATGGCGGTCGGTGCCTCCATCAACTTTATCGTGATTGCCAAAAGTCCGCTTACCATTGGTGGTATTTTATTGGCCATTGTTATATTAAAGGCGTTCGTTTTATTTATTACAGGTCGTATTTTTAGTTTAAAATTGGACCAAAAATTACTCCTGACCTTCGGTCTGGCCCAAATTGGGGAATTTGCATTTGTGGTACTGTCCTTTGCTTTTCAACTGAATATTTTGGGGCAGGAGCAAATGGATATGCTCTTGGTGATCACAGCCCTTACCATGTCCCTTACCCCAATTATAAGCATGATCAACGAGCGGTTTATCTTACCAAATATAGGAACCAAGGAATCCGTAAAACGTCCCATGGATCATATAGCAAAGTCCCAAAAAGTCATTTTGGTGGGTTTTGGCCATTTTGGAAGCACGGTTGGTCGCTTTTTACGCTCGCACGGCGTAGAAGCTACCATTTTGGACCAAGATTCCAATCGCGTTGATTTTTTACGTAAGATGGGCTTCGAAGTATATTACGGTGACGCCACGCGACGGGATTTATTGGAATCTGCCGGCATTGCAAACGCCAAAATATTGATCTGTGCCATTGATAATCCCAATGTGACCAAGCAGGTTGCCAAACTGGTAAAGGAAAAGTATCCTCATGTGGAATTGATGATCAGGGCAAAAAATAGGTATGATGCCTATGAGCTGCTGAATATGGGAATGGAGAACATTTACCGGGAATCGTTGGACACCTCCTTAAGTTTGGCCAAAGATGTTTTGAGCAAAATGGGCTTCAGAAAATATACCTTGAACAGGCAGGTGCAAAATTTCATCAAGTATGATGAAGAAAGTTTAAGACGATTGGCCTCAGAACCCAAAAGAGATGAAAACTACATTTTCAAAGCTAGGAAAGAACTTGAGGAACAACAGAGATTAATGGAGCAAGATTTTGACAGGGGTATTACGGCATTTGATCCCCATTGGGATAGTGAACAAATTAGAAAAGCGCTCAATAACAATCAAAATAAATAATTGGGCAGCTTGATGCAGGTGTTTGCTCCAGGGCATTCAAAAAACAATAAAAGCCGTGTCCATCAACTTCGCTAATCCCAGTGCCCGCCTATTCCAGAACCATGGCAAACTGTCCCTTGGAACAAATTATCGATTCTAGGGAAATCTCGGGCGACAGAATTCCAACTTAAAAGATAAGTATAACTGTCCGTCTGATCGGAGTACAGAGCCAATCCCGATTGCTATTGGGAGGTACTTACCGTATTTTCCTATGAAATCATTTTCGATCTAACCTTCATTGGTTTCAAGTGGATGAGCCCTAGAGTATCCAGGACCCTGATAATCAAATAGGTCACATCAATCTCATACCACTTTACGCCAAAATTGGGATTGCTGGCATGCTTATGGTGATTGTTATGGTACCCTTCGCCCATCATTAAAAAATCGAAACGGAAAAGGTTTTTGCTCGTGTTTTTCATGGTGAAATTCACATAGCCATAGATATGGCCAAACCAATTGATGATCACCCCATGTATAGGGGCCATTAAAAAGGTCAAGGGCAGTAACAACCATTGCCACCATGCAGTTGCAAAAAAGGCAAAGAAAAAAATGTAGGCGGTTATCCATAGCAAACGTGACAATCTGGAACCTGCAAAGAGGTCAAATCCTTTCCATTGGGGCACGTTTTTGGTAAACCGTGCATCCACGGCAATACGTTGGGTATTGATATCCTGATAAATCGTTTTAGTCTTCCACATCATGGCGAACAAGTTGGGGTCATGGGAAGGGGAGTGGGGGTCCTGTTCTGTATCGGTATAGGCATGGTGCATGCGGTGCATAATACCATAACCATAGGCACTCAAATAGCTTGGACCTTGAAAGATCCAGGTGAGGACAAAGGTTATCCGTTCCATCATTTTTGACATCGTAAATACCTGATGGGCCGCATAGCGGTGCAAAAAGAAAGACTGAAAAAACAATCCCCCGTACCAAAGCAATAAAACAAAAATTAGGATCAGCATTTTTTTTCTGCAAAGGTAAATTGGCCTTTGTATGGAAACAATGAACCCAAATCAATAAAATGCCTTTTACAGACGTTTTCTAATTCTGCTCAACGCTTGGGAGGTAACTCCGATATAGGAGCTTATGTATTTAAGGGGAATTACTTTTAAGAGTTCTGGGCGCTCTTTAAATAAATTCACATAACGTTCTTCTGCCGATAGGTTCAATAGGTTCTGCTCGCGTTTAGATTTGATCAAAAAGAGGCGTTCTGCAGTCAATCTGCCAATTAGATTACCTATTTGTGTGGTCTTATAGACCAATTGCAGATCATCATAGGTAATGCTCCAAAGGGCGGTATCTGTAAGGGCCTGTAGCTGATATGCCGAAGGAGTTTGTGTGAGGAAAGAATCGTAGGCACTGATAAACTGATCCTTGAAACTAAAGCCAAAGGTGATCTCCTTGTCCGGATTATCCTTGGGAATGTACAGACGAACCACACCAGATTCTATAAAGGAAATATGGTTTTCTATTTCGTTGACCTTTAGAAAAACCGATTTCTTTGCAATCTCCCGTCGCTGTAATTTGGAAATAAAAAAATCCCAATCCTCGTTGGAAATGGTTGCTATTTGATCTAAGTATGCTTTTATCTGTTGCAAGAAGTCTAACCCTTTATAATGAGCTGCAAAGATAAGGATTCGATTCCCAGAAGTTGAAATTTTATGTCAGTTCGAACGGAGTCGAGAATTAGGTTCACTTTTTGAAGATGTCAGTTCGAGCGGAGTCTAGAACTACTGCCGTATTTTCCCATGTCTGATGCTGTCGGTTCGAGCGGAGTCTAGAACTACTGCCGTATTTTCCCATGACTGAATCAGTCAGTTCGAGCGGAGTCGAGGACCACTGCCGTATGTTCCCATGACTGATGCTGTCGGTTGAAGCGGAGTCGAGAACTAATCCAAGTTGGTCACATTCCTGAAGCTATAAGTTTGAGCGGAGTCAATCACCTAGGTACAGCTATCGGAGGGAGGGCAACATATGTGTTGTACGGAATATTAAATCAAAATGCTGAAAAGAACAGAAGAGTTACAGTAATTTTGTGTTATTGTACTTTATTTAAATTCAGAAGCTTGTTAGAGAAAAGAACACAATTACCCCAAGAGCAATATAATGATGCAGATTATTTCATTTATTGTTTGGAAGGGGTTCAGGAAATAGAAACGGACAAGGTTACGGAAGCACAGCAAAACTTGGAACAATTGGCCGTGAAATATGGCATTGCAAGTATCTATAAAACGTGCGATACCATTGAAGGACTGGAAGACAGCTTAAATGCACTGGTCTTGGATGATCATAATTTTAAAAACTATGAAATAATCTACTTGGTTATGACTGGGGAAGCAAATAGTATTTGTTTAAATGACTACTACTATAGCTTACAAGAAATTGCAGAAATTTTTGAAGGATCGTTAAAAGGAAAGATTTTACATTTTTCGAATGCAAAAATCCTGGATTTAGACGAGGAGGAAGCTCAATATTTTTTGGATATCACTGGCGCAAAAGGGGTTTCGGGCTATGGTAATGGATTTAATGGAATAAGCAGCTCAAATCTTGATATAGCATTCTTTAACTTATTTAAAGAAGATGACAATATGTTGGATGTTGTAGAAGAATTGCACCAAAGACATTACAATGTCTGCAAATTACTGGATTTTAGAATGTATTATTAATGCCAGAGAGATTAAAAATTATTATTCCAGTAAAACAGCTTTGACATACGCGCAAATGAAATTAGCCAGTGGCAGATTAACTTTTGGTGGCGGGTTGATGCGGCTGTGATGATATAGAACACATACGTGTTTCATATTCAGTCTTTGGTTGCAAGATTTTCTTTTACATAATACCTAACGAAATAGATTCCAGTAAAACAGCTTTGACATACGCGCATAGGAAATTAGCCAGTGGCTGATTGCCTTTGACGGCGGGTTGATGCGGCTGTGATGATATAAAACACATACGTGTTTCATATTCAAGCTTTGGTTGCAAGATTTTCTTTTACATAATACCTGACGATATAGACCTAAAGGTGCTATATCTGGTATTATGCAAAATAGCGGAGCTATACGAAAATCCTGCTATACGCTGTTTTACATTATAGATATATTTGTTCTATAATGTACCGCGTTATGTAACTTGAGCTTTGGTAAAAGCGAAAGTTGTTACTACAGTTTCTTTAAAAAATTCATTCTAAAAGTTTCTTCTGCGATGTTAATGGAACACTTTTTATGCGATGACGTAGGAGGGAAGCGTAATGTGTGTGGAATGGTTATAGTGAAATATATTTAATCAACTATGTAGTTGACTAACTATATTTTATTATATTTACAAATACAATCAAGGAAAATGGAAAGAGACTATATTAAAGAGCTTGGTTACAAAGCATTAGACAATCGGTTAAAGCGCATTAGTGATAGAATGTCTCATGATACAAGAAAATTTTTTAAGCAAATTGATTTGGATGTTGAACCAAGTTGGCATTTAGTATTCAAGTTATTAAAAGAAAATAAGGCACTAACAATGGTCGAAATAGCTGAACAGTTAGGTTATACGCATCCATCAATGGTTGTTATGCTTAAAAAGATGGCGACTAAAGGTTATATAGCTTCTGAAAAAGATGCAGTTGATAAAAGAAAACAAAATATTAAACTGACTCAAAAATCTGTTGATCTACTTCCTGAATTAGAACAAATATGGAGCAGTTGCGAGGATGCTATATTTAAAATGTTAAATGAAGATTTAGCTATACTTAAGCATCTTGATGACATTGAAACATCATTAAAATCAATTCCATTTAATGAACGTTTTTACAACGAATATAAAAGACAAAAAATATGAAAACACACAGTATAGTTGAACAAAAGAGTTCAGAGTTATCAAGGAGAGGAATGATTAGAACTCTGGGGCTGGGGTTGAGTTTCGCAGCACTTCCTTCTTTTATGTCATCAGCAATGACTGAGGTATCCATAGATGCTTTAGATCCTGGCGAATTCATCATACCCGTTCAGGAAAGAGAATTAATGGAAATGCAAAAATTTGTAGAAGACTGTATTACTGCCAACAAAGAATCAAATGCGCAAGACGCTGTTAATGAAGTTTTAGCCATAGCAGTTTCCAATCATAAAAATGTTTTAAAAGCAATTGGAGAACCAACTGAAGCTGGTTTGAAAGTATTTCTTAGGTCAAAAGAATTAACCATTTTTGCAGCAGCATGGACACCACAAATGAACCTAATGCCTCACAACCACCATATGTGGGCAAATATTGGTATCTATACAGGTAGAGAAGATAATATTCTTTGGGAACGAACTAATGAAGGTTTAGTGGCAAAAACGGCAAGTTGCTTATTTACTGGTGATGCTGCTAAACTAAATACAAATGCCATCCATTCTGTAACAAATCCATTGCCGAGATTCACAGGAGGACTTCATATTTATGGAGGTGATTTTTTTGCTACTGAACGTAGTCAATGGGATCCTGAAACTTTGGCAGAAGAACCGTCAAATGGAGATGTAATTCGTGAAATTTTTAGAAAAGCAAACGAACAAATGAAGCGAATGAAGAACGATTAATGTTTTTTTTAACACATAACTTCAATAAATAACAAATGAAACGAAAATTAATATCAGGAGGAAGTCCTTATGAAGACATTGTAGGATTTAGTCGCGCAGTTCGTGTTGGACCATATATTACAATTGGAGGAACTGCACCTATTGATTCAGATGGAAATACGGTAGGTGTTGGTGATATTTCGATTCAAACCAAACAATGTTTAGAAACTATTAAAATAGCTTTAGAAAAAGCAGGGTCAAGCTTAAATGACGTCGTTAGAACACGAATATTATTAACTAATATAGAAGATTGGGAAGCTGCTGCCAAAGTAAGAGCGTCTTATTTTAAAACTATAAAGCCTGTTGATACAATCATGCAAGTATCTCGTTTTATTAATCCAGATTGGTTAATTGAAATTGAAGCAGATGCTATAGTGGCCTCATAAAATTTTGGTAAAACAATAAGGTGAAGAGAGCGTGCATATTTTAGGGGTTTAGCAATATAGTTTATTAAGAGTTTCAATTATACAAGGGATTTCAAGATAATGTTAACGAGTTGAATGTTTCCTAAAATATAGCGAATGAGCCGTTAATTGTTTCCAAAATTATATGCAGCCTTGAATTTTTGTTTCTTTTGTTTCAAGACAAAAGATAATGAAACATTAAAAAAAAGGATTAATTGAAGTTCTAAACATAACAAGTGCATAGAATTTTATTTTTCTTAAAATTTATGCTCTTGTGGCAATCCACGAGAATCTCGTGAAATTTTTTATTACGTACATTTTTATCGAATACGCGATTTTTAATAAGAGCAAAATGGTTAGCTTTTATTTTGGCGTTGGCAAGCGTTGGATAATTGTGAGTAAAATAAATTGCCAGAGCAATTTGATTTTATAAAGCAATCGAACGCTTGGTAGCGGCTATTTTACATAACGACTAATTATAGATACAAATTAATAGAACTGTGCGTAGCACACCGATTTTTAGTTTAATGACCCAAGTTCCAATTATTTTAATGAAAACGAATGCTTCTGGGATATTTTACATAGTTTAGAATTATAGCTATCAAATGGCTAAACTATGCTAAACAATAAATATTGACATTTGTTCTATAATTTATATTATGTAAAATAGAATTATGGGAAATGGTGGTTAGCCCACAAATCGGATCGGATTGCGGTAACCTTCCACTCGTCTCTGAAGTTCGTTGAATTCCAATAACTGTCTGCGAATTCTACCCAAACTAACTTTTTGGTGCTCCTCCTCGCTAAGGATCCCTGAAATAATTTCAAGATTTGATCTACGGAGTTCCTGTATCCGCATCTTTAATTCCGACAGTTCCTCAAAACGTGCATACGTTTTTGGTTCACATCTATAACAACATAACAGTTTGTTTAACTGTACAAGATCTCTATTGTTTCTTTCCAATCGCAAAATACTGGTGCTTCTGCTTGAAACTCTTCGGTCCGGATGATCGTGAAAATGTGCTGTTGTCATAACTACTGGATTTAGGGTTTGGCGGGAGAACTTTATATTCCCTATTAAGTTATGCATTTTTTTTTAACCCTAATACGTGTAATTATAACAAAATCAGACTTTAACGTTTTGACATCCTAAATTTTATGTTTACCTTAATTAAAAATATTTGCTTTCTTTATTTTACCTCTTTACCTTAAACAAAAATTATAATAATTATGAATATAAACTTTGAATATGATGGTGTAAAAGCCAGCGAACGTTTGGAAATATTTGCTGGCAAAAAAGTAGACAAGTTATTGGACAAATATGATTTTATAATTCGTGCCGATGTTTTCTTTAAAACCGAGAATACCTCTTCCCCAGATACGGGAATGATCTGTGCCATTCGATTGAGTTCCCCAGGACCACGCTTGTTTGCCGAGTCGAGCAATGGTAGTTTCGAGGCCTCAATAGCCAATACCATAGACGATTTGGAACGACAATTGAAAAAACGAAAGGACAAGATCAAAGCACACTAAGCCCAGGAACACCAGTACCTTGGACTTTAGAAGGAAACAACTCCTTCAAAATACAATAAAGAAAACAAAGATTTTTACCTAAAAATGGGTCTGTAGTAAACTGCAGACCCATTTTTAATACCGTAGGACAACTACCATACAATATCTTCTTCCCATCAGCTATTTTCGCGCCAACAAGGAGCTGTTAATTACTACAATAACAACCTTATACCACCGCTAATTTATTTTACTTTTTTGATACAAAATATAAAATGATGATTAGCTTTGTGATCCTAAAAAAATCGCTATGTTGATCTGGATTGCTTTTATCGCTCTAATTTTGGTTTTCCTCGCACTGGACCTTGGTGTATTCCACAAAGATGAACATGTAATCCAAACCAAGGAAGCTGCCATATGGACCGCCATTTGGGTAACCGTGGCCATGGCCTTCAGCGGTGTGATCTACTGGCTCTTCGCCGGCAACCATATCGCCAATCCTACAGACCTAGCACCAGATAAAGCTGTAATTAAATATATCACAGGGTATTTAATAGAACTCTCCCTTAGCGTGGACAATGTTTTTGTCATCGCCGTGATCTTTTCATCCTTTAGTATTCCCCCCTTGTACCAACACCGCGTATTGTTCTGGGGTATCTTAGGGGCCATCGTGTTTAGAGCCCTTATGATTGTTTTTGGGGTAGCCCTGATCACCAAGTTCGATTGGGTCATTTACGTCTTTGGGGTGTTTCTTTTGTATACCGCCTTTAAAATGCTAAAATCTGACGATGAAGATTTTGACCCCCGAAAATCCTTTATTTTCAAGCAGATCAAAAAAATATTTCCGATCTCTACCAAAATGCATGGACACGATTTCTTTATCAGAAAGATGGGAATCAGGGCCGCAACACCGCTATTCGTGGCACTTATTGTCATAGAGCTTACAGATATCCTCTTTGCGCTGGACAGTATTCCTGCTATCCTGGCCATTACCGCAGACCCATTTATCGTATTCAGTTCCAACATCTTTGCCATCCTCGGACTTAGATCTATGTACTTTCTAATCTCAAGAATGTTGGAAAAATTCAGGTACATCAACTATAGCCTTGTGGTGATCTTGGCTTTTGTAGGCATCAAAATGCTATTGTCCCACCATGTGGAATTCCCGGAATGGCTTTCCTTGGGCGTTATCGCCATTGCCTTGATCGGGGGGGTGACCGCATCCATGATGCTTGCACCAAAAGAGGTGAAACCGGAATAAAAACCGATTCCTTTCTATTAAATAATTGGATCAGGAAGCTTTGAGCTTGTTATCTATGATGGCCAAGGCATCCTTGACGGTCTTCATTTGGTCCATATCCTCATTTTCCAAAACGATATCAAAGGCATCTTCCACATCCAGGACAATGTCAACCAAATTGGCAGAATTGATGTTCAACTCATTGATGAAGTGACTCTCCGGGGTGATATCTTCTACCGTTACATCTTCCGGTAGATAAATTTTTATGATCCCTTTTAACTGCTCGTAACGTTCTTCCATATAAATATTTGATCGGTAATTCTTATTCGTTTTTATAAGCCCTAAAAATAACACAAGCATTTACATCCCCAAAGCCAAAACTGGCCTTCGCCAGAATTTCTGCTTGGTGGTCTATGGTTTCCCTAGGTATTTTGTCGGCGTCCACTATTTCCAAGATCTCCGGATGGATATCCTCACAATTGATATTTCCAAAGACCTTCCCTTCCTTAAATTGCAAAAGGGCCGCAACACATTCAATACTGCCCGCTGCCGCCAAACAATGCCCCATCAATCCCTTGAAGGAATTTACCAAAGGAAAATCCCTTCCCGAACGCTCCAGGGCGGCACTCCAGTTTTGGATCTCTGTGGCATCCTTCCCTGTTGCCGTAAGATGCCCATTGATCACATCAATATCCCCTTTCTGAATCCCTGCACTTTCCACAGCTTCCACAATGCAGCGCTGCACCGCTTCACTATTAGGGGCAGTCATGGTACCCGATCCCCTTTGTCCCCCACTGTTCACCGCTCCCCCAAGCACTTCCCCATAAATATGGGCCCCACGATCAAGGGCATTTTCCAAGGATTCCAGTACTAGGGCCCCTGCCCCACTCCCGGGCACAAAGCCGGCCGCCGAGGCACTCATGGGCCTACTGGCATTCTCAGGATCTTGATTATAAGCATTGGGTAAAATACGCATGGCATCAAATCCGCCCCATACATACGGTCCACTATCACTACAGCTTCCGGTTAGTATTCTGGTAGCCTTACCGGCCACAATGCGCTCATAGGCCATTAAAATGCCCTCAGTGCCGGTGGTACACGCAGAGGAATTGGTGGTCACTTGGTTGCCACATCCCAAAATACCCCCTAAATAGGCACTGATACCACTGGCCATGGTCTGCATCACGGAAGTACTTCCCAACCTGCGGGTACTGCCCCCATCTATCAGCTGGATGGACTCCCGAAACTTGTCGACCCCCAAGATACCGGTTCCAAAAATGATACCACTGTCCCAATCCGGAGTTTCCTTGGGTGCCATATCCAATCCTGCATCTTTCCAGGCATCCATACCGGCCATCACCCCATAAACAATACCGCTGGCATTCAATCCCCGCTGTTGCAAAGGATTAAAGTATTGGTTTATATGATCTTGTCTAAGAATTGGCTTTCCAGCTACTTGGCATGAAAATTTCAATGTTTCCAATTCTTGCTGGAAGGCGATGCCGCTACGCCCTTCCCTTAACGATTTGCCAAAGTCTTCCAACCCTACGCCGTTTGGTGCACAGACCCCCAGACCCGTCACCACTACTCTCTTTTTCATGCTTTATCCAATTTTATCATTCCGGCCAATACACCTTTACAGACCAACTCCCCTTTACTGTTATGCATACGCACTTCACATTTGAGCTTTTGAAACCTGAAATAGATCTTTTTGGAGGTCACCATCACGGTTTCATTAGGAAATACAGGGAGCAAAAATTCCATTTCACTACTGCTCAATCCTAATTTTATTATTGAAGTATCACTTTCATTAAGGACATATAAACCCAAGCAAACCAATCCTATCTGCGCACAACATTCTGTAAGAATTACCCCTGGGGTCACCGGGCGCTGCTTGAAATGTCCCTTAAAAAAATACATGTCCTCCAAAAAAGTAAATTCCCCCACCACTCCATCTTCGGTTACACGGTGCAGTCGATCCACGAACCGGAATTCCGGGCCATATGGCAATTGATCTATGATTTCTTTATACTCCATTTAAACTATTGTGCCTTGTCAGATTTGATTTCTTATTTGCTCGCCGCTAACGCAAACTTTCTCCCCCATCTACCTTCAGTACCGTCCCCGTGATCCATTTTGCCTCATCCATGGTCAACAGATATACGGCATTGGCCACATCTTCCGCAGTCGTCAAGCGCCCACTGGGGTTGCGCTTCAGGGCATTCTCCTCCAGTTTTTCGCTTCCCGGGATCATATGGAAAGAATTGGTCAGGGTTATTCCTGCCTGCACGCAATTGGCCTTGATGCCCTTGGGTGCAAATTCCAAGGCTATATTCCTTGTAATAGCCTCCAAAGCTGCCTTTGCGGCAGAAACGGCGGCGTAGTTCTCCCATGCTTTAGAATTGCCCTCACTGGTGAAAGAAACAATCCTGGCATCTTCAGCAAATAAATCTGCCCCCACCAATGCTTTGGTCCAATCGTACAAACTAATGGCCATGGCATCGATGGTGAGATGAAAATCCTGATTGCTCAAAGCTGTTCCATCAGCGGACTGCATGGGCTTTAAATTCCCTTTGGCAATACTATGGACCAGCACTTTTACCTTCCCATTTTGCCCCATTTCTTCATAGATTTCCTTTATAGTAGCTGTTCTGCGCTCCAAATTGGTAGCATCTATATGGTACGATTTTAGCTTAATTTTATTTAAAGCAATGCTTCGGAATTCGTTTTCAATAGTCTGGAAATCAATCTTTCTGTCTCTATGAACTACTAAAATGTTAAATCCATGCCCGGCCAGTTTTTTGGCGGTGGCCAGACCCAAACCACTACTACCGCCCAAGATCAGGGCCCATGCTTCTTTTGGCTTTATATTTTTGTCCATATTCCCTTTTTCCTTAAGCTCATTTTTGTTCTTTTTTTTACTTGTAACGACATCCCAGAATAAACGCTACCATTCCAGCAAAACGCGCTGTGCAGAAAATCCGGGGCCAAAACTCAGGATCAGCCCTTGCTCACCAGCTTCAATTTCCTTCTCCAAAAAACGTTCCAGCACATACAGTACCGTTGCACTGCTCATATTGCCATACAACCTTAAAACCTCCCTGGTATCGTCTATATTTTTACCCAAGGCCCCAAACAGGTCCTCTACCGTCTGTACTATTTTTTTCCCTCCGGGATGAAAGATCAAATGACTTACATTCTCAATGGATGAGCCATGGCGAGCCAAAAAAGGATGTACAATATCCGGAAAATGACTTGCAATAGTCTCGGGTACTGCGGGGTCCAGGATCATTTTCAACCCATGATTGGTAAGATCAAAACCCATCATCTGGGTGGCGTACGTAAAATGGTACATCTCCCCTCCCACTATCTTTGGCCCAACGGCATCCTCTTCCGAAGACAATAACACACAAGCGGCCCCATCACCAAAGATCGCGGCACTGACCATATTGGCCATGGAATAGTCGTTCAGCTGAAAAGTGGCGGTCGGGCTCTCCACAGCAACCAGCGCAACGCGTTTCCCGGGATTGGAACGCAAAAAATTATGGGCATAGATCAGTCCCGATACCCCTGCGGCACAGCCCATCTCAGTCACCGGGAGTCGCACCACATCTTGGCGCAGCCCCAGATCATTGATGATGTAGGCGTCCAAGGAAGGTATCATGATCCCCGTACAGCTTACTGTAATGATATAATCAATGCTATCGGTTCCCCAGGTGGCAGCGGACAGGGCATTTTGAAGCACCTTAGTACCTAGCTTTTTGACCTCCCTGACGTAAATGGCATTTTTTTCTTCAAAAGAAGTGGCCGTAAATACCTCCTCCGGCGCCATGATACTGTAGCGCTTGTCCACCGCTGCACCCTCGAATATTTTCAGGACCTTGCGCCTGAACCGCTCTTCCTGGTCGCCCAACCACATTTCCACAAGTGGCAATATATCCTTGGTTTCCCTACTATAATCCGGTAATTGTTTGCTTACTGCTGCAATCCTAACGTCATTCATTTGCTCTCTTGGGGTCTGTTTGTTCTCATAAGCCATAAATATCTAAAGGCCCATTTATATTGTACCGAGTGGTATGCATGTGGGATATTTTGGGCAAAAGCCAACAACTCCTGCCTTTTAAATCCGCTTTTAATAGATATCAGTCCATCCAATTTTCCTATTTCGGTTTTTATAAAAATAACACTAAACATTTTAAATAGATAGTACGCCATCCTACTTCTTTGAAGGTCATTGACAACTACGCCTAAATTTGCCAATTTCACGAACTGCTTTAAAAAAATAGGGATCTGGCTATCGCCAAAATGATGCATGGTAAGGGTACAGAGCAATATGTCGCATTGCAGAGCGCCTGCGTCAATTTTCAATATGTCCTGCCTCAGAAAACTGATTTCAGGGTAGTCTTTTGACAACTCTCTACCTATTTGAATTCCCTTTTCGCTTAAATCGATGCCTATCAATGCAACATCCACACCCTTTTTACGATAATAATCGGCCACCTCCCGCAACATTTGTCCGTCTCCACAGCCCATATCAACTATGGTATAGGTTCCTTGGGGGTTTTCATGGATCAATTGATCAATGGCCCTGATCGTGATCCTATTGCCATTGAGCAACCGGTTTACACGGGAAATATCATCCAACACTTCCCGAAGCACATCTTCGGGAACATGGGGGTCATCCATGAGCTCTGGATCCGTATTCCTGTAGGTGGTATCTATCATATGGCCATGGGATTTCCGTGCGTACTCTTGATTATCTCGTTCAGAACCCAAGGAGCACGGCCCACTGCTCCCAGTGCCCATTTGGACATCTTGGGGTTCAGCAACAAGGATTGCAGCCTTCTCCCCATCCACAATCGATGCCGAAAGGCATCGTTCCAGGCCAATTGGTATTCCTGCTCCATTTGTATCCTGCCGTACGATCTATCGTTCAAAAACTGGGATACCCGCTCCGCAGCTATTTTTGCGCTATTGATAGCCATAGCCATTCCATTACCGCATAGGGGATGTATCAATCCCGCAGAATCCCCACACATTAGGACATGGTTTTCTATTGCCTTTTTTTTGTCGAATGAAATTTGGGCGATGCTCAATGGCACATCGAACAAGGGCTCCCCTTCCCTTAAAAAACGATTTAAAAAAGGATTTTGGGAAACTACATGAGCATTGAAACCATCGATATTCTTTTCTTGTTTGAAACTTTCGTAGGTGGTGAGATAACAAAAATTGACAGCCCCGGTCTCCGTTTTGGATAGTCCGGCATAACCGCCCCTAAAATTGTGCAGGGCTACCAGGTTATCCGTAAAATCCGGATATTGGTAGTGTGCCTTGACCGCCAACCAGGTCGATTTATTTTGTGTGAATTCCCGCTTCAAATGCATATCTAGCCCACTGCGCTTACCATAGGCTCCCAATACCACTGATGAGGCAAAACCTTTCCCCATATTTGAGGTCACCTCAAAAGCATCATTTTCATAAAGCACCTGATCCACAGTTTCAAAAATAAAATCCACGCCCTCCGATTTCGCCTTTTGATACAACAGATCATCAAAAGCGTATCTGCTTATCCCTATGCCTCCCAAGGGAAGTCTAGTGGTGATGGACTGCCCATTCACCAAGGAGAATTGCAGGGTATCAATTTGTGCCACATGGTATGGGGCCAAAGGAACATCCAAATACTCCAGATAGGGCAAAACCTCATTGGAAACATACTCCCCACAGACCTTGTGATGGGGATATTGATGTTTTTCGAGCACCAAAACGCTTTGTCCATTTTTTTTGAGATGCAAGGCCGCGGTAAGTCCCGCCAAGCCGCCACCAATGATTATAACGTCGTATGCTCCCATGGTTGGAAGATACTTATTATAAATAAAAAATCCCGCTACCATGAGCGGGATTTAATTCAAAAAATATCAATATTGATTATCCTTTCGTCTTATTGATGGCCTCTTGTTTTAAGGCCTCGTTGGCAATGATCACCATTTCTACCCTACGGTTTTTGGCTTTGCCCTCGGCAGTTGAATTGTCCGACTTCGGCTGGTTCTCACCATACCATTTTGCAGTAAGCCTACTTCTACTGATTCCTTGTGATGCCAAGTAATTGGTCACAGATTGTGCACGTTGTTGCGACAGTGTCATATTATATTCGTCACTACCTGCACTATCGGTATGTCCTTCTACCAAAATATTGGTATCTGGATATTCCTTAAGAACACCGGCCAACCTATTTAAGGTTTCTGCAGATGCTCCCTTAACCGCTGACTTATTGGTATCAAAATAAACACCTGCATCTTCGTTAAAGGTAACATTGATCCCTTCTCCTACCCTGGTCACTTCAGCACCAGGAATTTCGGTCTCTATACGCTCGGCCTGTTTGTCCATTCTATTTCCGATATAACCTCCGGCAGCACCACCAACAACGGCGCCAATAATGGCTCCAAGGGCAGTATTTCCTTTACCTACATTATTACCGATAACTCCACCTACAGCGGCACCACCGGCAGCACCGATTACGGCACCTTTTTGGGTTTTGTTCGCATTTTTTACGGTACTGCAACTAACAACAACGGTCAGCGCTAGTACAAATAATATACTTTTTGTAATTCTATTTTTCATTTTAACTCGATTTTACTTTTTAGTGAATTGATAAACTACGCTAACAGGTGATCCGTTCACAGAAACATCCGATTTTAGGGTCATGGCCTGTGGGCTCAAACTAACAATATCCAAACGGTAACCATAACCACCACTGATATCCTTGTTTTTGGCGTTGATGGATTTGAATTGTAGCTGATTGGAAAGCCCCTCCCTTTCTACTACGGACCATTTAATATAACGGTCGCCACCTGCACAAAGACTACCACTTGGAATGGTGTAGCGTCCCGTACTGTTATTGTCCCTAAAGAACCATTCACTGTTCTTAAAACAGATATCCTTGGCATCATTGAAGAGCAAGGAAGAAAAGGTTCCTGTATTGTTCTCATAGGAAATGTTGTTCAAGGACCAGGTCCCGCTCAACGTGTTTCTTTGATCCCGCACCTCCTTGGAAACGGAGCAGGATGTCATTAAAAGTGCCGAAACGGCAAATAATAATAAAAATTTTTTGTTCATCATTTAGGGTTTAATTTAACATATATACGTTGAAATACTCCAAATAGGTTTCGCCATGTTCACCATGTACAAAACCTTTTGCAAGGTCGTGATTTCAACGTGCAATATTAGTTCAAAAACATCTATTACTATCGCAATCGCTAATATTCCAATAACTCCTTGATAGCCAATGAAAAACGCTCTTTGGGAAGGTAGTTTTGTTCCAGTTTTTTGGCAAAAGGGATTGGGGTATCCAAGCTGCCGACCCTTTTTACGGGTGCATCCAGATATTCAAAGCAGTTTTCCATGACCATGGCCGAAATATCACTGGCCACGCCCCCAAAAAGGCTGTCTTCCTGCAGGATGATAAGTTTGGCAGTTTTTTTGACAGAGGCATAAATAGTATCCATATCCAAAGGCTGCAGCGTGCGCAAATCGATCAGGTCGGCATTTATTGCAGGTTGATTGTCCAATAGTTCCAGGGCCCAATGCACGCCTGCCCCATAGGTGACTATGGTAATATCGGCCCCACTTCTCAATAGTCCGGCCTTTCCCATGGGCAAGGTGTAATAATCATCGGGGACATCCTGGTACATACTCCTATAAAGGGCCTTGTGCTCGAAGAAGAGCACCGGATTTGGGTCGTTGATGGCCGATGCCAAGAGGCCTTTGGCATCATAGGGAAAGGCAGGATACACCACTTTTAATCCTGGCGTCTTGGTAAACCAGGCCTCATTGGTCTGGGAATGGAAGGGTCCGGCGCCTACCCCGGCACCACAGGGCATTCTGATGACCACATCGGCATGCTCCCCCCAGCGGTAGTGCGACTTAGCCAGATAATTGACTATAGGATTGAAGCCAGAGCTCACAAAATCGGCGAATTGCATTTCCACCATGACCTTCATCCCATTGATGGAGAGGCCCATGGCCGTGGATATGATGGCAGATTCACAGATGGGGGTATTTCGTACCCTGTCCTTTCCGAAAGCATCTACAAAACCCTCCGTAATTTTAAATACCCCTCCGTAATCGGCAATATCCTGCCCCATGAGCACCAAATTTTCATGTTGCTCCATGGACTGCCTCAAACCCTGTGAAATGGCATCGATAAGTCGAATATTGGAAACCTTTTGGCCCGGAGAAACCTCTTTGTGGTCATAAGGTTTATACACATCATTTATTTCAACCGCCGGATCCAAAGGAATTTCATCTTCGTTGAAGGCCATCTGTAGATGTTCGTCAATTTCTTGATGGATCCTTTCCGTGATCTGGGCAATGGAGCCGTCATTCAATACGCCTTCGGAGACCAGAAATTTTTCGTAGTTGCTTATCGGATCTTTTTTGGCCCATTGGTCCATCAATTCCTGGGGAACATATTTGGTACCACTGGCCTCTTCATGGCCGCGCATTCTAAAGGTCTTGAATTCCAAAAGTACCGGTCTGGGATTGGTACGCATACTTTGACAAAGGGC
Source organism: Sediminicola sp. 1XM1-17 (assembly GCF_037203765.1). NCBI lineage: Bacteria > Pseudomonadati > Bacteroidota > Flavobacteriia > Flavobacteriales > Flavobacteriaceae > Sediminicola > Sediminicola sp. 1XM1-17. The sequence goes on along the minus strand of NZ_JBBCAS010000002.1, from coordinate 132,137 downwards.
ATCAACCTTTTCGTATACCTCCAATATGTTGTTGCCATCCAAGATATGGGACTCCATGCCATAACCGATCCCTTTATCCGCTAAATTCTCGCATTTATATTGTTCGTTGGTAGGCGTGGAAAGGCCATAACCGTTATTCTCTATACAAAACAAGACCGGAAGGTTCCATACCGAGGCCACATTCAGGGCTTCGTGAAAATCCCCTTCACTGGTAGCTCCCTCCCCTGTAAAAACGGCCGTAACCCATTTTTCCCTTTTTAAGATATTGGCCAAGGCAATTCCATCGGCTACCCCCAATTGAGGGCCCAAATGGGAGATCATCCCAACAATCTTGTATTCCTGGGTCCCAAAGTGAAAACTTCGGTCCCTGCCCTTGGTAAAACCACTTCCCTTGCCCTGCCATTGCGCAAACAACCGATACAAAGGAATGTTCCTAGAGGTAAAGACCCCAAGATTACGGTGCATGGGCAAAATATATTCCTCTTCTTTCAATGCCGAGGTCACCCCAACGGCAATGGCCTCCTGCCCAATTCCACTGAACCATTTGGATACCTTCCCCTGTCGCAATAAAATGAGCATTTTTTCCTCTATCAATCGAGGTTTCATCATTCTTTCGTAGAGTTTTAACTGGGTATTTTTACTGGTTGTTGTTGGTTGATATTTCATAATAATATAACGTTGCGATCCAATATTGGGTTAAATGTAACGAAAGGTTGTAACAAAAAGGAATGTTTTCTTATCCGATAACCCTAATTAATTTACTAAATTTGAGGTGCTAATTTAATTTTTGGTCATGAGCGGAATTCCAAGTGTAAATCTTCAAGATTTCTTATCTGAAGATAAAAATAGAAATGAAAAATTCATCAAAGAGATAGGGAGCGCCTTTGAAGATATCGGATTTGTTGCCCTAAGCGGACATTTTTTGTCCGATGAACTCGTTAAGAACCTATATGATGAGGTCAGAAACTTTTTTAACCTGCCCCAAGAAGTAAAGGATTCCTACGAAATTCCCGGTATTGGTGGCCAACGGGGATATACCTCTTTTGGCAAGGAGCATGCAAAAGGAAAGAAAGAAGGGGATCTAAAAGAATTCTGGCATTTTGGCCAATATGTTGAGGACAACCCAAAATTGGAGGCTGAATATCCAGAGAACGTGATTGTAAAGGAGCTTCCCAATTTTAACGTCATTGGCAAAGAAACCTTTAAAATGCTTGAAAAAACAGCAAAATATGTCCTTAGGGCCTTGGCTTTGCACTTAGGGCTAGAGGAAACCTATTTTGATGATTATATCAAAAATGGAAATTCTATCCTTAGACCTATCCATTATCCGCCCATAACTTCTGAGCCGAAGAATGCCATTAGGGCAGCAGCTCATGGCGATATCAATTTGATCACCCTTTTGATGGGGGCTCAAGGTAAAGGGTTGCAGGTAATGAACCACCAAGGTGAATGGGTGGATGCCATTGCCCAACCCAATGAATTGATGATCAATGTTGGGGATATGCTTTCCAGATTGACCAACAATAAATTGAAATCTACCATACACCAAGTGGTAAATCCTCCTAGGGAACTTTGGGGCACCTCTAGGTACTCCATTCCTTATTTCATGCACCCGGTGAGTGATATGCCCCTCAACTGTTTGGACAATTGCGTTGACGCTGAAAATCCAAAACAATATGAGGATATTACAGCAGGAGAGTTTCTACATGAAAGATTGATAGATCTTGGATTGATTAAAAAATAGTAATCATACCTCCCTGAACAAGGGAGGTTTTTTATGACCTTTCAATACCTTAATAAAGATGGACTTAAAAGACCAGCTCAAACATTTATTTCCCGATCATACCCCTTCAGAAGAAGAGGAAGCAAACACGTCCAATGATGATGGAATTTGGTTGCAGGAGGCACCAATGATCTGCAAGTATGAAAAACGAAAAGGCAAACCTATCACCATTATTGAGGGCTATACCGGAGCCGATGAGGATTTTAAGAAATTGGCCAAAGAATTAAAGACGAAACTGAGTGTTGGCGGTACCTTTAAGGACGATTCCATAATTATCCAAGGAGATTACCGTGACAAAATCATGGCTATTTTAAAGGAAAAAGGGTTTAAAGTGAAACGCGTAGGTGGTTAATTTGTGTTAATTACCTTTCAGATTTTTATTAAAAATGTTACCTTTAAAAGAATAAACAAATGACAGATTAACACCTAACAAATTTCCAATGAGCACCTTATTGCACATAACAAATGGCGATATGCTGACCCAGCGGTTAAATTCACTCGATCTCAAGGGTGAAATAATCACTTGGAGGGAGATGCTTTGTGAGGGAAAAACCCTTACCTCGGTAGGGAGTGAATCTTTTTGGAAAACGCGTTTTGAATTTCTGCACAAAACCTACAAAATATCAAAAACCAGGTTTATAGACCAAACCTTAAAGGAATACCGATCTCTTTGTAATCACAAACAACAAGATCAAATTGTGTTGTGGTTCGATTATGACCTGTTTTGCCAGATAAATATGTTGGCTGTGATCAGTTGGTTAAAGGCCTATAGAAGACATGCCGAAATTTCTTTGGTTTCCAGTGGATCCTATGTGCCAGGCGAGGCAATACCCAAGAGTTTTTCGGAAATGGAGAACAAGGATCTTATGCTCTTGTACGGTCAGCGTAAAACACTAACCCAGGACGATATAGAATATGCCGATTACATTTGGCAACTATACTGTAGCAACAATCCCATTCGACTGGAAAATGTCAAAGATTTCAGCAATTATCAGTTCGATAACCTTTCCAATGCCATAGCGGCCCATTTAAAGCGATTCCCAAGTATTAAAAACGGCCTGAACGAAGTGGAGAACCAGGTATTGAAAGTGGCGTTGGAACAACATCCAGATTCTAAAAAGGAACTGATATCACTAATTTTAAAAAATCAAGGAATCTATGGCTTCGGAGACACCCAATACGATAGGGTCATTTCGAAAATAAAACCCTTATTTTCATCTTTTTCCCCAGTAAAACTTACCACTAATGGTGAAGGGATTTATAAGGGAAAAACCAATTATTATTCCGCTATTAGAGAAAATGATGAATATCTCGGTGGCGCATTGAAATACAACTTCCTATATAATTCGTCTACGGACCGAATTCTAAAATTATAGCATGCAACTTAGTCCATCTGAATTTATCTTAAATGCAGACAACAGCATTTATCACCTTAATTTATTGCCTGAAGACATCGCAAAAACCATCATTACCGTGGGTGATCCCGATCGTGTACAGGAAGTATCCAAATATTTCGATACAATAGAAATCAAAAAAGGCAAGAGGGAATTCTATACCCATACCGGTACCTTGAACGGCAAACGGATTTCGGTCATATCCACTGGAATTGGTACGGACAATATCGATATTGTCTTCAATGAATTGGATGCCTTGGTCAATATAGACTTTCACACTAGAAAAATAAAGGCAGAACTAACAAAGCTGGACATCATCAGGATTGGAACCTCAGGGGCCATACATGCCGATATTCCGGTGGATTCTTTTCTGATGAGCGAATACGCCATTGGCTTTGACAGCTTATTGCAGTTTTACGATAGCGGCCATGTGCAGCACCCAGAAATCCAAAAGGCCTTCATGGAACATACAAGGTGGTTTGAGCATAAATCCACTCCCTATGTGGTCAAATACGATGAGGATCTTGGCTCTAAACTTAAATCTGACAAAATTCTTTTGGGCTTTACCGCCACCAATGTCGGCTTTTATGGTCCACAGGGAAGAAAATTACGTCTGGATACCCAAGACAATGCCTTGAACGGAAAACTTGCGGCCTTCAGATACAACGATCTCAAAATCACGAATTTGGAAATGGAGACCTCTGGCATATACGGCCTGTCCAAACTTCTAGGGCATCGGGCAGTTTCCATGAACTGTATTTTGGCCAATAGAAGCAACGGGGAATTTTCCAAAGACCCTGCAGGATCAACAGAACGACTTATAAAATACACCTTAGAAAAGATTACCCAATAAATGAAAACCGTAAAGATCATAGGTGTTCCCGAACACTTTAATTTTCCATGGCATTTGGCCATGGAAGAAGGAGCCTTTGAAGAGCGTGGAATAGATCTTCAATGGACCGATGTTCCAGAAGGAACTGGTAAAATGTGCCAGATGCTCCAAGAAGGCAGTGCCGATCTTGCCATTATCCTAACGGAAGGGATCGTAAAGAGCGTCGTGGAAGGTAATCCGGTGAAAATTGTACAGAAATATATAGAATCTCCCTTGCTATGGGGCATTCATGTCGGTGCCAAGAGCAAGTATAAAGATATTAAGGACTTAAAGAATACCAAGGCGGCCATCAGCAGATATGGTAGTGGCAGCCACCTAATGGCCTATGTCCATGCCCAAAACAACCAATGGAATACCCAAAAATTGGAATTCGAGGTTATCCATAATTTGGATGGAGCGGTTACCGCACTGACCCAAGGTACTGCCGATTATTTTATGTGGGAACACTTTACCACAAAACCTTTGGTAGACCAGGGTGTTTTCCGAAGAATCGGAGACTGCCCTACCCCGTGGCCATGTTTTGTGATCGCAGCCACCGACCAGTTTTTAATGGCGCATAGAAATACGTTGGGACATATTCTGGAAGTCATCAACCTTTACACGGAGGAATTTAAAAGCATTCCAAGTATCGATAGGAATCTGTCCAACGCCTATGAACAGAAACTAGAGGATATCAAAGAATGGCTGTCCATTACAGCATGGAGCCAATCCCAGCTACATGCAAATACTCTTTTAGAGGTTCAAGAGAAATTAAAGGCATTGGGGTTGATAGAAAAGGTAGTTCCTAAAGAGAAAATACTGTATTAAGTAGACCGTAAAACAGGAACAATAGGGTTAATGTTGTTTTTCGGTAAAGTGTTTCTCTACAATTTCCAATAATTTTTCGTCTGAGAGCGGTTTTTGGACATACTCCTTGATCATCGGGTTATTACTTGCCCTAATGATATCCCTTTCATCCTCACTCATGGTAGTGACCACGATGGTAATATTCTTTTTGATCTCTTTGGAATAGCGATCCGTATAGGCATCCAAAAATTCCCACCCATCCATTACGGGCATATTGATATCCAGGATAAGTAGACATGGAATAAAAGAATTTTTCCCCATGGAACTTACGCTCATCTCATCCAATAAGTCCAACGCATCCTTTCCATCAACAGCAGAATAGACCTCTACGTCCAAGGGAAGGTTACTTATAAAAACCTTATTGATAAAAGTCGCAGAGGCGTCATCATCAACCAGTAAGACAGATTTTATAGAGAATGGACCCACACAGATTTTTTATTAGAATATAATCTCTAAGTTAATTAATTCGCTGATAATAGAAAAGAATTTTTAAAATATTCGATAAATCACCAAGTAATAGTTGCTTTTTCGGCATCGGATAAAACCTCGTTGCACTTGCTAAAATGACGGTTTCCAAACCAATATCCTCTATTGGCGCTCAAAGGTGATGGATGTCCGGACAATAATACCTTATGTTTGGCAGTATCTATCAATTTCGCCTTCTTTTTGGCAAAACCGCCCCAAAGTAAAAAGACGACATTCTCATGACCTGCCGAAATTTTTTGGATCACCGTATCTGTAAAGGTTTCCCATCCTTTTTTCTGATGGCTCCCAGCCTCATTTGCACGAACGGTCAACGTAGCATTCAATAAAAGCACTCCTTGCTTTGCCCAATCCTTCAAGTTACCACTGATAGGGTACGGTTTTCCTAGATCAGCCTGCATTTCCTTAAAGATATTGATCAATGACGGCGGATGCGCCATACCGTCCTGTACGGAAAAACACAACCCATTGGCCTGATTTGGTCCATGATAGGGATCCTGCCCTATAATGACAACTTTGGTTTCCTCGAACGGACAGTTATGAAAAGCGGCAAAAATATCCTCCCATTCGGGATAACAGGTATACTCCTTATATTCTCGCTCTACAAATTGGAGTAAATTTGAAAAATAAGACTTGTTAAACTCTTCGTAAAGCTGTTCCTTCCAACTGGGATGCATATTGATGTTCATATAAAAAAGGCCTACTTTTGTAGTGCCAAATTTAGGGCTTTACATTGCTATGAACAACATTCAAAAAAAAACACTACAAGATTTAGAATTTTTTACTGTTTTGGACCAACTTTCCCTACGATGCAATACAGAACTGGGAAAGGAAAAGGTATTGACCGTTGTTCCGCTGGACAGTAAGGAGGGTATTCTGACCAGTCTTGGACAAACCTCTGAGTACCTGGCCTCTTTTACCAATGACAACCGAGTTCCCAATCACGGTTTCGATGCGATATTCCATGAATTGAAACTCCTCAAAATTGAAAACACCAGTCTTGAGGTTACCGGATTTAGAAAAATTGGCAATATCTGCAATACCGTGACCACTCATATTAAGTTCTTCAAAAAGTTCAAGGACTATTACCCCTTATTGTACAAATCATCGGAGGAAATAGAACTGAATTCGGATATCCCTGCCCAAATCGATATGGTGATCGATCGTTTTGGAGAAATCAAGGACAATGCTTCGGAGAACCTAAAGCTGATCAGGCAGGAAATCAATTTTGTAAAAGGAAAAATAAACCAAAGTTTTGGATCTGCCCTGAACACCTATAACGCTTCAGATTTTTTGGATGAGATCCGGGAATCCGTCGTGGAGAACCGTAGGGTGCTGGCGGTCAAGGCCATGTACCGAAAAAAGGTTAAGGGAGCGGTCATGGGTTCGTCCAAAACCGGAAGTATCGTTTATATAGAACCTGAGGCTACCTTGAAATACAGCAGGGAGCTGAACAACCTAGAGTTTGATGAGACCGAGGAAATCAAAAAAATCCTCAAGTATCTCACGGACCACATAAGACCTTACGGCCCGCTTTTACGCACCTATCAAGAGTTTTTGACCGATATGGACATTACTGCCGCCAAGGCCAAATACGCCGTGGATACCAATGCGGTGATGCCAGAAGTCAGTACCGAAAAGAAAATGCACCTCAGGGATGCCTATCATCCCCTCTTGTATCTGAGCAATAAAAGGAAGAACGAAAAGACTTTTCCACAGACCATTTCACTATATCCGGAAAATAGGATTATTGTGATCTCAGGTCCCAATGCCGGAGGAAAGAGTATCACGTTAAAAACCATAGGCCTACTGCAGGTCATGGTTCAAAGCGGCATGCTCATCCCCGTCCATGAACGCAGCACGGTTTGCCTGTTCGATAAAATTTTGACCGATATTGGCGATAATCAATCTATTGAGAACCATTTGAGCACCTATAGTTATCGCCTTAAAAATATGAACAGCTTTTTGCGCAAATGCAATGATAGCACCCTATTCCTTATTGACGAATTTGGAACGGGGAGCGATCCAGAACTTGGTGGGGCGTTGGCAGAAACATTCTTAGAGGTGTTTTACGAGCGCGGAGCCTACGGAGTGATCACCACCCATTATTCCAACCTTAAAATGCTGGCCAACGAATTACCGGAAATGACCAACGCGAATATGTTGTTCGATTCAAAAACTCTAGAACCCACCTACCAATTGGTTTTGGGACAGGCAGGAAGTTCCTTTACCTTTGAAGTGGCACAAAAAAATGGAATTCCCTATAGTCTGATCAATAAGGCCAAGAAAAAAATTGAAAGGGGAAAGGTTCGTTTCGATGCCACGATCGCCAAGCTGCAAAAGGAAAGGAGCAAAATGGAAAAAACCGGATCCCAACTAAAGGAAGAGGAATCCAAAGCAAGGGAGGAAGCCAAACGATTGGAGGACCTCAATTCCAAGATCAAATCCAAATTGGAAAATTACCAAGAGCTTTACGACCATAACCAACGTATGATCTATTTGGGCAACAAACTCAATGATGCTGCCGGAAAATACTTTCAGGACAAAAAGAAAAGACCATTGGTTTCCGAGTTGTTGCGCATCGTAGAAACGGAGAATAGCAAGCGCAAAAAGAAGAGCGTCAAGGAGGTCAAAAAAGAAAAACAGAAAAAGGTGGAAGTAGCCCAAGAATTGGAGCAGAAAATAGTGCAGGTCAGAGAGGAAAAGAAAAAGGAGAAAAAAAAGGCCATAGTCCAGGAAAAAAACAAACCAAGGCCCGTTTTCAAAATAGGAGACCGAGTACGTTTACAGGATGGCAAAGCCGTTGGCAGTATTGATAGTCTGGAAAAAAATAAGGCCGTGGTGAACTACGGTCTGTTCACAACAAATGTAAGTGTAGATCAATTGGAACTGGTACAGGCCAGCAAGTAACTTATGGAAGAAAATAAGAAAATTATACTTTTTGATGGTGTTTGCAACCTTTGCAATGGGGCCATCCAATTTATCATTAAACACGATAAACACGACCAATTTAGGTATGCGCCATTGCAAAGTGCCACTGGAATGAAATATCTGCAACAACGGCATATAGACACCACCAATATTGACAGTATCATCCTCATAGAACCTGGAGTTGCCTATTATACCAAAGCAACTGCAGCGCTAAAGATTGGGCAGGATTTTGGAGGTGCATGGAAATTATTGCAGGTATTGGAATGGATACCCGTATCTATAAGCAACTTCGTTTACGACATTGTGGCAAAGAACCGTTATAAATGGTTTGGCAAAAAGGAAGATTGTATGATTCCCACACCTGAGCTAAAAGCCAAGTTTTTGGATTAATTTTCCAACCTTACTAACGTAGTTTATTCCTATTTCAGATTGTTCAAGATAAAGTCCAACGTCTTATTGGCGTTCTTATTTTCCCCAAAGGCCAGATTTTTATGGGTAATATTTTGGGCCAGACCATGATCGAACAAGTGTTGTATCCCTTGTTCGTATTCCATATTAACCTTGCCGGTCAATAGGATATCCATAGGTACCCCCTTCTTATAGCGTTTATATATTTTTCGCAAGCCGCTCAAATACAAACGGTCTTTGGTAAAACCACCACCTCTATGGGCTCTCATCGTAATGGTGAAAGCATCGTTTTTATTCAACTTATATTGGTTGTGGATCATATCGAAGGTATCCGAAAAACTAGAACCTTTTATTAAACTATCAGATGCCAAAACCCTATAAGACAACTCTTTAAGTCTTTTTAGGGTGAGAGCGCCACTCATATATTCACTAAACACTGCAAGTCCTTCCTGAGTCTCCACATTTTTAGGAAACCCGTTGGAAAAAATCTTGAGAGGCTGATCCTTACCATTAAAGGTAGTGACCAAATGCACTCCGATCTCGTGGTTCGCCAAGGTCAGCAATTTGTTCTTGGAGAATTTTGCATTTTTTTTGATGACGAGGGATTGGGTACTGTTCCTCACCATGGCATCCGCAGCAAGGCTTGTGGAAAGTTGTATGTTCAAAGGAAAATCATAGGATTGTACGAACTCCTCAAAATATGCCTTGGCTTCCTCGGCCGTATAAACTTTTTCCAGTTCAGTGGTTACGGGCTCATCTTCAAAATGGAGGATATATCTGGCGTTCTGAACATCCTTCTCGGTTGGTGTACCAAATACCCTGAGGGAATTGTAATAGAACTTCTTTCCTTCTCCTATGGTCTCAATACATTGGATCATATTGGAGTAGTAGTAGATAATTTCCTGGTACATTTTCCGGATCACTTCATCCTCAATTCGTTCCAATCGCTGGGAATAGAACAACCGATGTAGCTTGTATGGATCAAACTTGATCTTGGGATACTTAAAAACAGGGTCTTCCGTATACTTGGATGCAAAAAAGCGCTGTTTCTCCTTTTCAATATTCAAAGGGTTAAGATAGCTGAGCAGTTCTATCTTTTGTACCAAACGGTCCAAATTGATATCGATCTCAAAAAGATCGGCATGCTCCTTTTCAATAGCTACCAAGTCAGTATTCTTCATAAACTGCAATTACAAAAATGTATTCGGGCGCAATTTAGTCATTACATCCCAATACGTGGTCCTTATACCCTTTTGGCCTTGGTAAAATCTATTTTTCCAACAGATTTCGCAACTACCAAACTCACCATGGCATCCCCGGTTATGTTGATTACCGTTCTGCACATATCCAAAGGACGGTCTACAGCAAAGATGAGCGCGAGTCCGATGGCCAATTTATCCGCTGGGAACCCAATGGATTCCAAAACGATGACCAACATGACCATTCCAGCACCTGGGACGGCTGCCGAGCCTATAGAGGCCAAAAGCGCCGTTAGAACAATCATCAACTGATCCGTGAGCTCTAAATGGTGCCCTAGGGCCTGAGAGATAAATACTGCTGCAACCCCTTGATAAAGACTGGTACCGTCCATATTGACCGTTGCGCCCACAGGAAGCACAAAACTGGACACTTCCTTGTCTACACCAATTTCGTCCTCCACAATTTTCATGTTCACCGGTAGAACGGCCGCGCTACTACTGGTAGAGAATGCCAAAAGTTGGGCTGGACTCAATTTTTTAAGGAACCAAAATGGGTTGATCCTGGTGGTTATAAAAATAACCGTACAATAAAAGACAATCATAAGCATAAGGCCCAGAACCACAACACCCGAATATTTCAATAGGGCATATAATAACTCTGGATCCCCCGAGCTGACCACCACATTGGCCAATAAAGCAAAAACAGCTACCGGGGCCGTAAGCATGATCAGATCCACCATTTTTAACACTGCATCGTTTAAGGAGTCAAAAAGATTTTTCAAAGGTTTGGCCTGTTCTTCCCCGATCAACAGCATAGAAATTCCTAGGAATACGGTAAAGAAAATTACCTGTAGCATGAGTTTATTGTTGCTCATGGCCGTAAATATGTTATCTGGAACCATATCCACCAAAAACTGCAATGGCCCTGTTTCCTTTTGTAGGGAAGCTTCTTCAATCTTGGCCTGCAGACCGGAATTGTCCGCATAGGTAGAAGTCAACCTTTCAATGGTCTCACTGGAAATACCATTACCTGGATTAAAAATATTCACCAAAACTAAACCTATGGTTATGGCCATTACCGTGGTCATGATGAAGATGACCATTGTCCGTAGGCCTATGTTCCTAAATTTGGAAATGTCCTTTAAATCAGAGATGCCCTTGATGAGGGAGGCCAAAATTAAAGGGATGGCTATAAGTTTGAGTAGGTTGATGAATATGACCCCAAGAGGATTTATCCAATTTTCAACAAACTCTTTGCCCCCAGATACTTGGAGCATTAGATATCCAAAAAGCAAACCCAACAACATCCCAATTAGGATTTGCCAATGCAAAGCGACTTTTTTCATAATTTCAAATAAGAACGCGCTAATGTATTAGAAGATTCGATTGAAATTACAAAGGCATATAAAAATATTTTAGGGCCCAAAAAAGGCCCTAAAACAATGAATCCAAGATGTGTTTGTGATATTTTAAATAACCTTCTTTCCCTTGTAATGGTCGTCCCAATCCTTCACCTTGGGATCTCCCAATTTATCCACGGACTTGGCAACTACCATGGAAACGGTCGCATCTCCGGTAACGTTCACTACGGTCCTGCACATATCCAATGGACGGTCCACGGCAAAAATCAGTGCCAGACCTGCTTCAGGTATTCCTGCTTGCGCCAGCACAATGACCAACATGACCATTCCCGCACCCGGTACGGCAGCACTCCCAATGGATGCCAATGTCGCCGTAACAATGATTCCCAATTGGGCAGACAAACTGAGGTCCATCCCAAACGCTTGGGCTATAAAAACAGCGGCCACTGCCTGATAAAGACTCGTACCGTCCATGTTGATGGTGGCTCCGATGGGCAGTACAAAACTGGTCACCTCTTCCTCAACTCCCAGATGCTCCTCTACCCGTTCCATGGTCACAGGAAGGGTGGCGGCGCTGGAACTGGTTGAAAATGCCAATAATTGAGCCGGAGAGATTCCCTTTAAAAAGAAGGACGGAGTTTTTTTGGTCACCAACCATACAATTAAAATATACACGGCTATCATCAATGTAAGTCCAATCAATACGGAAAGGGCATACCACCCCAACGCCTTGAAAAGATCCATACTGGGTGATTCTACCACCAATGCCGCCAATAGGGCAAATACCCCAAAGGGTGCCGCTAACATGATCAAGTCGATCAACTTTAGGATCACCTCATTAAAACCGTCAAAAAATTTCTTCACCGGGTCGGCCTGCTCTTCTGGGATCAGGATAAGTCCCACACCAAAGAGAATGGCAAAAAAGATTACCTGGAGCATGTTTCCGTTGTCACTGGCAGCTTGGAAAATATTTTCCGGCACCAGATCCTCCAATGCCCTCAAAGGCCCGGCATCTCTTTGTTTGGCTGCCTCTGCTATTTTTGAGTCTGCGTCACCTTTATAATTTTCTACAAGTTCATTTCTGGTTTCTTGTGAAATGGAAGATCCCGGCTTCACCAAATTGACCACCCCTAAACCTATAGATACCGCAATAATGGTCGTTAGGACATAGATTCCTATGGTCCTGCCCCCCATTTTGGATAATTTGGAAATATCCTTCAGGTCGGAAACCCCTTTGATCAGGGATCCAAGAATCAACGGAACTGCAATTAATTTTAGGGAGTTGATAAATATATTACCGAAAGGTTTTATCCAATCCGATACAAATTTTGGTCCCCATTCCAATTGGACCATTAAAAAGGCAAAAATGACGCCCAAAAACATTCCAATAAGAATTCGCCAATGCAATTCCAGCTTCCTCATAAATTTTAAATTTTAAGGGAGTAAGATACTATTTTGTGAGGAAAAGCCGAAAAAAAGGAAAATTATAATTTGATTGTCCTGTTCAACAAGGTATAATCTGCCAAAACCAAGGCGGTCATGGCCTCCACTATGGGCACTGCTCTTGGCACAACACAAGGATCGTGTCGTCCTTTACCCTGTGTGGTTACCATATTACCTTCTTTATCTATAGTCTCATAGCCTTGAATAACCGTGGCAACTGGTTTAAAGGCGATGTTGAAATAAATATCCATTCCATTACTGATACCCCCTTGGATACCGCCACTGTGGTTGGTTTTGGTAGTGCCATCCGAATTAAACTGGTCGTTATGCGCACTTCCCTTCATTTTAACCCCTTCAAATCCACTGCCATATTCAAATCCCTTTACGGCATTTATGGATAGCATGGCCTTACCCAATTCTGCATGGAGCTTATCAAAGGCAGGTTCCCCCAAACCAATGGGTACATTCTGTACAACGCAGGTGATTACACCACCTATCGTATCACCTTCCTTTCTAATTTCCTTGATATAATTTTCCATTTTCAAGGCCATTTCAGGGTCTGGACAGCGTACTGGGTTCGACTCTATCAATGAGAAATCCAATTCCTTGTAATTGGTGGATAGGGATAAATCTCCGACCTGTGAGACATAGGCATTTATTTTGATACCCTTTAGAAATTGTTTGGCGATGGCACCAGCCACTACCCTACTCGCGGTTTCCCTGGCCGAGCTCCTTCCACCTCCTCTATAATCCCTAAATCCATATTTCTGGTCATAAACATAATCGGCATGGGAAGGCCTGTATGAATCCTTTATATGGGAATAGTCGTGCGATTTTTGATTGGTATTGTGAATGGCAAAACCTATGGGCGTACCAGTAGTCTTGCCCTCAAAAATTCCGGAATAAAACTCCACGGAATCCGGTTCTTTACGTTGGGTAACGATGGCCGATTGACCGGGTTTACGACGATCCAATTCTGTTTGAATGGCCTCCAAATCCAATTGAATTCCAGCAGGACATCCGTCCAAAACGCCACCAATGGCCACACCATGAGATTCACCAAAAGTCATTAGTTTGAATAGGGTACCAAATGTATTACCAGCCATGTAGATATCTTTCGTTCAAAGGTAAATCTTAAATCAGAGAAACAAAAATGAAGTAGGGGCATATTACCCTTTACAATTCAATTAACACAAATTAATCTAAACTTAACCTTTTGCTTAACAATTGTTGATCTCTTGGTAATTGTAAGTTTATACTAATTAGTTTTTTTTGGACAAAATAAAAGTCATTGAAAAAAAGAAAAATAGAGGTTGCGGTAATTTCAGATGTGCATTTGGGCACCTTTGGGAGTCATGCCGATGAGCTCATTGCCTATTTGAACAGCATCCAACCCAAAAAATTGATCTTGAACGGTGATATTATTGATATTGGGCAATTTAGCAAGCGGTATTTTCCGACCTCGCATTTGAAGGTTTTGAAAAAAATAATTGGAATGGCCGCAAATGGTGTAGAAGTCTATTACATCACCGGCAACCATGATGAAATGTTGCGCAAGTTTGCTGGTACTACCATAGGTAATATTCACATTGTCAACAAATTGGTATTGGACTTGGACGGTCGGAAAACATGGTTTTTCCATGGCGATATTTTTGATCATTCAATACAAAAGGCAAAATGGTTAGCCAAATTGGGCGCTTATGGCTACGATACACTCATACTGATGAATAGCGGCATCAATTGGTTAAACATTAAACTTGGAAGGGAAAAGAGCTCCATTTCCAAAAAAATCAAAAACAACGTCAAGGGTGCCCTAAAATTTATAAGTGATTTTGAAAGAACAGCTGCAGAGCTGGCCATTGAAAACGAATATGACAACGTGGTCTGTGGACATATCCACCAACCGAAAAAGGAGTATGTTGAAAATAAAAACGGAAAATGCACCTATCTCAATTCTGGGGATTGGGTAGAAAATTTGACCTCTTTAGAGTACAACTTTAAAAGATGGAAGATTTATCATTACAACCACGATAAATTATCACCATTCTTTGCCGATGAGGATTTAAAGAAAATGAACCTTCAAGAATTGATTTCATCCATTGCAAAAAAAAGCAATCCACCAGCAGCGTAAATCCGTACCACTAGACTAAGGCCTGTTTTAAAATGGTTATAGGATGTAAGGCTTTTCTTTTGGTGCCATCATGGATCTGATGCCTGCAACTGGTTCCATTGGCTGCAATGATGACCTCCTCGCCAGATTTCCTCACTGCAGGAAACAATCGTAATTCCCCGATCTGCATACTCACTTCATAATGTTCCTTCTCATAGCCAAAAGATCCCGCCATCCCACAACAACCAGAACTTATAATGGAAACAGTATAGTTCTCTGGTAAGTTTAGAACATCAAAAGTTACCTTTTGGTTCGACAATGCTTTTTGATGACAATGGTTATGGATTTTCACGGTCCTTGCCGCTTTGGTAAAACGATCCGAAGTTATTATCCCTTTTTGAATTTCATTTGCCAAAAATTCCTCAATAAGGAAGGAATTTGAGGCTATGGCATCCATTATTTTGGGATCACCCCCGAAACGCTTGTATTCATCCCTAAAGGTCAGAACCGCTGAAGGCTCCAATCCAATGACCGGTAATCCCTGAACGGCAAATTCTTTTAATCTTTCCATATTGGCTAGGGCCAGTTTTTTGGCCTCCTTTAAAAATCCTTTGGAAATATAGGTACGGCCACTTTCCGCATAAAACAGTTGCACGTCATAACCCAATTTACACAACACCTCAATAGCATCCTGACCAAGTTCGGTATCTAGATAATTGGTGAATTCATCAATATACAAAACCACTTTTGATTTTGTTATAGTATTCTTTTTTATAGCCTTTTGAAGGTGCTTATTGAAATCAAAACTTGAAACTTTTGGCAGGCTTCTTTCTTGTGCCACCCCGGCAGTTTTCTTAACTAAAGAACTCAATACCTTAGATCCATATACCACATTGGTCAAGCCAGCCATTTTACTGCCCAATTTGTTCAATCGGGTATTGTGGGCGAACAGTTTGCCCCGTAACGGATACCCGTTTGCTTCCTGGTATTGGTATAAAAATTCTGTTTTCAGGGTCGCTATATCCACGTTACTCGGGCATTCACTGGAGCATGCCTTACAGCTTAGACAAAGGTCAAAAACATCCTTCAGCTCCTTACTGTCGAATCGATTGACACCACTTGGGTTGGTCAAAAATTCACGCAGAGCGTTGGCGCGACCCCTAGTGGTATCTTTTTCATTTTTGGTGGCATGGTAACTGGGACACATGGCCCCAGCAACATGGTGGGTTTTTCTACAATCCCCACTCCCATTGCATTTTTCGGCCGCCTTTAACATACCCTCACTGTCCGAAAAATCGAGTAAGGTCTTGATCTCAGGCTCTTCACGGTCAATTTCGTAACGCAGGGACTCGTCCATGGGATAGGCGTCCACTATTTTTCCAGGATTGAATATCCCTTTGGGATCAAAGTAGGATTTTACCCGCTTCAGCAATTGGTAATTGTTCTCACCAATCATCAAAGGAATAAATTCTGCCCTGACAATCCCGTCACCATGCTCCCCGCTAAAGGAGCCCTTATAACGCTTGGTCAATTTGGCCACATCGGTGGTAATAGCCCTGAACAAGGCCACATCTTCCGATTTCTTAAGGTTCAAAATAGGTCGCAAATGGAGCTCTCCCGCGCCCGCATGGGCGTAATATACGGCGTCCTGTCTATACGATTTCATGATCTGGGAAAACTCCCCAATAAAATCTTTCAAATCTTCCAAGGCCACGGCAGTATCCTCTATACAGGCCACGGCCTTTCGGTCCCCGACCATATTGCCCAACAGTCCCAAGCCTGCTTTTCTCAATTCTGCAGCCTTATTGGTATTTCCCTCCTTCAGAATGGCATTGGAATAACTGAATCCCGACGTTTCTATGGTTGCCAACAATGCAGCTACCTGTCTGTTCAGGTCTTCTTCGGTATCGGAACGCAGTTCCAACATCAACACGGCTGCCGGATCCCCTTCTATAAAGAATCTATTGGCCAATTGCGCCCTGTTGTTCTTGGTACAGTCAAGAATGACCTTATCCATCATTTCACAGGAATGAAGGTTGTGCTCCATAACGGGAACCACATCCTTTAAACTGTCTTCCAAGGTATGGTAATGGGTGACCACCATGGCAGATAATGTTGGTGGCAGCACATCCAATTCTAAGGTAATTTCAGTGGTAAAGGCTAAAGTACCTTCACTACCACTCAATAGTTTACAAAGGTTGATATCCTCATCAACATTGGTAAACACATTGCTTTTTAGGATTTCATCAACGGCATACCCCGTATTTCTACGATGGATGGAAGGCTTGGGAAACTCTTCCAATATTTCTTGCTGGATTGCAGTATTACTGAGTTCCTTATATAAATTCTTATAAACCGAACCTTCCAGAGTGTCCAATTCCATTTTTTTTATAAAATCAGCTTTGGAAAGGGCGCTGAACTCAACATCGGCACCATCTGCCAAAATGGTCTTCATGGAGATGACTTTATCCCTGGTTACCCCTTGTTGGATAGAGGTAGTACCGGAAGAGTTGTTACCTACCATACCTCCTATCATGCATCTGTTGGAGGTGGAGGTATTGGGCCCAAAGAACAATCCGTAGGGTGCCAAAAATAGATTCAGCTCATCTCTAATGACCCCTGGCTGTACGGTTACCTGCCTTTTGGCTTCGTCCAAATGGATAATTTGGGTAAAATACTTGGAAACATCCACAACCAAACCATCTCCTACACATTGTCCTGCCAAAGAGGTCCCAGCTGTTCTTGGTATAATACCAACACCTTGCTCACTTGCAAAATTCACAACCTTTCTAATATCCTCAACCGTTTTTGGAAAGACCACTGCCAATGGAATCTTACGATAAACAGAGGCATCTGTTGCATATAGTGCAGTTGTAAGGGTATCCCATTGCATGTCCCCCTCTAAATTGCTTTTTAGTTTTAAGAGCAAATTATTATCCACTTCCATCAATTTTAAGTGCTAAATTAAGTTTTTATTAACTTTACGCCATCAATAATCATCTAATTTTGGACCCGAAATAATCTTAAAACAAAACTTATGAAAATATTTAAAATTTTAACGCTTATCCTTTGCTTTGCGAGTTTCTCATTGAGCGCACAGCGTGTTGCTGACAATGCACTTGGACTTCGTTTAGGCGATAGTGATGGTTTTGGAGCTGAAATCTCCTACCAAACAGCCCTATCCTCCAATAAAAGATTGGAGTTCGACCTAGGCTGGAGAGACAGTAGAAACTATGATGCCTTTAAATTGGCAATCGTTCACCAATGGGTACGGCCAATTGAAGGGGATTTCAACTGGTATTACGGTGTTGGTGGTGGATTAGGAAGTGTAGATCATGTTAATTATCCAGATGATGGTGGGCTATTTGTTTTTGCCGCCGGTGATATTGGTATCGAATATAATTTTAATATCCCATTGCTTCTTTCATTGGATTTTAGACCTGAAATTGGAGTGGCTGGTTATGATCATTCTTTTAATGATTTCAACTTTGATATCGCTCTTGGTATCCGTTACCAATTTTAGGACCACCTATTAACCAATACAAAGAGCCCTAGCATTTATGTAATGTTAAGGGCTTTTTTTATACACGATAATATAATTACCTTTGACCGTCTAAATTAAAAATGATGAAAAAAATAATAGTATCCCTTTGTGCTTTAACGGCCATAATTGCTTGCAATAAAAATCCAGATGGTTTTAGTCTTGTTGGAACGATCAATGGGGATTTAGAGAACGGTACCAAGGTGTATCTAAAAATGGCAAATGACCAGAATCAGTTGGTAGACGTGGATACCACTACCGTTGAAAATGGAAAATTCAATTTTTCGGGACCGGCAGACCTTCCGGAATTGCATTATATCTATATAGATCAACTCAGGGGCAACATTCCTTTTGTTGTTGAAAAAGGTGAAATAGAACTGACGGTTCAAAAAGACAGCTTAAACAATGCACAGATTGCGGGAACTCCCCAAAACGAATACTTCAGTGATTTCATTAAAGGATCAAAAGCATTGTCCAGCAGGGCCATGTCCATCAATGCCGATATGAGGAAGGCAAGTGCCAATAGCGATGAAGGCACCATGGCATCCCTAAGGGACGAGTATTTTGAATTACAGGAGGAGGCAAAGAATTTTGAATTGGATTACGTAAAGAAAAATCCAAACTCCCTTATTTCTGTTCTGATCATCGATAAGGTGCTTCAGACCAAGTCCATGACCGATGAGGAAGTTAAAACTTTGTATGATGGACTTTCTCCGGAAATGAAAAAGACCAAACAAGCAAAGGGCATAGAAGAAAAATTGAACAGTAGCAAGAGTACCGCTATTGGCAGCAAGGCCCCCAACTTTACGGCCCCTACCCCTAACGGGGATCTGTTGGCACTTAATGATGCTCTGGGGAAAGTAACTATCGTTGATTTCTGGGCCGCTTGGTGCAAGCCATGTAGGGCTGAGAACCCAAATGTGGTCAAGGTTTACAACCAATACCACGATAAGGGATTGAACATCTTGGGCGTTTCCTTGGATAGAAAGGCCGAAGACTGGAAAAAAGCCATTGAAGATGACGGTCTTACCTGGAACCACGTTTCCAACGTGCAGTACTTTGATGAAATTGCAAAATTGTACAATGTAGATGCCATTCCGGCCACCTTTATCTTGGATGAAAACGGTGTTATCGTTGCGAAGAACCTTAGAGGCCCCGCCTTGGAGCAAAAGATTGCCGAGCTATTGAAGTAATCTTTATGACACATAAAAAAAAAGCCCTAAACTTCGCAGTTTGGGGCTTTTTTTTATACGTTATCTTTTCTAATTGAATGCCTTGCGCACATCTACAAAGTCACCTATCACCTTAGCGTTCTCTTCTAAAACAACTTCGCCAAAAATGGTTACCACGGCATTGTTCAAAAACTCTATGGAAGCACCTTTCTTAAGAATAAGATCACCATAGATAGTCAGGTTTCCTTCTACTCTAAAGACAGCATTTTCTTCCACAAGAATTTCCTTTTGCTTTTTATTGCTACCAACTATAAAACTACCGTTCATTTCGAACAAACCACCTTTATCTATTTTGGTGTCATTTTGTACGGTCCATGAACCGCACAGTAACAAAGATCCTTTTATTTCTACACTCTTCAGTCTTTTTCCTGCCCCAGCTGAATATCCCAACTCTTGGCCTACTTCAACCTTCATGTTGTCATTGCCCAGATAAACCAAGAGACTGGCACATCTGTTCAATAAGGTTTCGGAGGGTTTGTTCATTTTAAGGATCTGAAGCCCCAACTTACCGGAAGCGGCAAACACATAATCTTCTTTAGATTCCACAAAATTGATCGATCCATCCAATCCTATGATCCCGAATTCTTCGGTATTATCGGTCTTCTTTTCGTTCAAACTTAACCCAGCTCCTCCGTTTGCCATAAGGACTACGCCGTCATTGATGGCCACAGCATTGTTAACGATGTCAGACATGTCAACCCCATCAGGGTTGATCAAAATTGGGATATATTCAATGAACGCTCCCGATGTGGCATTGTAAACACCTACTCCTTTGGAGCCTTCCGAAACATTGATTCGATCTGCGTCAAAATCTACTGTTTTCTTGGTGGATACACCAAAATCACTATTGATCGGTATTTCGCGGATTAATTGGAAGTTAAGGTCATAAATGCTTACACCTTTACTACCATCCAAGACGGCTATCTTATTGTTCTCAACAGCCAAAGACCTAAGGTCTGCAGAAAGAACACTTTTTGTATTGGTTAAACTTAGTTTATCATAGGAGACCAAGGCACCGTCCATACCACTGGTCACAAAAACCTGGGTTGCTGTTGTTTCTACATCGGTGGCAACAAATCCTTGCTGATAGCCAAAGACAATACCCGTAGTACTAAAAATTCCGTTCACTGCTGGTATTTTTGCAACAAATGCATTGGATAGTGCGGTTGGGTCACCTTCTGCTTCAATTCCACCCACGGCATAAACAAATCCATTGTCATATTTAAGGGAATTGATATCCCTGTTTGTAAAATATAATCTTGAAGAGACCACTGGGTTATTGGGATCGGATATATTGATAATGTCTATGGCACCTGCATAGCTTACATCTACCGTATTATAGGATACATATGCAAAACTACCATCAACATGTACATGGGAAGCCGTTAGATTGGTTCCACCAGCAAACGAAGGTGGACTAACCTGTGCTACCAAGGTAAGGGGATAATCACCGGCTACGCCTTCGGCATTTCCTTTGGAAAACTTTCCCGATATTTCATCCTTTTCGAAAATATCCAATACTCCAGAATTGCCAAAAACAATACTGTTGGTCAAAATATCGATATTCGATTCTAATTTGATGGTGCTTTCAGGTTCAGCGTAAAAGGTAGTTTCATCACTACAGGATATAGCCAACAATAAAACTGTTGAAAACAGAAAGGAAATTCTTTTCATTATAAGTAGGTTTAACATTATTTGGGTTATCAAAGAACGTTAAAATCTACGTTTAAGTATAAAATACAAGGATATTCTCGACTTCCTGTCCTAAAAAGAGGACAAAAAACCATATCCCATTATCTCTATCCCCTCATTATTGGAGAAAAAACAGTCGTTTATTAACGCTAATCTTTTATCGATTTTAAATTTTTCCCATCTTTTCCAGGCCGAAAAGAATGACGATGGGAACAGCCATGAGCATGACCATCAGTGTCTCAGACACCAAAAGACTAGGCATAAACACCAAGGTCATCACATATCCTCCAATGGCGCCACCAAAATGTGCGGTATGCCCAATATTGCCCAAACGGTTTTTCATGCCATATATGGAGTACAGCAGATAGGCGATTCCGATCACATAGGCTGGTAAGGGTATTGGAATGAACAAGATCCCCAATTGCATTTCTGGTTGCAATAAAATGGCGGCGTATAAGATTCCGGTCACCGCCCCACTGGCCCCCACAGCGCTATAATAAGGTTCGTTTTTGTGAAAAAATTGGGCCAACAAACTTCCTGCGCCCAAACTGACCGCATAAATCAGCAAAAACAAGGGAGCCCCCAACCAGGCAATGACCACATTGGCAAAAAAATAAAGGGTGAACATATTAAAGAACAAGTGGGAGAAATCTACATGAAGAAAACCAGAGGTAAACATTCGGTCCTTCTCCCCTGCCCGTATGGCAGCAATATTGAACTTGTAGCGTTCAAAAAAACTTCTATCGTTAAAACCTTTTAGGGAGACCAGTACATTGATGGCAATAATGGCAATGGTGGCAATATGCATATTCATAGGATACCTTGATTTGGATTCAAATATAGCTATATTTGCCCATACTTTTTTTGCATGCAGCTACTAGTTTATATCTTGGCCTACCCCTTTTTATGGCTTATTTCCATCCTACCCTACAGGTTGTTCTACGCGGTCTCTGACGTAGTGTTTTTTTTGGTCTACCATGTGGTGGGATACCGTAAAAAGGTGGTCTACAATAACTTAAAATTGGTCTTTCCAGAAAAGTCCGAAGCTGAACTGCTCTCCATTAGAAAAGATTTTTACAGTCATATGTGCGATCTGTTTTTAGAAATGGTAAAAACCATGGGGCTTTCCAAGGAAGAGGTAAAAAAAAGGTACCATGTGGTCAATATTGAAGTGCTACAAGAATTGGAAAAGAAAAAAAGTATTCTTGTCCTCTGCTCTCATTACGCCAATTGGGAATGGAATGTAAGTATGAACAATTATGTAAAGTCCAAAGGCTATGCGGTATACCAAAAAATAGGGAACAAATATTTCGACCGACTTATCAAAAGAATACGGTCTCGGTGGAATACCACACCCATTACCCAAAAAGAGACCGTAAAAACCGTGGTCAGAAATGAACAATTGGGAGTTACTGGAATATTCGGGATGGTCAGTGATCAATCCCCTATGGTTTCCAAAGCGCAGTATTGGAGTGAATTTATGGGCGTTAAAGTCCCCATCTTCAACGGTGCCGAGGTCATGGCCCGAAAACTGGATTTGGCCGTAGTTTTTTTAAAGGTATCCAAGGTCAAGAGAGGCTACTATCAGGCAGAGTTCATCCCAATAACCGAAGCTGGAAAAAAAACCGACAAAAATGAAATTACAGATCGATTTTTAAGGGAAACCGAAAAACAGATTCGGGAAAGACCAGAACACTATCTTTGGACCCACAAAAGGTGGAAACACCGAAACAAAGTCCCCAAAGCATTTCAATAAGAAAAGGCCTGGTAACATTGAATCTCTTCCTTGGTACACCAGGCCTTTTCATTTAGCTCCGACGGTTATCTAGATACCCGCCACTTCTTTGATCTCAGCTATAATGCGGTCTGCCAAACCATCTGCTTCAGCCTGACTCTTTGCTTCCGTATAAATCCTGATAATCGGTTCAGTGTTGGATTTTCTTAAATGCACCCAATTTTCTGGAAAATCGATCTTCACCCCATCAATATTGGTTACCTGCTCGTTCTTATATTTCTCCTCCATCGCTACCAAAAGTGCATCCACATCCAATTCTGGAGTCAATTCAATTTTCTTTTTGCTCATAAAATAGCTGGGATAACTATCGCGCAATTCCTTGACCGTACCGCCACGCTCTGCCATCAGCATTAAAAACAAAGCAGTACCAACTAAAGAATCCCTCCCATAATGACTTTCAGGGTAAATGATTCCCCCATTGCCTTCACCTCCAATAATGGCATTGTTGGCCTTCATTTTGGTTACCACATTAACTTCACCTACGGCTGCCGCTTCGTAAGTACCACCATGTTTCTCGGTAATGTCCCTAAGGGCCCGGGAAGAAGAAAGATTGGAAACGGTATTTCCTTTTGTTTTGCCCAATACGTAGTCCGCACAGGCCACTAAAGTATATTCCTCTCCAAACATCTCACCATCATTGCTTATAAAGGCGAGTCGATCGACATCGGGATCCACCACAATTCCAAAATCTGCTTTTTCTTTGACCACCAAGGCGCAAATATCTCCCAAGTGTTCCTTTAAAGGCTCTGGATTATGGGGAAAATGCCCGGTAGGCTCGCAATACAATTTTACGACTTCAACTCCTAATTCTTTTAATAATTGGGGAATGGCGATACCACCCGTGGAATTGACACCATCTACCACCACTTTGAACTTGGCGGCTTTGATCACTTCCTTGTCCACCAATGGCAAATTCAATACTTCATCTATGTGGATATCGATATAGGCATCATTTCTTGTAATGGACCCCAAATCGTCTACCTCAGAAAAATCAAAATCTTCTTTTTCCGCAATTTCCAAAATTTTAGCCCCTTGCTGGGCATCCAAAAACTCCCCTTTTTCATTCAATAATTTTAGGGCGTTCCACTGTTTTGGGTTGTGGCTAGCGGTAAGAATGATACCCCCATCGGCCTTTTCCAAAGGCACTGCAATTTCCACTGTCGGAGTTGTGGAAAGGTTAAGGTCTATAACGTCTATTCCCAATCCTACCAAAGTAGAGACCACAATATTCTGGATCATCTCCCCTGACAGTCGGGCATCCCTTCCAATTACAACAGTTAGCTTATCCTTTTTGGAGTATTCTTTTAGCCAAATTCCGTAGGCTGCAGCAAATTTAACGGCGTCTATAGGGGTTAGGTTGGTACCTGGCTTTCCGCCAATTGTACCTCTTATTCCTGAAATTGATTTGATTAGTGTCATGTATGCTATAAAAAGTTTTTGCAAATATACACCTCTACAGTTTATTACTAGGTTTGTAATTTGTAAATTCGACTTAATGACAGCAGAATACGGTCTATGAATTTTTTAGCACATATATACCTCTCTTTTGGGAATGACGAAATTACCATAGGAAATTTTATAGCCGACAGTATAAGGGGCAATAGGCACAAACATCTTCCCATGAATGTCCAAAAAGGCATTATGCTCCACAGGGCCATAGACACCTTTACTGATGCCCATCCCACGGTTAGAAAGAGCACCCGGCGGCTACATGAAAACTACAGTCATTACAGTGGGGTGATCGTTGATATTTTTTACGACCATTTTTTGGCCAAAAATTGGGATCAGTATTCCAATACCCCTTTGGAAATTTTTGTTGAGCGGTTTTACGATCTATTGGAAGAGAACTACACCATTCTTCCAGATGGCGTAAAAAGAATGATGCCCTATATGATCTCCGATAATTGGATCTATAATTACTCCAATTTGGATGGTATATCCAGAGTATTGAGTGGCATGAACCGCAGAACAAACAACCGAAGTAAAATGAATTATGCTATTTTGGATCTCGAAACACATTACATTGATTTTGAAAAAGAATTTTCCGTTTTTTTTGAAGAATTAAAAACCTATTCCAAAAATCAATTTGATCTTCTAATTTCCAATTGATGTCATCAGGTCAAGGTCTTTAAATTCATGACATATTTCTTTTTTTATTATATTTATGTTCTTCTTCTGAAGAAGCATAACACAGTTCCCCACAGTATAAGTCTCCCCCTATATTTCTAAATTTTAAGTTCCCCTCTGGCAATGGATATGTTTGATCATTGGACACAATGATTCAGGTTTTAATCAGTAATAAATAAACTTTTAAATTTAAATCAATGAAAATTAAAGCAATTTTTGTAGGTGGATTCGTATTGGTTTTACTGAGTTTTATGGGCTGTAGTAAAGAAGGCTTGGATGAGATTTCTTCTCAAACTTACACTAGTAAGGCAAAATTTAAAAAAAACAGCACCAAAACCAATACTTTTTATGGCCCACAAGTAAAATTGGGCCAAGGACATGTGCGCTCATGGATCCGAATTACACACAGCGGCATACCAGAAGAAATTGGCATTGAAATGTCTAAAAATTTACTGAACCAACTTCCTAGTGGAGATGATCCGGTACAATTGGTATTGCCATTGCACAAAAAAGCAAAAGAAGAGACCCCTTTTGACCATGTCTTTTTCGATTGGAATCCTCACGGCCATGAACCAGATGGGGTTTTTACGGTGCCCCATTTTGACGTACACTTCTATATGACATCAGTCGCTGAAAGGGAGGCGATTCCAATTTATCCCGAAGCGATGGCCAAGTTTGATAACTACCCACCGCCAGGTTATTTACCTGATGATTATTTCACACCTCCAAATGGTGGAACCGCAGTTCCTATGATGGGTACCCATTGGATTCCCATGAGTTTTGTACCTCCATTTACTAACATATTGCTTTATGGATCCTATGATGGTGAAGTAACCTTTATTGAACCCATGAACACGGTGGCATATTTGGAAAGTGGGGTACCATTTAGCGAAGCTTATTCGCAGCCTTCAAAATTTGCAAAAACCGCTTATTATCCAACGGTATACAATGTTTACCAAAATTCCAAAGATCAAAAGCAGATTATCTCGCTTAGCGGTTTCGTACATCGAAACGCCGAATAATGAAATCAAAAGGGTTGTCCTGGGGCGGCCCTTTTTTTTTACCACATTCCAATTACCCATTTCTATATGAATATCATGGAGTCCGATGCTAACAGACCAGCTGCTTGGAAGGGCATGCCATGACATAAAAATGAGTTGGGCGGATAGGAGATTCTAAAGAATTGGTTATCTTTTGCGTATTGAAATGATAAAAAAAATGAAGAACTATTACTTATTCGCCCTTACGCTTCTACTCTTAGTCAACTGCAAAACCAAACAACCGGCACAACCTACAGGCCTCGTTACAGAAAAGGCCATGGTGGTATCTGCCCGGGTGGAAGCTTCAACCATAGGCTCGGAAATTTTACAAAAAGGAGGAAATGCTTTTGATGCCATGGTGGCCACGGAACTGGCTTTGGCAGTGGCCTACCCCTATGCAGGGAATATTGGGGGAGGTGGCTTTATGGTATATCGGAAGAGCAATGGTGATGTTGGATCATTGGACTATAGGGAAAAAGCACCAATGACTGCCCATAAAGACATGTATTTGGACTCCTTGGACAACGTTATTCCCAATAAAAGTACGCTGGGGGCAACGGCCGTGGGAGTTCCAGGAACTGTAGCTGGAGTGATAGAAGTGCACAAAAAATTTGGGAGTTTGGCCCTAAAAGATATACTGGCGCCTGTAATAGCGCTGGCAGAAAGAGGTGTAGTGGTGACCAAAAAACAAGAAGAACGCCTAAACGAGTATCGTAAGATCATTATAGAAGTCAATTCAGATAGCACCTTGTTTGCCAAAATGTACAAAGAAGGTGATACCGTGAAATATCCAGCCCTGGCCAAGACCCTAAAAAGAATTGCCATGGAAGGCCGCGATGGCTTCTATAAAGGTGAAACGGCCAAGTCCCTGTCGGCATTTATCCTTGGCCAAGGCGGCTATGTAACCGAAGAAGACCTTGCATCTTATGAGGCCCAGTGGAGACAGCCCATCATTTTTAAATATAAGGACTTAAAAATCATATCCATGAGTCCGCCCAGCAGCGGTGGTGTTACCATGAACCAGATTTTCAAAATGATGGAGCCTTATGACGTGGCCAAATTTGGTAACAATTCAACCAAGACCATTCAACTTTTTACAGAAGCCTCCAGAAGGGCTTATGCGGATAGAAACTATTATTTGGGCGATCCGGATTTTGTGGACATCCCATTGGATGTATTGTTGAGCCAACAATACCTCAAAGAGCGCATGGACAATTTCTCCTTTGACAAGGCTACCAAATCATCGGACATAGCCCGTGGCGAAGTACAGATCGTTGAGAGTGATGAAACCACTCATTATTCCATAGTGGATAGTGCAGGGAACGCTGTTTCTGTTACTACAACCATCAATGGTGCCTATGGTTCCAAATTGTACTGTGATGAGCTTGGGTTTTTCTTAAACAACGAAATGGACGATTTTAGCTCCAAACCTGGCGTGCCCAATATGTTTGGACTCATTGGTGCGGAAGCCAATAGTATCGCTCCCGGCAAAAGAATGCTGAGCAGTATGACGCCAAGCATTGTGGAAAAGGACGGGGATTTATATATGGTAGTGGGCACCCCGGGAGGATCAACCATAATTACGGCTGTTGCACAGACCATCCTCAATGTCTATGAATTCAACCTGAGCATGCAAGAGGCAGTTAATGCTCCAAGGTTCCACCATCAATGGCTTCCCGATGTCATCGTTTTTGAACCCGAAGGTTTTTCACCAGAACTGAAATCGGCCTTAAGTGCCAAAGGTTATATCATTAATGAAGAACGGAATCCGATCATAGGTAAGGTCGATGCCATTAGAGTCCTGCCCGATGGTAGGCTGGAAGGTGGGGCCGACAAACGCGGTGATGATACGGCCGTGGGCTTTTAATACTTTATATATCCAACGAAGTATGTGCAAAACATCTATTTATATACTCCTCTTCAGCTTATTGTTGATAGGATGCTCCAACTCAAAACAGTTGGTCAGCCCTACCTCCCAAAGCGATTTTTCTCAGGAGCAGATAGACATGATCATGTCTGGCGAGGCCAACGAGCCAATGCGGGTATTTAAAATAAACAACAAACAGGATTCCATTCTGCTGCGGACCAAGAGCGAGGCCCTGGTTGTGGATCCGAGTGATCCCGTATTGCAACGTTTTGTAGATCGATTATACACCACTGTGAGGGATAGCATGTCCTTGGGTGCCGGAATAGCCGCGCCACAGGTAGGCATTCTTAAAAATATCATTTGGGTACAACGGTTTGATAAGGAAGATCTACCCTTTGAGGTGTACTTGAACCCGAAAATTACCAAATATTCCAAGATGAAACAGGATTGTCTGGAAGGATGCCTGTCGATTCCGAATAAGCGTGATACGACTACCACTAGGGCCTATGCAATACTGTTCGAATATGATAGGATGGACAACACCCATGTGACCGAAATGGTTGAAGCATTTACCGCTGTCATTGTACAACATGAAGTAGACCATTTGAACGGCATTTTATTTTTGGACCATTTGGAAAAAGAGGTCAAAGATGTTTCCCACCAATAATCTTGTTCGGAAACACCCCATTCTTAGTGATCGGCAGCCTTTATTAAAAAAAAACAAAAGCACATACTCCTTATAACATGCTCAAAAAAGTACTCAAAATAATATTTGTAAGTCTATCGGCACTTACAGTGCTTGCTATTGTCCTTTTTATCATTTATGACGAACCCCATCCTGAAAGCAAAAAAAATTCGGGCACTGCGGCAGACGCAATGGCCAGGCAAATACAAACTGCCCTGAATCAGGAGGCATTCGAAAAATCGAGATACCTTGAATGGTCGTTCCAAAATGGGAACAACACTTATTTATGGGACAGGTACCGACAAATTGTTAGGATTCAATGGGATGATATTACCGTAAACCTAGATCTCAAAAATTCGGAACATAGTGAAGTCATTGAAAATAATCAAATAATAACAGGGAGTAAAAAAATCAAGATCGTAAATACGGCTTCCAAATATTACAATAATGACTCCTTCTGGCTTGTTGCACCCTTCAAATTGTTCGATAAAGGTACGGAGAAGAGCCTAGTTGAGCTAAAAGACGGGTCCCATGGCCTATTGGTTACCTATACCTCCGGAGGAGACACCCCTGGGGATTCATATCTTTGGAAAATAAAACCAAATGGTTTTCCGGAGAGCTTTAAGATGTGGGTATCCATTATTCCAATAGGCGGACTGGAGGCAACCTGGGAAGGTTGGCAAAAAATGGAGAGTAGTACCTATTTGCCCACATTACACAAAATAGGTCCAATAACCCTTTCCATGGGTGAAGTTAGGGCATATAATTAGACAATCATGGCAAAGAAAGGAACAGAGAAGAATACCAAGAACAAGGCGAAACACACCAAGTTGATGAATCGTAAGAAAAACAAGCTCAAGGAAGAAAAAGAACACCGCAAGGCCCGTTTGAAGGAGATCATCCAAAAATTCAAGGAAGACAAAAGCGCCAACAACAATTAGTTCATGGAATTAAAGGGTATTACCTGCTCAAGACCATAACTATACCCGTTTCAACCGTATCCATTTTTTGTCCGGTGCGCCAAGCATTTCCAAAATCTTAATTTTTGACCGACCTTATCTGGCTTTTCAGTTCTTCCATAGATTCCTGAAGCTGTCGTAAAAGTCCCGTTTCCGTGGTTGCGTCCAAACCAAAGGTTATTTTACTGTTTACCTGCCATAGTTCCTGAATCTGTTGAACATCTACCTCGTAAGGGGGGTAGGTCTCATTCAGGGAAATAAGGGACATTTTAAAACCATTGGGAGATTTCTCCAATTTCTTGACCAATACTGCGTCGTGAAGGACAACTACATACATTTTATTGGGACTCACATCCTGAATGCTCTCAACCGCTTTTGCCAAGACCCATTCACCGGGGCGCAGATTGGGCAACATACTGTCTCCCTCCACTTGGAAGCCCCTGTAAGTAGCATTCCTGAATTCTGGCAAGGGAATATCAAAAGCCGGTAATTGTCTATACCAACTCGTATCCTGTATGTTTTGTGGATACCCAGCGGCCGCCTTGGCATTCACTAGGACCATATTTTCATTTTCATTGGCATCGACGGTCACTACTTTGGGAATGACACTCACATTGGTGGTTGCCAAATATTGGTTGGTACTCTCACCAAAAAGCCAAAGAGGGTTAATTTTAAACTGCCTTAATAGTTCGGCCACTACCTTTCCTGACAATTTGGTCCTACCCCGTTCAATATCAGCCGTGGTATTGGATATCCCAATAAGTTTTGCGAATTCAGATTGGGTATACCCCAACTCCCTTCTCACGTCGGTAAATCGTTTTACCTCTATTGCTATGTCATTTTCCATTCCCAAATATACACATTTTGGATATATTCCAAAATAATTATGGAATATTTCCATAATTAGGAATTATTCCATATTTTTGGAATGATTACAAGTCTAGCGTTGGCTGAAATAGATCAAGTACAGTGAATTGATGTATTGTTCCTGGTCTTAATAACGGAGACAAGGCGATTTATGATCAGAATAAATATTGAATAGCATTTGGTAATCATCAAACCTATAGCATATGGAAAATGCAAAAATTTTAATTTACGACGGTAGTTTCAATGGTTTTCTTACAACCATATTTAGAGCTTTTGATGCAAAGTGGAAAGTTTTGGATATACAGAAAGACAATGGGAAGCAAAAAGAGCTTTTCACAGAGTTGGAGTTTATTGGCACCAATGTTATAGAGGCAAAAAGGGTTTGGAATGGCATTGAAAAAAAGGGCCATGAAACCATTAAGACTATTTATTTTGCCTATCAAAGTGAGGCCAAAGGGATTGAATTCCTCCTGTTCCGGTTTATCAAACAATTATTTACCAATACCATGGATACTCCCCTGTACCTAGAGGAGGAAGGCATTTCCAAAATACGGCAGTTGGCGAAAGCAGTAGGTATTGAGAAACGTCATATGGAGGCCTTTGTGGACATGCACCAATCCAGGGATTCCGTATACTTCGCCGTCATAGCTCCGGATTATGATATATTGCCATTGATCTCAAAGCACTTTCGATCCAAATATAGGGACAAACACTGGCTAATCTATGACAGCAAAAGAGCGTATGGCATATACTACGAAGGGTATAAGGTGGAACTCATTACGCTAGACCTCGGTAATTATTACAAAAATCCAGAACTGTATTCCAACATTTCCAAAAATGAGCGCTCCGGTGTTACTGATATAAGCGTTGCCTATCTTAAAAACATTGTATTGCACGCCCATATCCAACCGAAACCATCTGCTATACCAAAGCACAAAGATTACAGTCCATTTTTTAGCGAAAGAACCGCTGTTTAATCAACTGGACACATAGTATTACAAGTGCAAGGAAACAGATACCATTTCTTGTGTCTATTTGGATTTCTCCCCTACAAAATGGTCGCTCTTGTTATTGAACAGGACATTGAAGGTAGTTAGACTTCCATAGATTCTGGTAAGGTATTGTTGCAAGTCTACTTTTTCCTGATCATCCAAATTGCTACTGGCATTTATCTTTTGTTCCATGACCCTGATCCTGTCCCTTACCATAACGATTTTATGAAAAAATGTGTCCAAAGGAATTTCCTTGTCCGTAAGGTTGGCATCACCGGGTTTTAAGACCAAACTTCCACCTTTCCATTTATCTGCTATAGGGGTTACCTGGCTGGCATCGCTCCACCTCCTTAATATGGAAATCAGGGATTGTTCTACCTCCGAAAAGCTGATGGTGTCCACTTCATCCTCCACCAACTCAATCACATCGAATTCCGCATCCAGATCAATCGTCTCCAATCCATTATCAATGAACGTGACCCAATAATGCTTTGAAGTGACGTTGGTTACCACCCCTTTTCCAAATTCCCTATGTTGTATCCTAGATCCTATTCCTAACAGCTGCATATCATCATATTTTAAACCGAACCGCTAATTTAGTCGTAAGGTTTTAATTAACAAAAATGAAAATAGACCCAACTTCATTATTAGATGCCAAAATCGTAACTTTGCAACTTTGCTTTAGAAAATGATAAATTACGAGGAAAATATTGAGGTTAAGGGCGCTAGGGTCCATAACCTTAAAAACATAGATGTTACCATTCCTAGAGAAAAACTTGTGGTAATCACAGGCCTATCAGGAAGTGGAAAATCATCCCTCGCCTTTGATACCATCTACGCCGAGGGACAACGCCGTTATATAGAAACATTTTCTGCCTACGCCCGGCAATTCCTAGGTGGACTGGAACGGCCAGATGTGGACAAAATAGACGGACTCTCCCCTGTCATAGCCATCGAACAGAAAACCACATCCAAGTCGCCCAGATCTACTGTTGGGACCATTACCGAGGTCTACGATTTTTTAAGGCTCCTATTTGCCCGTGCAGGTGATGCCTACAGTTACAATACTGGTGAAAAAATGGTTAGTTATAGCGATGAACAGATCAAAGGGCTCATCGTGGAGGACTACAAAGACAAAAAAATCAATGTTTTGGCCCCCGTTATCAAATCAAGGAAGGGGCACTACCGGGAACTTTTTGAACAGATTGCCAAACAAGGCTTCGTAAAGGTCAGGGTAGATGGAGAGATCAAGGATATCGTAAAGGGAATGAAGGTGGATCGATACAAGACCCACGATATTGAAATTGTTATAGACCGATTGAAGGTGACCGAATCCGCCGATTTGGATAAACGCCTTTCCGAGACCATCAATACCGCCATGTACAGTGGGGAAAATGTACTGATGGTATTGGAGGAAGGACAAGATATCCCTCGCTATTTCAGTAGGGACCTTATGTGCCCCACTACCGGAATCTCTTACCCATCACCTGAACCCAACACCTTTTCTTTCAACTCGCCCAAAGGCATGTGCCCCAATTGTAATGGTTTGGGAAGTGTACATCAGGTCAACGACACTAAAATAATCCCCAATTCCAAACTTTCCATCAAGTCCGGGGGAATTGCGCCTTTGGGGGAATACAAGAAATCGTGGGCTTTCAAACAAATTGAAACCATCGCCCAACGATATGGTTTTGAACTTACGGACCCCATCAATACCATCCCAGAAGAAGCCTTGGACGTTATTTTACACGGTGGAAATGAAAGTTTTGAAGTAGATTCCAAGACTTTAGGGGTAAAAAGGCAGTACAAGATAGATTACGAGGGTATTTCCAACTTTTTAAAGAATCAATTTGAGGAGGCCGAATCAACATCCATAAAAAGATGGGCAAAGGAATATATGGACAAGATAAAATGTCCTACTTGCAATGGTTCCCGACTCAGGATAGAATCGCTCTATTTTAAAATTGGAGAAAAAAACATTGCCGAGCTCTCTCAGTTGGATATCGTGGAACTGGCTGCTTTTTTTGACGGTCTGGAGAAAACATTGGACGGCAACCAACGGATCATTGCCGAAGAAATTATCAAGGAAATCAAAACCAGGCTCCAATTCCTTTTGGATGTGGGACTGGATTATCTTTCCCTGAACCGAAGTTCCAAATCGCTTTCGGGAGGAGAGGCCCAAAGGATCCGATTGGCTACCCAAATAGGCTCCCAACTGGTAGGTGTACTCTATATCTTGGATGAACCTAGCATAGGATTGCACCAAAGGGATAACGAAAGACTGATCAAATCCCTGGAGGCCCTCAGGGATTTAGGAAACTCCGTCATTGTTGTAGAACACGACAGGGACATGATAGAAAGGGCAGACCACGTCATTGACATAGGCCCCAAGGCCGGAAGACACGGCGGAGAGATCATATCCCAAGGTCTTCCCGAGGACCTTAAAAACCAACATACGCTTACAGCGGACTATATCACTGGGGTAAAGAAAATTGCCGTTCCGGAAAAGAGAAGGGAAGGCAATGGAAAAAGCATTGTCCTTTCGGGGTGTACCGGAAACAATCTGAAAAATATTACGGCTGAATTCCCGCTGGGAAAAATGATAGGAGTCACAGGGGTATCGGGAAGTGGAAAATCCACCTTGATCAACGAGACCCTCTACCCTATTCTAAATGCCTATTACTTCAACGGGGTAAAAAAACCCATGCCGTATAAAAAAATCAAGGGTCTGGAGCATATTGATAAGGTCATAGACATCAACCAATCTCCCATCGGTAGAACACCACGGTCCAATCCCGCCACCTATACCGGTGTTTTTAGTGAGATTAGATCCCTTTTCGCAAAAACACAAGAAGCGGCGATCAGAGGTTACAAATTGGGACGTTTTAGTTTCAATGTAAAAGGGGGACGCTGTGAAACTTGTCAGGGTGGAGGATTAAGGGTCATCGAAATGAATTTTTTGCCAGATGTTTATGTGGAATGTGAAACCTGCAATGGCAAACGCTTTAACCGGGAAACTCTTGAAATAAGATATAAGGGCAAATCCATTGCAGATGTACTGGAGATGACCATAAACGAAGCTGTAGCGTTTTTTGAGAATATTCCCAAAATCCATAGAAAGGTCAAAACCATCCAAGATGTGGGGCTTGGCTATATTTCATTGGGACAACAATCCACAACTTTATCTGGTGGAGAAGCACAGCGTATCAAATTGGCCACGGAACTATCTAAAAGGGATACAGGCAATACCTTCTATATTCTGGATGAGCCTACAACCGGGTTGCACTTTGAAGATATCAGGGTCTTGATGGATGTCTTGAACAAATTGGTGGACAAAGGCAATACCGTATTGGTCATAGAGCACAATATGGACGTGATCAAAATGGTGGACCATATTATTGACATCGGATATGAAGGTGGTCGTGGCGGAGGAAAGCTGGTAGCCAAAGGCACACCAGAAGAAATTGCAAAAGATAAAAAGAGTTACACCTCTAAATTTCTAAGAAAAGAATTAGGTTTGTAAGTAGGTGCCGGAGGAATCAAGAACGATAAGTGTATTCATAAACGGGCATCGATACATTAAAGATTAAAATTAGCATACATGAGAAAGGAACAACACCATAAGGGGTGGAATGAGATAAAAACGAATGATTCTTGGGCTATATTCAAGATTATGGGGGAGTTTGTCAGTGGTTTTGAAAAAATGAGCGCCATAGGACCTTGTGTATCCATTTTTGGTTCCGCCAGGACCAAAGAAGGAGACCCTTATTATACCCTTGCCACCAATGTTGCAAAAAAAATATCCGAAGCCGGATACGGCGTAATTACGGGCGGTGGTCCAGGAATTATGGAGGCCGGTAACCGGGGGGCACATTTGGCCGGAGGAACATCGGTTGGCCTTAATATAGATCTTCCCTTTGAACAACACGACAACCCTTATATTGATGCGGATAAGAGCCTCGATTTTGATTACTTCTTTGTTCGTAAGGTGATGTTTGTAAAATATTCACAAGGCTTCGTGGTAATGCCAGGAGGTTTCGGAACTTTGGATGAGCTGTTTGAAGCAATTACCTTGATACAGACCAATAAGATTGAAAAGTTCCCGATAATTCTTGTGGGTACAGAATTCTGGGAAGGGCTCTTTGAATGGATAAAAACCACCATGCTCAATAAAGGAAATATCAGTGCCAGTGATCTGGATCTGATACAAATTGTTGATACGGAGGAAGAGGTAGTGGAAATTATTGATTCTTTCTACAGAGGACGTATCCTTAGCCCAAATTTTTAATCCCATATGTTCCCCAAACCATTGAAGTTCAATATTTTTCAATTGTGCATGTATGCCATCATTTTTGGATTTGTCCAACTTAATGGCCAGCATTTGAATACACTGACCGCAACATTGGATGGGGCCAATAAGGATATTTTTGTACAACAGCAGTTCGTTTATGTCAATGATTCCAACGATTCATTGCCCGAACTTTACTTTAATGACTGGACACAAGCCTATGCAGATAAAAATTCGGCATTGGCCAAAAGGTTTGCCGATGAGTTCAAGAAAGGGCTTCATCTGGCCAAACCATATGAAAGGGGCGCTACCAATATCTTAAGTGTTATTGATGATCACTATATGGCAGTGTCCTGGAAGAGAACCAAACAACAGGATATTATACTATTCTCCTTGAACGAGCCTCTGGCGCCAAAGGATTCCATTAAAATCTTTTTGACCTATAGGGTAAAACTGCCTCCCAATAAATTTACGCCCTACGGCTATGACAATAAAAACAGATACTACTTAAAAGACTGGTATCTTACCCCGGCAGTGTACGATTCTGGCAAATGGACCTTGTATTCCAATAAGAATTTGGAAGACCTCCATACGGGTATTACGAACACCGAGATTACATTCAACTATTCAAAAGAATTGTTTCTTACCAGTAATTTCAACGAATCCAAATTTAGCGTATCTCCATTTTCCAAAGAATCCATATTAAAAGGATATCTAAGAAAGAGCAGTGAGATCATACTGACACCCACCAGAACATTTACAAAACACGTAACCCCTACCCTCACTGTCGTTACGGATCTGGAAATTCCAAAGTACGACCCTATATCAAAAGGTGTATCCATCAACAAGGTGGCACAATTTATAACGGACAACCTGGGTGCTTATCCCCACGAACAATTATTGGTAAGTGAAATAGACAACCAAAAAAATCCGCTTTATGGACTCAATCAGTTGCCCTCGTTTGTAAGACCTTACGAAAATCAATTCCAATTTGAAATGGAATTTTTAAAAACGGCACTAAACAGCTTTTTAAGGGAAACCCTTTTTTTCGATATTAGGAAGGATAGATGGGTCAACGACGCCCTTGTCAATTACCTCATGATCAAATATGTGGAAACCTACTATGAAGATCAAAAATTATTGGGCAAGCTTTCTTCCATCTGGGGACTTAGAAGTTTTCATCTGGCGAAAATGGACTTCAATGAGCAATATTCATTCCTTCATATGCTTACTGCAAGAAAGAATTTGGACCAATCACTCGTAACGGCCAATGATTCCCTCATTAAGTTCAATCAGAAAATAGCAAACCGCTATAAGGCCGGACTAGGACTGGCTTATCTTTCGGAATACATTGGGGAGGATCAAGTAGCGAAAAGTATTTCGCAATTCTATTCGGATTACAAGTTGAAGACCGTTGACCCAAATGATTTTATGGGCATATTGGAACAATCAACGGACAAGGATATCAAATGGTTCAAAAAAGAGTACGTTTCCTCCAACAAAAGGATAGACTACAACATCAGCAATGTCTTCAAGACCAATGATTCATTGGCAATCACTTTAAAGAACAAAGGGGGTACCAACGTGCCCATATCCCTGTTCGGCCTGCGTAAAGACTCTGTTGTGTCCAGATACTGGTTTTCCGATATTGCCGAAAGCAAAACCTTTACCATCCCCCGGCAAGGGGAAGATAGACTGGTATTGAACTTTGACCAAAAGATCCCGGAGTTCAACCAAAGGGATAATTGGAAAACCTTGAACGGGTTTTTCTCCAGTAACAAAAAATTAAAGTTTCAATTTTTTAAGGATACGGAAGATCCCTATTACAACCAGATATTCTATGTCCCTGTAATGGGCTTCAACATCTACGACGGATTAACCCCCGGGATGCGAATTCATAACAAAACCCTTTTGGAGCGACCGTTTATATTTGATTTTGCACCTTCCTACGCCATTAAAGAGCAGGCCTTGGTGGGCTATGGCAAGTTCAATCTAAAAAAATACTACCAGGACAGCAATATGTTCGTTGCAAACTATTCCCTTAGTGGATCTTCATTCCATTTTGCTGAAAATTCTAGATATACCACCATTACCCCGTCTGTAAGTTTTGGATGGAGACCCGATAACCTGATATCCAATAAGAGGGAATATCTCACCTTTAGATACGTAAACGTAATGAGGACCGTGGATGAAAACCAAAACCTGAATACGGATCCCGACTATAACGTTATTAATGCCAGATACATCAACTCCAATAATGGGGTGATCGATTATGTCTCTTGGTTCGTGGATGCACAACACTCCAATAATTTTTCCAAAGTTGCTTTTAACCTGGAGTACAGAAAACTTTTTGAAAACAACCGTCAGTTGAACTTGAGGTTTTTCGCAGGTAAATTTATTAGGAATAAGACCAACTCCGACTTCTTTAGTTTTGCCTTGGATAGACCTACAGACTACCTTTTTGATTACAATTACCTGGGCCGTTCCGAGGATAGTGGTATTTACAGCCAGCAAATCATCATCGCTGAAGGTGGGTTTAAATCCAAATTGGAAAACCCCTTCTCCGATGACTGGATCGCAACCACCAATGCCAGTGTCAACCTATGGCGTTGGATAGAACTATATGGAGATATCGGTTTTATTAAAAGCAAAGGTTTCAATGAGCGTTTTGTATATGATTCTGGAATACGATTGAACTTGGTAACCGACTATTTTGAACTTTACTTCCCCCTGTATTCCAATAATGGTTGGGAGGTTTCCCAGCCTCAGTACGAAGAAAAAATCAGGTTTATCGTAACCTTGAGTCCAAAGACCCTTCTAGGCCTTTTCAATAGGAAATGGTTTTGATTCATTGATATATTATCATTAAATCTTCATTTTATTGCATTATTGATAATTTTGCTTTTTACAATTACGGAATATTTAATAACTTATTAATAAATAAGCTGTATCGTACATTGCATGAATCACTCAATTTTGATATTTTTGTGCAAAATCATCACCCAGTAATGAAGATAGACTCAAAAACTAGCAATGATATTTCTTTTGAAGATTTTAAAAATCAAATCTTACACGATTATCAAATAGCAGTACTTAGTAGGGAATGCAGTATTCTTGGAAGGCGTGAAGTTTTGACCGGAAAAGCTAAGTTCGGAATCTTTGGGGATGGTAAGGAATTGCCACAATTGGCTATGGCCCGATCCTTTAAGGATGGAGATTTTAGAAGTGGATACTATAGGGACCAAACATTTATGATGGCTCTGGACCTATTGTCGCCAAAGGAATTTTTCCATGGACTATACGCCACTACAGATATTGAAAAGGAACCCATGAGTGCCGGAAGACAAATGGGCGGACATTTCTCTACCCATAGCTTAAATGCCGACGGCACCTGGAAAGACCTGACCGCACAAAAGAACAGTAGTGCCGATATCTCCCCAACCGCGGCACAGATGCCCAGATTGTTGGGATTGGCGCAGGCATCCAAAATATATAGGAACGTAGCAGGGATAGATACCACCAATTTTTCAAAGGAAGGTAATGAAGTAGCTTGGGGAACCATTGGAAATGCCAGTACCAGCGAGGGGCATTTTTTTGAGACCATCAATGCGGCTGGCGTATTGCAGGTACCTATGGTGATCAGTGTTTGGGACGATAAGTACGGTATTTCAGTACCGGCCAAACACCAGACGACAAAAGAAAACATCTCAGAAATATTAAAAGGTTTCCAAAGGGATGAAAACAATAAAGGTTACGAAATATTGAAGGTCAATGGTTGGGACTATACCGCCCTTATCCATGCCTATGAGAATGCCTCTGATATAGCCAGGGAAGAACATGTTCCTGTGCTGATTCATGTAAAGGAGCTTACCCAGCC
Organism: Sediminicola sp. 1XM1-17; assembly: GCF_037203765.1. NCBI lineage: Bacteria > Pseudomonadati > Bacteroidota > Flavobacteriia > Flavobacteriales > Flavobacteriaceae > Sediminicola > Sediminicola sp. 1XM1-17. The sequence goes on along the minus strand of NZ_JBBCAS010000002.1, from coordinate 92,325 downwards.
CCAAGGGCATTCCACTTCTGGTTCCCATGAAAGGTACAAAAGCGAGGAGCGTTTGGCCTGGGAAGCCGAAAACGACTGTAACAAGCGTTTTAGGGAATGGATCCTTGAAAACAATATCACTACCGAGGATGAATTGTTGGCCATTGAAAAATCGGCCAAAAAGGAAGTTAGAAATGCCAAGAAAGAAGCTTGGAGCGAATTTTTGGCCCCTCACAAAAAGGCCAAGAAAACATTGGTCGCCCTATTGGAAAATGCCGCACAGAGCAGTCCCAACAAAACTTTTATCTCCAAAATCGTCAATGATCTTATTGCTATTGAGGAACCTTCCAAAAAGGATTTGACCTCCAAAGCAAGAAAAACACTGAGATATCTTATCGGGGAAAATTCTGCTTCCAAAACGGAACTGCTACAATGGATAGAAAAATTCATTGATGACATGCAGCCCCATTATAGTTCCCATTTGCATAGTGAACTGTCCAATAAAGCTACAAGCATAGAAGAAATTAAAGCCACGTACGATTCCCAACCAGAAAAAGTGGATGGACGCGTTATTCTTCGGGACAATTTTGACAAATTGTTCGAGGCCCATCCCGAGGCACTGATCTTTGGAGAAGACAGTGGTGCCATTGGGGATGTAAACCAAGGTTTGGAAGGCTTGCAAAAAAAGTACGGTGAACTTCGAATTGCTGATGCAGGTATTCGAGAGGCTACCATAATTGGTCAAGGTATTGGACTTGCCATGCGCGGCTTGAGGCCTATAGCAGAAATTCAATATTTGGATTATCTTTTGTACGGTTTGCAGTTGTTAAGTGATGACCTATCTACCCTACATTATAGAACGGTAGGAAAACAAAAAGCCCCATTGATCGTAAGGACCCGTGGACACCGCTTGGAAGGTATTTGGCACTCAGGTTCCCAAATGGGAGCTTTGATCCATCTATTGAGAGGAATGTATATCCTAGTGCCAAGGGACATGACCAAAGCCGCTGGTTTCTATAACACCTTGATGAAAAGTGATGAACCAGGACTTATCATTGAAAGCTTAAATGGTTACCGTTTAAAAGAAGCCATTCCCAATAACTTAGGGGAACTTTGTACACCTATAGGCGTTGTGGAAACGGTAAAGGAAGGATCGGATATAACTGTTGTAACTTATGGCTCTACCCTAAGAATCGTGCTTCAAGTGGCTCAAGAGCTAAAAGAAGTAGGTATAGATGTGGAAGTGATAGACGCCCAAAGTTTATTGCCATTTGATATACAGCACGACACCCTGAAGAGTGTACAAAAGACCAATAGATTATTGGTTATAGACGAGGATGTACCCGGAGGATGTTCTGCCTATCTAATTCAGGAAATAGTAGAAAAACAAGGTGCATATCAATTTTTGGATAGTGCCCCACAAACCATCACGGCCAAAGCACACAGACCTGCTTATGCCACGGACGGGGATTATTTCTCAAAACCTAATGCAGAGGATATTTTTGAAAAGATCTACAGTATCATGCACGAAGCCAATCCGGCTGATTTCCCGAAACTGAGATAGATAAAAAAAACCCATAAACCAAACCTGCCCCTTTCGGCAGGTTTTTTTGTTTTGGGACATGCCAAACTCTTTATGGTTCAACTGCTGCCAATGGCCCTTGGATTTGAAAAATTCACATCCCATCATTAAAATGAGGGTAGGAATTGTAATCCATAAAGAAAATGTTCTTATAATTGCACCTATCCTAATGGGCTTTATGCTCCTATTGGGTGTTATTTAAAAATAATTACATACTTTTATACAACTCAAATCTTAAATTACAATGAAAAGTTCACTAACCACAGATGTAGGATTGTTACTTTTACGTGTTGTTCCATCTGCCATGATGCTAACCCATGGATATCCTAAATTCCAGAAAATGGTAAGTGGTGATTTTGAATTCGCAGATCCTATTGGCCTTGGTGCCGCACCTTCTTTATTTTTAACGGTCATAGCTGAATTTATCTGTCCAGTTCTTATGATCATTGGATTCAAGACCAGGTGGGCAGCCTTACCCCCTGCTTTTGCGATGTTTGTGGCAACTTTTATAGTACACCTTTCGGACGCCTTGGGCAGGAAAGAATTGGCCATTTTATATCTTGGCTTTTTTCTTATCATTATGTTATTGGGTCCAGGGAAGTACAGCGCTGACGGAAAATAATCAAATTATTTTCACCAAAAGCTCTTTTAAAAGATCCGCTTGGGACAAATTGGCACCTCCAACACCTTTACCTTTAAGATCCATTTCCCGTAGATAGCCTATCACCTGACTCACCTTTTTCATGGGATAGTTTCTTGCCGCCGTTTGATATTCCTTAACAAAATAGGGATTGATACCCAAGGTGCTTGCGACATTCTTCGAAGAGTGATCGGACAATCCGTGATATTGAAGCAATTGGGAGAAAAACGTATGCAATAAAGTAACTGTGACCACAAAAGGGTTGTCCTTGGGATTCTGCGCAAAATAATGAATAATCCGGGTAGCCCTTACAATATCGCGCTCCCCAATTGCCTTTTTTAACTCAAAATTATTGAAGTCCTTACTTATACCAATATGCTCCTCAATGGCAGCGGGAGTAATTTCTACATTTTTGGGAATTACCAATTGTAGTTTCTCCAGTTCGTTGTTAATTTTACTAAGGTCGGTCCCCAGATATTCCACCAATAAAATGGAGGCTTTCGGAGAAATGGTATATCCCTTGCCTTGAAGCACCATTCTTATCCAATCTGAAACCTGGTTGTCATACAGTTTTTTGCTTTCAAATAAAACACCGTTCTTTTGGATGCTCTTATATATTTTTTTTCGCTTGTCCAGTTTGCCGTATTTGTAACAAAACACCAATACGGTAGTGGGTTGGGGGGTTTCCGCATAACTGACCAAATTTTCAATGGACCTTACCAAATGCTGTGCCTCCTTCACTATGACCACCTGTTTTTCCGCCATCATGGGATATCGTTTGGCATTACTGACGATTTCGTCTATGGTAACCTCTTTTCCATACATTACCATTTGGTTGAAACCCCGTTCCTCTTCGGTAAGTACGTTTTTTTCGATATACTCGGCAATCTTATCTATATAATAGGACTCCTCCCCCATTAAAAAATAAATGGGCTTTATATTTCCACTTTTAATATCCGAGACTATCTGTTTTACTTCCTTCATCCAAAAAAAATCATCAAATTTGCCCTATGCAACCACTGAACTTTCCGGCATATGACTTTCGCTTCAAAAATAGCGAAAATAAAGTCCAGATATTTGATGTTATACGCAAAAAATTTGTGGTATTACAGCCCGAGGAATGGGTTCGGCAACATGTGGTACATCACTTAATATCCGATAAAAAGTATCCCCATAGTCTAATCAACGTTGAAAAGCAGGTTAAGCTCAACGAGATGGTCAAAAGATATGATGTGGTGGTATACAATTCTGATGGCTCCATTGAAATTTTAGTGGAATGCAAAGCTCCTGAAATAAAGATCACACAAACTGTTTTTGATCAGATTGCCCGCTATAATATGCAATTGAAGGCCAATTACTTAATAGTTACCAATGGGCAGGACCACTATTATTGCAAAATGGACCTACAGGAAGAAAAATATACTTTTTTACAGCATATTCCTGATTTTAGCCGTTAATTTGTGAGCTTTGGAAAGTACCAGTATTTGGTTGGCAAGAAATACATTTGCCATATAACTTAAATAAATGAGGTGCCGCACTAGGATCGGCATGGACATGAATGTCAAGAATAGCAATTGTCATACTTAACTGGAACGGAGAAGCTCTATTGGAACAATTTCTCCCTTCTGTCACTAAATACTCTATAGGTGCGGACATTTATGTAGCCGACAATGCATCTACAGATAACTCTATAGCTTTTATCAAAGAACAGTATCCTGATATAAGGATAATCCAAAACGAAATAAATGGGGGTTTTGCCAAAGGCTACAATGATGCCTTAAAATTTGTAGATGCGGAAATTCTATGTTTGCTGAACTCTGATGTCGAAGTTTCCCCGAACTGGCTCCAACCTATTCTAAAGACCTTTGAAGAATTGCCAGATGCTGCAATCATACAACCAAAGATCCTGGATTATAAAAATAAGGACTATTTTGAATATGCAGGAGCTGCAGGTGGATTTATAGATCAATTGGGATATCCTTTTTGTAGGGGGCGAATCTTTCAGGCCTTGGAAAAAGATGAACATCAATATGATGATCTCAAGGAAATTTTCTGGGCCACGGGGGCGTGTATGTTTATTAAAAATAAGGTGTTTCAAGAATTAGGTGGATTTGACGAGGATTATTTTGCCCATCAGGAGGAAGTTGACCTATGTTGGAGGGCAAAAAATAAGGGTTATAAGGTTTACTACGTTGGCACTTCACATGTTTACCATCTTGGGGGATCTACATTGAGCAATATGAATCCAAAGAAAACCTACTTAAATTTTAGGAACTCTTTGTTCTCTATCACCAAAAATCTACCCCGAAAAAAGGCCTTCCCAATTATCTTCTTTCGACTATTATTGGACGGGGTGGCCGGAATGCGCTTTATCTTTCAATTGAAATTTAAGCATTGCTGGGCCATATTAAGGGCTCATCTCAGTTTTTACAGGCAGTTTGGCAAAATGTACAAAAAGCGGGAAAAAAGTAACTTTCTTAAGAAATACTACGCTGCAAGATCCATTGTTTGGTCACATTTCGTATATCAAGTACGAAAATTTAACACTTTAGTAAAAAATTAACTAAATGGCCTATCCAAGCGCTAGGTTTTTATATAATTTTGGCCTAAATAAATAGAACAAAAAAAAATTAATCAGAACAAAAAAACAAAACAAACATTATGAAAAAAATACTAGTAGGTTGTTTAGGGGTAGCGTTATTGTTATCTTCATGTGTTTCTCAAAAGAAATACTCCGATTTAGAAGCAAAGCAGAAAGAAACTCAAGATTTATTAAACTCTGCTACCGTTAAATTAAACGGATGTTTAGAGGAAAAAGCTTCTGCAACTTCAAGAATGAAGACTTTGGAAGACCAAAATGCATTCCTTAAAGCAAACAACCAGGATTTGATCAACAACATGGGTAACCTAACTACATTAACTAGCAAAGGTGCCGATAACTTAGAGAAATCTTTGGAAAGCTTAAAAGAAAAAGACCTTACCATTAGAAAATTGAACGACGCTATTACTAGAAGAGATTCTGTAAACTTGGCATTGGTACAAAGTTTAAAAGGTGTTCTTGGCAACTTGGATGATGAGGATATCGAAATCAGTGTTGAAAAAGGTGTTGTTTTTGTTTCTATTTCTGACAAATTATTGTTCAGCAGTGGTAGCTACAACGTAACTAGCAGAGCTAAAGAAGTTTTGGGTAAAGTTGCTAAAGTAGTAAACAACAAGCCAGATTTCGAATTTATGGTTGAAGGTCACACTGATACAGTGCCTTACAGCAGTGGAGTTCTTTTGGACAACTGGGATCTAAGTGTTAAGAGAGCAACAGCTGTTGTTCGTATCTTGCAAAAAGATTTTGGAGTTAATCCAGCTCGTATGACTGCAGCAGGTAGAGGTGAGTATGTACCAGTATCCTCTACTGATAAAGCTAAAAACAGAAGAACAAGAATTGTAGTTCTTCCTAAAATTGACCAATTCTACAGCATGATCGAAGAAGGAATGAAAGATCCTAAGATCAACAAATAAGAATTGTTTTAATACAATTAAAAAGCCGCAACTTTTAGTTGCGGCTTTTTTTATGCCTTTAAATCATCACATAAACAAGTGTTTGCTATTGAAGTTTAGAGAATATCCAAGCTTCCCTTGCCTTCCCTGATTACTTGGGGCTCACCGTCGGACAGGTCTATAATAGTGGAGGCAACATTATCCCCATAACCACCATCAATAACAATATCTACCAGATTATCCCATTTTTCCAAAATCAGTTCTGGATCTGTGGTATATTCCAAAAGCTCATCCTCATCTCGTATAGAAGTAGATACAATGGGATTACCCAGTGCCTCGACCAAAGCCTTGGCTATGGAATTATCCGGCACTCTTATACCTACAGTTTTCTTCTTTTTAAATTCCTTGGGAAGGTTGTTATTTCCCGGTAGAATGAAAGTATATGGCCCAGGAAGGGCCCTTTTTAATATTTTAAACGTAGCAGTATCAATTTGACGCACATAATCGGACAGGTTGCTAAGATCCGCACATATAAAGGAAAAATTGGCTTTGTCCAGCTTAATACCTTTAATTCTTGCTATCTTTTCTAGCGCTCTTGTGTTGGTTATGTCACAACCCAAACCATAAACCGTATCTGTTGGGTAAATGACCAAGCCTCCTTTTCTAAGAACGTCAACTACTTTCTTGATTTCTTTAGGGTTAGGATTTTCCGGATATATTTTTATAAATTCTGCCATTTTTCTACCTATTTTTTTAGGATAGGACCTCCAATTTAGCGAAACGGAGCAGAAGTTTCTTAATGTCCCCTTTATCAAACTTTATTTCTGCCTTCTTATCGTTGCCTATTCCTTCTATTTTTAAAACAGTCCCTCTTCCAAAACGAGTATGGTTCACCAAGGATCCTTCCGCCAAATTGGGATCTACCTCATTGGTATTTCCCACCGGGGTAGCCAATTCTGGTTTCAATTTACGTAATTTTCTAAGCTGATTCTCATTGGGCTTATGACTTGTGGGTGGTGTCCCCGACTGTGGCTTCACCTGTCTGAGTTTGCTCTTGTCCACGTCCCCAAAAATATCTGTATTGATAAAGGACTTATAGCGATAGTTATCTACCGGAGTCAAGTTCTCAATATATTGTTCATCTATCTCCTCCAAAAACCTACTGGGTTCCGCATCGACGAGTTTACCCCATCTATACCTGCTCTGGGTATAGGTCAGGTACGCTTGCTTCTCGGCCCGAGTCAGGGCCACATAGAACAATCTGCGTTCTTCCTCCAGTTCACTTCTGGTATTCATACTCATGGCCGAAGGAAAAAGATCCTCTTCCATCCCTACTATATACACGAAAGGGAACTCCAGACCTTTGGCCATATGCACGGTCATCAGTGCTACCCTATCCTCATCTGCGGTATCCTTGTCCAGATCTGTGGCAAGGGCAACATCCTCCATAAATTCGGACAGGTTTCCCGTGGCATCGGCAATTTCTTTTTGTCCTTCCACAAAATCCTTCATTCCATTGAGCAATTCCTCAATGTTCTCCATTTTGGCAATACCCTCTGGCGTACCATCCTTTTTAAACTCCAACAACAATCCGGTCTTTTTGGAAACATGTTCCGCAATGGCAAAGGCGTCATAGGACTCATTGGTGATCTGAAAACTCTTGATCATCGTTACAAAATCCTCCAATTTTCGTTTGGTACCCGAATTGATCTTGAGATCTATTTTATCTAGGTTTTCCATTACCTCAAAAATGGAGCGCCCATAATGGTTTGCAGCCACCAACAACTTGTCCATCGTACTCTGCCCAATTCCCCTTGCCGGGAAATTGATAACACGTTTTAGGGCTTCTTCATCTTTTGGATTTAGGACCAAGCGCAGATAACTGAGTACATCTTTGATCTCCTTGCGCTGATAGAATGATAGTCCACCATAAATCCTGTAGGGAATATCACGCTTCCGCAGTCCGTCCTCTATGGAACGAGATTGGGAGTTGGTCCTGTAGAGTACGGCAAAACTGCCATTGAGCAGTTGTTCCTGCATCCGGTGTTCAAAAATGGATTCGGCAACAAACCTTCCTTCTTCTGCATCGGTGGTACTTCTGTGCAATTTAATTGGTGGTCCATCATCATTGGCCGTCCACACTACTTTTTCAAGTTGCTTGGTATTTTTGGCAATGATGGAATTGGCTGCATTCACAATATTCTTGGTAGAACGATAATTCTGTTCCAAGCGATACATGGCTACATTCTCGTAATCCTTTTGGAAATTGAGGATGTTATTGATATTGGCCCCTCGGAACGAATAGATACTCTGAGCATCATCACCTACCACACAAATATTCTGGAAGCGATCGGAAAGGGCCTTGACAATCAAATATTGTGAGTGGTTCGTATCCTGGTACTCATCCACCAATATATATTTAAACCTGTTCTGATACTTCATCAAAACCTCTGGGAATCTGCTGAGCAATTCATTGGTTTTCAACAGAAGGTCATCAAAATCCATAGCACCTGCCTTAAAACAACGATCTACGTAATTCTTGTAGATTTCCCCTGTCCTGGGACGTTTTGCCATGGCATCGGCCTCTACGAGCTCAGGGTTGTTGAAATAGGCTTTGACGGTTATAAGACTGTTCTTATAGGAAGATATCCTATTCTGTATCTGCTTGTATTTATAAATATCCTTGTCCAACCCCATTTCTTTAATAATGGAGGCGATGAGACGTTGGGAGTCTTGAGTGTCATAAATGGTAAAATTGCTCGGGTACCCCAATTTATCGGCTTCAAATCGCAAAAGCTTGGCAAAAACAGAATGGAAGGTTCCCATCCACAGATTTTTCGCTTCGGAACTACCAACAATTTCGGCAATACGCTTCTTCATTTCCCGTGCCGCCTTATTTGTAAATGTCAGGGCGAGAATATTGAAGGAATCAACCCCTTGGTCCATCAAATAAGCAATTCGGTAGGTCAGTACCCTTGTTTTTCCTGAACCGGCACCAGCAATTACCATTAATGCACCATCCTTGTGCAGAACTGGCGCTTTTTGAGCCTCATTCAGAACTTTTAAATATTTTTCCAATGTGTTTTGGTTTAAATCCTAAGGAACTGTGAAATTAACCATAAATAACTTTATCCTAAAATCATACTTTAATTATTATGAACATTAACAGGGTGTCTTCTGATTTTTAAATATATTTAGCGTTTTAACTTCCTGCCATGAGAATATTTACAGCTACTTTATTCATTTTTTTCCTTTTAATACTATCCAATACCGTGTTTGCCCAGTCCAAAAATGCGGGACCCATCATAGAAGGGTTCGGCAAGGTCTTTCGGGTGGATAATCCCGAGTTTAAACTTGATACTCAAAAGGAGTTCAAGGTGGTTTTTGATGTGACCAGTAGCTCCGAAGAAATGGGGGAACTTAATCTCTCCATAGAAACGGCTGCCCGGTTTTTGAATATGCATGCCCAGAGCGGAATACCAAAAAAGCAGTTAAAAGTGGCCATGGTGGTACACAGTAAGGCCGGGAAAGACCTTTTGAACAATACCGCCTATCAAAAGCGATACCAAGTAGACAACCCTAATTACCAATTGATAGAGGCATTGTTGAAGGCCGATGTACAGATAATTATGTGCGGCCAGTCCGCTGCATCAAGAGGTTTCGAGAGAACAGAACTGATCCCTGGGGTACAGATCTCCCTTTCGGCCATGACAGCTCTGATCCAGCTCGATGGAGAAGGGTATACCATTTTAAAATTATAATTTAACACCATATGAAAAACAAAGCATTTTTAGGACTTATACTTCTCGGGGGAATTGCTACTGCGCAAGGACCTAGTTTGGACGCACAGTACAAGTCCGTTGAAAACAAAGTCATTGAATGGAGAAGGGATTTCCATAAAAATCCAGAATTATCGAACCGTGAGTACAAAACGGCCGAGAAAATTGCGGCGCACCTCAAATCCTTGGGCATCCAAGTTCAGACTGGGGTAGCCAAAACCGGAGTTGTGGGTATCCTCAAAGGAAATCTCCCTGGCAAAGTGGTGGCACTGCGGGCAGATATTGACGCCCTACCAGTGGTTGAGCGTAACGACCTTCCCTACAAATCCACGGTAACCACCGAATTTTTGGGAGAAAAAGTAGGTGTCATGCATGCGTGTGGCCACGACACGCATACCGCTATATTAATGGGGGTTGCCGAGGTTCTTTCCAAAAACAAGGACCAGATTCGCGGTACGGTGAAGTTCATTTTTCAACCTGCTGAAGAAGGTGCTCCTCCGGGTGAGGAAGGTGGTGCTTCCTTGATGATCAAGGAAGGGGTTATGGAAAATCCTAAAGTAGATGCCATATTCGGGCTACATATAAATTCGGCCACTCCGGTAGGTACTATTCGCTATAAAGCGGGTGGAACTATGGCTGCGGCCCAGCGTTTTGTAATCAATGTAAAAGGAAAACAGAGCCACGGTTCTCAGCCATGGTCCGGGGTAGATCCGATCGTGATCAGTGCAAAAATTATTGATGGACTGCAGACCATTATCAGTAGGGAAGCTGAACTGACCAATGAGGCTGCTGTAATAACGGTGGGTAAGATCAATAGTGGGGTACGCTTTAATATTATTCCCGAAAGTGCCGAAATGATCGGTACCATCCGTACGTTGGATTATGACATGCAGGCCTTGATCAATAGGCGCATGAAAGAAATGGTTCCTGCCTTGGCAAAAGCCTATGGAGGTGATGCTACCATTGAAATTACCAATAGTACCGAAATTACCTATAACGACCCAGATTTGGTGGCCCAAATGCTTCCAACCATGCAAAAGGTGGCTGGAACCGATAATGTATTGTTACAAAAGGCCGTAACGGGAGCAGAGGATTTCTCCTATTTCCAAAAAGTAGTTCCCGGGTTTTATTTCTTTTTGGGGGGAATGACTCCTGGCAACAAAGATGCCTTCCCGCACCATACACCCGATTTTCTTATAGATGACAGTGGCTTGCTTTTGGGGGTTAAAACACTGACTCAGATGAGTTTGGACTATCTCGATGCCGCTGCAAAATAAAATTTTCAAAATTGGAAATAGGCGCTACTTTTGTGGCGCCTTATTTTTTTAAATGGATCTTGCAATGAATAAAGTTTACGCAACATTATTAATACTATTATCAACATCATTTGTCCTAACTGCGCAAAACAAAAAAGAGCTACAAGCAGAAATTGAAAGTCTGAAAGAAACCCTTTCCACTACACAAACGGCTTTATCAGAATCCAAGAAAAGGGAAAATATCAGTCTGGCCAGGGCTGAGTCTTTCGAAGCACAGCTAGAGGATCTGAAGGTCACCAATGCCCAGTTATTGAAGAACATGAGTACTTTTATGGAGGCCTCTACCCAAAAAACGGACAATATTGGTCGCGCTCTGGAAAGCCTCAGGGAAAAAGAAGCTAAATTAAAGACCATCAACGAAACCTTGAATGCCAATGATTCTACGGCCTTGCTGTTATTGACCGATTTCAAAAAGTCTTTTGGAGAGGAAGCCGAAATAAAAGTAGAAAATGGCGCTGTGGCCATCAAGATGGATAAGGGTATCTTATTTGGGGCGAATGCCTCGAATGTTAAGATAGCAACCGATGCCACTCCCCTTCTTAAAAAATTGGCGACCGTCCTAAAAGCCCATAGATCCATGTTCATTACCGTGGAAGGGAATTCCACTAACGGGACAGGATTGGACATGGCAACAAGACGTGCAGGTGCCCTTGTGGATTATTTATCCAAGACCCATCAGATCGTACCGGAAAGAATCAGGGCCGTGGGCAAAATTAGTTCTGGAGAGGCTCTTCTGGTAAAAGTCCATCCCAACTTTGATGCCTTTTACCTGATGGTCCGCAGTGATATGAAACAACATTAGTACTTTGGCAGCCTTAAAGTAAAAGTTGAACTACTGCTGGGTTTCATCAATGTTTTATAGCCTACCTTATTGGCATCCATACCAAACATGGGTGAAAATATTGGGTAATGTGATCGTAAAATTTTGCTTAATATTCACCTGCTCAAAAAGAGAAAGTGATATACTAATTCGGATAATACGCCGTTCTTTAACTGAAACTAAAATTTCCCGATTGTATCGGGCCAAAATAACCAACTATGACCGGAGACCAAATTTATCAGATGTTTGCCTATTTATTGCCTGCAGTAGTTACTGGGGCCGTTGCATTTTACTTTTTTAGATTGCATACAAAAAATGAGGAAGGCCGCAGACGGTATTTGTTGCACAAGGATTCCCAAAAAAACACATTACCCATCCGTTTACAGGCCTATGAGCGCATGGCCCTATTTTTGGAACGTATTTCCATCCCAAGCCTGGTGGTTAGGGTAAAGCCGCTATCCGCGAACAAAATGGATTACGAAAATCTATTGATCAAGAATATAGAAAACGAATTTGAGCATAACCTATCCCAACAAATCTACCTTACCGACGAGTGTTGGAGCGTGATAAAAGCGTCCAAAAATGCAACCATCAAGGCCATCAGAAGCGCTGCGATGAGCCAAGCGGAAACTGCGGACAAGCTTAGGGAGGATATCCTGAACGAGACCATGGACAAGCAGTCACCATCAGCTACTGCTCTGGCATACGTAAAAAAGGAAATAAGCGAACTCTGGTAGGGATTACTTATCCCTATTGGCATCATAAGCCTTATTTTGGGCATATTCAAAGCCCTGCAACCACCACTGTTTCATCAACTTTTTGTTGAAGACCAAGGAATTTTCGGTAAGCTTTGTGGGGGTATAGTAAAGGTTCAGCTCTACCCCATTATGCTTGGCGGCAAGTATCCCTTCGGAAATATCGTGAAATTCTATTTGGTCCAGCACAAAGCCATAGATACTCAACATTAAGGAAAAGGGGTTTTTGCCCAACACCTTATTGTGTTCCATTTTCTCCGATTCCAAAATTACGGCATCCACCACCTTGGCTCCCCGTCGGATTGCCTCCTGAATGGGCACAACACAACCCAATCCCCCATCGCCATATTCAAAACCATCTTTTTTGGCAAGGGACATAAAGGGAATATAATTACAGGATATCCAAATCCATTCACAAAATTCCTCATAGGAAAAATCCCTGATCGACTTATATTCTACCCTATTTTTGGAAAGATTGGATACGGTGACCACCACATCCTTATGGGTTTTTAAAATAAACTTGTACTCCTCAAACGTAAAGTTTCTCTTTATGGTCCTTTTTAGGGCCTTACTTTCCCCAAAGGTCCTTTTACCTTTGATGAATTGAAGAAATGTCGTAAAAAAGTTGATGGACACATATTTCCTGTCTCCCTTTTTGCGTACGATAAACGGATTTAAACTAAAAATGGAAAGTGAATTTACATTCGTATAGATATCATACAATTTTCCCACGTTGTTCGTAGCCAAATGTGGTATCAAAAGACCTCCGGTAGAGGTGCCCACAAAAATATCGTACTGTCGTTTTTCAACCTCCATAAGATATTGTGCCACTCCGCCAGCAAAGGCCCCTTTGCTTCCTCCACCGCTTATTACTAATGCTCTCATTGAGGTTCTATCGGATTTAATTCTGAATTCTTGTGTTTTGCAAAGTTGTACCCGCTTTCCCACCAGGCAGTCATCCTTTCCTTATTAAAGATCAAGGAATTGGTGGTAAGCACGGTAGGTGTATAATAAAAATTGATAATAGCATCGTTATGTTTCGCCACGTACTTTCCTATACGAATGTTCTGATGCTCGATACGATCCAACATAAATGCAAACATACTCGTAAGCAATGAAAATACGTTCTTGGAAGGCATTCTGTTTAAATGGGTAATCTCCGTTTGTAGTATGATGGCATCTACAACGGTAGCGCCCCGTTTAATGGCCTCTTCTATGGGCACCATACTTCCCAAACCTCCATCGGCATACTCGCACCCATTCTTTTTTACCAAGGTCATAAATGGCGTATAATTACACGAAATCCATATCCATTCACAAAATTCATCGTATGTAAAATCCTTGATGGACTTATATTCTACCTGATTGAGCGACAGGTTGGACACCGTGATAACAATATCCTTCGGACCGCCCTGCAGGGCTTCAAACTCTTGAACCGTAATGGTGTTTCGTATCAGGTCCAAAAGATGGTGACTTTCTCCAAAGGTCTTACTGCCCTTAAAAAAGTTCTTCATAACATTGACATGGTTGATTCCAATGTTCTCAATGCCGTACTTTTTCTTGATGACAAAGGGACAATTACTAAAAATGTTATCCTGGCTAACGTTGGTATAAACCTCCTTTATTTTTTCAATCTTTTGAAGTGCCAGATGAGAAATGAGCAAACTTCCTGTAGAGGTCCCCAAAAAGAGATCGTAATTGTGTTTTTGCTCTTGCATAAGGTATTGGGCAACACCACCCGCAAAAGCTCCCTTACTTCCACCGCCAGAAATTACCATTGCCCTCATACTAGGTTGTTTTGTTGTTTATATAACGCAATTGTTCCTGATTTAGTTTTCCCTTTAGACCATTGATGCGCTTTTTGTAATCATCACGTGCTATCAATTGATCCAATAAATCCCTGGCAAACTTTTTAAATTGCCACGAATGGTGGAAACAGGCATTCAACAAATCCATAAGATTCTGGTCAGACAAACCTACGGTATCGGCAAGATATTGAAATGCACTTTGGCGTACCTCCATGGGGAAATTGGTTGCCGTATATCCGCTTAGTTCGGTATAAAAAATGGATTTATTTTCTGGCTGGTAATCTTTGGTGATCAAGGCTAACGTCAGCCACAACAATCGAATGTTTTTATTGGGCAGCCCTATGCAACCACTGGTTTTATCCAAATACACCGCCCTATCTTCCGGAAAATAGACCCATAATTTGTAAAGGGCGTTCTCTAAGGTCACATAACTGTCATCATTTAAAAGGGCTTCGAAATCCGATTTTAATGACAGTGGTATTTTAGGAATATTTACCGCCATAGCCTGCCTAACCTTTAAACTTCCCTCATTCAGGATTTGTTTTGAAAAGGCTTCGGAAAGGGAGGAATGGTAATTTTCAATTATGGCTATTTTGAGAAAATCTGACTGAGTTCCGTTCCAATACCTGGAAATGATCTCTTCTGTATGACCTTTGGTGGTCATCAATTCTCGCTCCAACTCATAAAATTCCATAATGGACGACGAATGTTCCTTTAATTTCTCCATAGCCATATCAAAATGAAAATCTGTACTTCTGAGCCATTCGTTCTCATATTTGGAAAGATCCATTCCACTGGTACCTTCCATAGATCCGATAAATTTTGGAAGGGTCACATTTTGAAATTTATAATTCTCGAGGTAATCCATGATACCTTTTTTGTAGGCCTCCTCCCCCATCAGCTCTTGCAAAATAAACAACGCCCAAGCTCCTTTTTCATAAAATGTAAGACTTGAGGCTTTGGGATTGTCCAATGCCTCCCCACTGCTTTCACTGGAGAGTTCATGTATAAGTTTGGCCGTTTTGAACAACTTCCAATAAAAATGATCATCCCCAAAAATTTGTTTTTCCGCCAGATACGCATAATAGGTGGCAAATCCTTCCTGAAGCCAATGATGGGAAGCATCCTCCTCGGTTACAAGGTTCCCAAACCATTGGTGCGCCAATTCATGGGCATTGATATTCACATAGTTCTTATCCACAAAAGCTATGGAATCTACCATGTAGGCATCTGAAAAAATAGTGGTCCCCGTATTTTCCATTCCCGCATAAAGAAAGTCCCTTACAGGCATTTGTTTATAATTCTGCCATGGATAGGGAACACCTATTTCGGCTTCCAGAAAATCAAAAATTTTCCCGCTGTCCCTGTAGGTCGGTTCATACAGAAGACTGTCCGCGGGATAATAGTACATCTGCAAGGGAATTCCAGAACTAGATTCCTCTTCTTGCATTTGGTATTTGCCAATGGCGAAAACCACCAGGTAGCTGCTCATAGGGGCGTCCATATCATAACTCCATGTTTTTGACCCTTGCGATATTGCCGTGCTTTTGAGTTTTCCATTGGCCATGACTTGATACTGTTTATCAAAGGTTATCTGCAGATCAAATTCTACCTTCTCTGTCATGTCATCAAAACTAGGTAGCCAATGACTCGTATATTTACCCTGCCCTTGGGTCCATACCTGCGGATTGTTTTCATTTTGGTCCCATCCTATAAAATAGACCGCTTGTTTTGGCTTCACCCTGTAGGACAGCATCAATGTGTTGGTACTATTTTTTCCGAGTTTTTTGAGTATTGTGATTTTACTTCCATCGTTAGTGAATCTCACATTTTTATCATTCAAAACGACTTTGGAAAAATCCATGTCCTTGGCATCCAAAAAAAAAGACGATACCTTTTCCAGTGTTTCAAAGGTATAGACCACGGTCCCTTCAAGCTGTTTTAAAGTAGGATCAATGGACAGGGAAACATGGGCGTGGGTGAAATCTACCTTATCTTGTCGCTGGGCGAAGGAGATCTGGAAGAAGCAAAGAAGAATACTAAAAAAAAGTTTCTGCATAAAAGGCTCATTGTCAAAACCTGTACCAAAATAAGAAATTTGGTTTGTTGCAGGTGTATGGAGTATCCACTATTTTAGACGCATGAATTCCATTTCCCTTCAAACACCTATCGTTTACCTTAAAGGAGTGGGTCCAAATAGGGCCGAAACACTCCAATCGGAGTTGGGAATACATACCTACCAAGATCTCATCAACCTGTTTCCCAACAGGTATATAGACAAAACCCAGTATTATAAGATTAACGAATTGCAACGGAACAGTGCCGATGTGCAGGTCGTGGGAAAGATTGTCCATTTAAAATCCGTGGAACAGAAAAAAGGAAAACGCCTGGTAGCGACTTTTGTTGATGAAACCGGACAAATGGAACTTGTATGGTTCCGAGGACAAAAGTGGATACGCGAAAATATTAAGCTGAACATACCTTATGTGGTCTTTGGAAGGACCAATTTTTTTAACGGCACCTTTTCCATGCCCCATCCTGACATGGAACTACAATCGGATCATGAAAAAGGAATTCAGATTGCCATGCAGCCCATTTATCCCTCCACGGAGAAACTGAGCAACAAAGGCATTTCCAATAAGGTCATCAATAAGCTGATGCAGCAATTGTTTATAGAAACCAAGGGGCATTTCAGGGAAACCTTATCCGAACCATTGCTTAAGGAGTTGCACCTGTTACCCAAGAGTAAGGCCATGTTCAACATACATTTCCCAAAGAGCACGGAACTGTTGGCCAAAGCCCAATTCCGCTTGAAGTTTGAGGAACTCTTTTATGTGCAACTTCAGTTGATTTCTAAAAAACTACTTCGAAAACAGAAGATCAAAGGCTATAATTTTGACAAGGTGGGCACCATATTCAATGAATTTTACAACAACCACCTCCCTTTTGAGCTTACCAATGCCCAAAAAAGGGTCATCAAGGAAATCAGGACCGATCTGGGCAGCAATGCCCAAATGAACCGCTTGTTACAGGGCGATGTTGGCTCGGGAAAAACCATTGTGGCCCTAATGACCATGTTGCTGGCCATTGACAATGGATTTCAGGCTTGCCTGATGGCCCCTACCGAAATCTTGGCCAATCAACATTTCAATGGTATCAAAGAACTGTTGAAAGGAGTAGGAATTGAGATAGCCCTATTGACAGGTTCTGTAAAAAAGTCGGCCCGAAAGGTAATCCATGAGCAATTGGAAAGCGGGGAACTACATATTTTGGTCGGGACCCATGCACTGCTGGAAGATAAGGTGCAGTTTAAAAATTTGGGTCTAGCCATTATTGATGAGCAACACCGTTTTGGGGTAGCCCAACGGTCCAAATTATGGCATAAAAACGAAATGCCTCCCCATATCCTGGTCATGACCGCCACACCTATTCCCAGAACCTTGGCCATGAGCCTTTATGGGGATCTGGATATTTCTGTGATCGATGAACTTCCTCCAGGAAGGAAACCCATAAAAACGGTGCATCGGTATGACGCCAATAGGTTAAAAGTCTTTGCTTTTATCAGGGAAGAAATCAAGAAAGGCAGACAAGTCTATATTGTTTATCCTTTGATACAGGAATCTGAAGCCTTGGACTACAAGGACCTCATGGATGGATATGCCAGCATTTCGAGGGACTTCCCCCTGCCCGACTATCAAATTTCGATTGTTCACGGGCAGCTTAAAGCAGAGGACAAAGATTACGAAATGGAACGCTTTGTTGCCGGAAAAACCCAGATCATGGTGGCCACCACGGTAATTGAGGTGGGCGTGAATGTTCCCAATGCCTCCGTGATGATCATTGAAAGTGCAGAGCGCTTTGGATTATCGCAATTACACCAATTGAGAGGCAGGGTTGGGCGTGGTGCGGACCAGAGTTTTTGCATCCTGATGACGGGCCATAAGCTATCGGCAGAGGCAAAGACCAGATTGGAGACCATGGTAAGTACCAATGACGGATTTGAAATCGCAGAAGTGGATCTTAAACTTAGGGGGCCAGGAGATTTAATGGGCACCCAACAAAGTGGGGTACTGAATTTAAAGATTGCGGACATTGTAATAGACAATGATATTCTAAAGGCAGCCAGATACCACGTCCTGCAATTACTAAAAGAAGACCCTTCCCTCCAAAAGGATGAAAACCATGTGATACGGTATACCTATGCACAGCTCATAAAGCACAAGAATATTTGGAATTACATTAGTTGATTATCTGAAAAGGCGCTATTGGTATTTTCTGTTTGCTTAAAACGTTGCCCTCAAAATCAACTGTAAAAACTCCATGTGACTTGTGTGGAACGGCCAGATTATTGGACGCGCCCAATAAATAAACCTTATTTCTATAATCTAAGCTATAGCTCTGTACGATTGGCCGCCATGGATGTTCGTCTTCTTCAAATTGCGTAATTTCATTAAAAATATCAATCCATTGCACCTCCCCGGTCTTTAAATCATAAATTATGGGATAAATTGCCCCTGTTCCTGGTTGAGGGCCAATGGTGGATGCATAATATTTGTCATCAATTATGACCTGGGAATTTGTAAAGCCCGTATAGCTATTATATAAATACGTGGTTTCTCCTTGTATACTCAATTCCTCCATCGACTGGGAATTGTAATCGTATTTATAGTTAAATTCCCTTCCAAACAGATAACAATTCCCCTTATCGTCTCCAACCAAATTATAAGTGTCCTTTTTAAAATCCGATCGCCTATCCATTATTTTCAAATTATCCAGATCGAAGGCCATAAAAAATTCTTCGGTATTGGCATCATAACTATATCGGTTCCAATGGAGATAAACTTTATTTCCTACCAGTGCCGTTTTCACACCATAGAATCCATCATCAAACTTCCCAAAGCCAATAGTTGATTCTTCGTTGGTCTTTAAATTCAAAAGTTTCATCTTATACTCAACCGTCCCATCGGTTGCATTGTAGGTATCATCTTCTTTATAAAAAAAATATATAACCTCATTATGATGCCAATAAGTCCATTGAGAGGTATTGATATAAGGCATCGAAATTTTGAATAATTTACTGGTATTGAAGTCTTTGTAGTGAAATATATTTTCATTGTTTCTAACATATTCCCTTAGTGTAATACCTTTCTTATCAGCAAAATAACCAGCGTATAATCTTTCGGAGATTCCAAGTTCGGAAAAAAGGTCAATAGAGCCATTGGGATTATATTTGTTACGATGATTATCGTATTGATATACGTTTCTGAGAAAATTACCATTGGCATCATACCCTTTTCCAATAATTTTAATATTAGAACTAGCGGCGACTGCCCTATCTTCGATCGAATCTCGATCACAAGCGGAAAAAAATAAGACTAGAACTAATAGAGAAATATTTTTCATAGGGAAATATTATAGTAAAAACAGCACTGTTGGTCCATCTTACCAAACATATGGGATGATAAATTCAAATATAAGTATAACTAATTTTCTACACCTAAATTTTAACAACTTACTCGTTGAACATCGTAATTTGGAATTTTGTTTCTATGGCAAAAATCCTTGTTTTAATAAATTTGTCCACTTAGATTAACAATGATTATGAGCCAAGCAAAAACGCTATTTGATAAAGTATGGGATTCCCATGTAGTACGAAAGATTGAAAATGGTCCGGATGTATTGTTCATTGACCGTCATATGATCCATGAAGTTACAAGTCCAGTGGCTTTTTTGGGTTTAAAAAGTAGAGGTATCGGCGTAAAACATCCAGAGCGCACCTTTGCTACAGCAGACCATAACACACCCACCATCAACCAACACTTGCCTGTTGCAGATCCACTTTCTGCGAACCAGTTGAAGGCTTTGGAAGAAAACTCCAAAGAGCACGGCATAAGTTATTGGGGCTTGGGTCATGAGAAAAACGGTATTGTTCACGTGGTGGGTCCGGAATACGGAATTACCCAACCGGGTGCCACTATAGTTTGTGGCGATTCACATACCTCTACCCATGGGGCTTTTGGTGCCATTGCTTTTGGTATCGGAACATCAGAAGTGGAAATGGTATTGGCGACCCAATGCATAATGCAGAGCAAGCCCAAAAGCATGCGTATCAATATAAAAGGTGATCTAAATTTTGGGGTAACTCCAAAGGATGTGGCCCTATATATCATCTCCCAATTGACCACCTCCGGTGCTACAGGATACTTTGTTGAATACGCTGGAGATGTCTTTAAGAACATGAGTATGGAGGGCCGTATGACCGTCTGTAATCTTAGTATAGAAATGGGAGCCCGTGGAGGAATGATCGCCCCTGATGAAAAAACAATAGCCTATGTCAAAGGTCGTGAGTTTACACCCAAAGGTGAGGCTTGGGACAAGGCTATGGCATATTGGAAAACATTGAAAACCGATGAGGGGGCAACTTATGACAAAGAGGTCACTTTTAACGGTTCCGATATTGAACCGATGATCACCTATGGTACCAATCCAGGAATGGGCATCGGTATTTCCAGAGATATTCCTAATGCTGAAGCGGTGGAAGGTGGCGTTGCCACGTACAAAAAATCCTTGCAGTATATGGCTTTTGGGGAAGGGGAATCTATGATAGGAAAACCTATAGATTTTGTCTTTTTGGGCAGTTGTACCAACGGTAGGATCGAAGATTTCAGGGCCTTTGCCTCTATAGTCAAAGGAAGACAAAAAGCACCAAATGTTACTGCTTGGTTGGTTCCGGGATCACATAAGGTAGAATCGGCCATAAAGGAAGAGGGTATATTGGATATCCTGACCGAAGCCGGATTTGAACTTCGTGAACCAGGATGCTCGGCATGTTTGGCCATGAACGATGACAAGGTTCCTGCAGGGAAATACGCCGTGAGTACCTCTAACCGAAATTTTGAAGGAAGACAAGGACCAGGTTCCAGAACACTATTGGCAAGTCCGTTGGTAGCCGCTGCAGCCGCTGTAACCGGTAAGGTGACCGATCCAAGGGTATTAATGGAAAAAGTAGAGACCGTCTAATCCAACACAAAAAATAGGGCCACTTCGGTCAATAAAAAAATACACAAATGGCATACGATAAATTCGAAATATTAAGAAGTAGCGCGGTACCATTGCCTATAGAAAATGTGGATACCGATCAAATCATCCCTGCCCGGTTCTTAAAGGCAACGGAACGTGTTGGTTTTGGGGACAATCTTTTTCGCGATTGGAGATATTATCCGGATGGCTCCCCAAAAGAGGATTTTGTACTGAACCAGTCAAGGTACAGTGGAAAAATCCTTGTTGGTGGTAAAAATTTCGGTTCTGGTTCTTCCAGGGAACATGCCGCTTGGTCCGTATATGATTATGGTTTCCGCTGCGTGGTATCGAGCTTTTTTGCGGATATCTTTAGGAACAATTGCTTGAACGTAGGAGTCCTACCCGTACAGGTAAGTCCAGCTTTCTTGGAGAAAATATTTGCCGCTATTGATAGCGATCCAAAAGCCCAATTGGAAATCAATTTAAAGGAGCAGACCATTACTATTTTAAACACTGGGGAACAGGAATCTTTTGACATCAATGTGTATAAGAAAGAAAACATGTTGAACGGTTTTGATGATATAGATTACCTATTGAACATGAAGGAAGAAATCACCGAATTTTCACAAGACCTGCCTTTGTAATTCACACCCAAGAAACAAAAAGAACAGGCCCAATCAAGAAGCATCTAAATTTTTTGATTGGGTTTTTGACAACATATTTTGAGCACTTGTTAGATGAAGAAAAGAAAGATTGAAATAATGGATACCACCTTGAGGGATGGGGAGCAGACTTCAGGGGTTTCTTTTTCGGTCTCTGAAAAGCTTACTTTGGCCAAACTTTTATTGGAGGAACTCAAGGTCGATAGGATTGAAGTTGCCTCTGCCAGAGTTTCGGAAGGTGAATTGCAATCGGTGCAGCAAATCACCCAATGGGCCAGTAGTAAGGATGTTTTGAACCGTGTGGAGGTCCTTACCTTTGTAGACAACGGTGTTTCCTTAAATTGGATGCAGACCGCGGGCGCCAAGGTACAGAATTTGTTGACCAAGGGATCTTTGAACCATCTGACCCACCAACTCAAAAAATCTCCTGAGCAGCATTTTGCCGAGATTGGAGAAACCATTGCCAAGGCCAAGGAAGCTGGGATTGAAACCAATGTATATCTCGAGGATTGGAGCAATGGCATGCGAAACTCCCCAGAATACGTTTTTCAATATTTGGAATTTTTGTCGACACAACCGGTAAAAAGAATCATGTTGCCCGATACCTTAGGGGTATTGACCCATTATGAAACCTATAGTTTTATTTCCCAGATCGTTCAAAAATATCGAGGATTACATTTTGATTTTCATGGACACAACGATTATGACCTTAGTGTTGCCAATGTCATGGAAGCCATCAAAGCAGGCTGTCACGGGTTACACCTGACGGTCAATGGTATGGGAGAAAGGGCTGGCAATGCGCCAATGGCCAGTGTTGTGGCCGTTGTAAATGATTTTTTGCCGGAAATTGAGATATCCATCAAGGAACCTTCCCTTTTCAAGGTCAGCAAACTGGTATCTGCCTTTACCGGTTTTGGTATCCCAGCGAACAAACCTATTGTAGGGGACAATGTTTTTACACAGACCGCCGGTATCCATGCAGATGGGGACAGTAAAAAGAACCTGTATTTCAATGATCTCCTTCCCGAACGTTTTGGAAGAAAGCGCAAGTATGCCTTGGGAAAAACCTCGGGAAAAGCCAATATCCAAAAGAATTTACAGGAATTAGGGTTGACCTTGAACGATGAGGAACTCAAAAAAGTGACCCAAAGGATCATTGAACTTGGGGATAAAAAAGAAAGGGTGACCAAGGAGGATCTTCCTTACATCATTTCAGATGTTCTGGATAGCGGATCCCTGCAACAGAAAGTTTTTGTAAAATCATATGTGCTTACCCATTCCAAAGGATTGCAGCCCTCTACCTCCCTGGCCGTGGAAATCAATGGGGAATCCTTTGAGGAGCACGCCCAAGGAGACGGACAGTTCGATGCATTTATGAATGCCCTAAGAAAGGTATATCGTTCCAAGAAAATAAGCCTGCCCAATTTGGTGGATTATGCCGTTAGGATCCCTCCGGGAAGTAATTCAGATGCCCTTTGTGAGACCCTTATCACTTGGGAACACAACCATAAGGAATTCACGACCCGTGGATTGGATTCCGATCAAACGGTTTCGGCCATAAAGGCCACAGAAAAAATGTTGAATATCATATAATGACCTGTTACATCACAGGACATAAAAACCATAAATACAATCAAATGAAATTAAATATCGCCCTTTTAGCAGGAGATGGAATTGGACCAGAAGTAATAGATCAGGCCGTAAAAGTATGTAATGCCGTTGCCGACAAGTTTAAGCACGAAATCAATTGGACACCCGCACTAACCGGTGCTGCCGCTATAGATGCCGTTGGGGAACCTTATCCGGATGAGACCCATGAGATTTGTTTGGCAGCGGATGCCGTACTTTTTGGGGCCATAGGACACCCAAGGTTCGATAATGATCCTTCCGCTAAGGTACGACCGGAACAGGGGTTGCTTAAAATGCGCCAAAAATTGGGACTCTTCGCCAATGTAAGGCCTACTTTTACCTTTCCTTCCCTTATTGACAAATCGCCCTTAAAACGGGAGCGAATTGAAGGTACTGACTTGGTATTCCTTAGGGAGCTGACCAGTGGTATTTATTTTGGGGAAAGAGGACGGCTGGACAACGGCAATACCGCTTTTGACACCTGTACCTATAAAAGGCACGAAATTCAACGTCTTGCCAAAAAAGGGTTCGAATTGGCCATGACACGTTCCAAAAAACTTTGTTGTGTGGATAAGGCCAATGTATTGGAATCCTCACGCCTATGGAGGGAAACCGTACAAGCCATGGAAAAAGACTATCCAGAAGTCACCGTTTCCTATGAGTTTGTGGATGCGGTTGCCATGCGGTTGGTACAATGGCCCAACTCCTATGACGTATTGATCACTGAAAACTTGTTTGGTGATATCCTTACCGATGAGGCCTCCGTTATCTCAGGGTCCATGGGATTGATGCCATCGGCGTCTGTTGGTACCAAGGCAAAACTATACGAACCCATTCACGGATCATATCCCCAGGCAGCTGGAAAGGATATTGCCAATCCTTTGGCAACCGTATTGTCTGCCGCGATGATGTTTGAAGATTTCAACCTGACCGAGGAGGCACAGGCCATTAGGGACGTGGTGAACAAATCCCTAAACGAAGGTTATGTAACCGAAGATCTGGCTGAGGGAGGAAAATCATATAAAACCAGTGAAGTAGGTAATTGGTTGGCCAAAAACCTCTAATTTTTTTTTAGGGATTTATTCACCTTGTGCTCATTAAATAAAAAAATCCTCGTCATAAGCATATGTTGACGAGGATTTTTAGTTGATGTTGATTAGGTAGCTACACCTAATTATTGAAGGCAATCCTTCGTTTTTCTTCTTTGATACGTTTTTCCCTTTTGCTCCAAACAATGGCTATGGCAATCAATATTCCCGATCCGGCCAATGCAGCTCCCACATAACTTGCCGAAGTGAAACCATAGCCCATGGCTATTGGCAATCCGGCCAAATAAGCTCCCGAGGCATTCCCCATATTAAAGGCACTTTGGTTCATGGAAGAGCCCAACATTTCGGATCCTTTGGAAGATTTAATAATAGCCATCTGCAGGGGTGTGGCAACACTGAAAGCGATGATCCCTATAAAAAATGTGAGCACCAATATCGCGATTGGATTTTGGGCCACCAGGGTGTTAACGATCAAGACCGTTACCATTAGGGATAAACTGACTATAATAGCTTTCATCGGAGCCAATTTCTCTGTCAATTTTGCACCAAGGAAATTCCCTACAACCATACCCAAACCTGCAATGATCATGGCATAACCAACCATACTCTCAGGGTAACCGGATACTTTGGTGATCAAGGGTGCAATATAACTATACCAGGCAAAAAATCCGCCAGTACCGATCGTGGTCAACAGGATAAGGACCCAAAGCTCGGTTCGTTTAAAGACCTTCACATCCTTCTTAAAGCCTTTGGCGGAAGATTTGGATAGTGTCGGCATCCAAAAATATACGCTTAGCATGGCCAAAATACCAACCAAACCTACCAATAGAAAGGAAACGCTCCAATCGAAATGGTGACCAAAATATGTTCCAATGGGAACCCCAATGACATTGGCAATGGTCAGTCCGGCAAACATGGTGGCAATGGCAGACGCCGTTTTTCCCGGTTTGGCCAATTTCCCTGCTACCACTGCGCCAATTCCAAAAAATGCTCCGTGTGGTAATCCGGATAAAAACCTGGACACCAACAACATGGAATAACTATCTGAAAAGGCGGACAGGGTATTGAATACCGTAAACCATAACATTAAGCCCAATAACACCTTATGTGCGGGCCATTTGCCCCCAATACTGGTAAACAAGGGAGCACCCACTACCACCCCCAGGGCATAAGCGGCAATAAAATGACCGGCCTGAGGAATCGTAATATTCAAAGCGTTTGCTACATCGGGCAGAATTCCCATGATGACAAACTCTGTCATCCCGATACCGAAACCTCCAATCGCCAGTGCGATCAAGGCTTTTTTGTTTGATGTTTTTATATTCATATACTTTATTTCTAAGGTTAAAAAATCAAGGTCTCCTTAAATTTTATTTTAATAGGATATCCTCAATACTACATTTCAAAATTACAATCGTCCTTTTTTCTTCCCCTATGCATTCTTACCCAATTTATGTCAATTCATACCATTGATATCATCCATAAAAACCAATTAAATCCTAGCATTCTATGGTTATAATCTGATATTTCCCCCTATTTAAAAAATAGGTACGGCTCTTGCCACCTGAGTCATTGAGACCCTGGAAAAACCTTGTTAATCAAATAATTGGAACGGAAGTAACTGGAAGAACTTGAAGACAGTTAGACGGTTGTTTTCCAATGACCTTACTCTTGTTGTTGACTTTTTATGATTGCGACCAAAATATCAGTAGACGCTTGCTTTGTAGTGATTATATATGCGTCACTGCTTGATTTGACATCAGTTGGACTCGAAATTATCCTATGTTTTACGTTGTCCTTGTTCATAGGAAAAACTATATCGATGGTCCAATCCGTATTTTGTTGAACTACTTTAAGTGAAATATCACTTTTTGATTTTTCATAAAATATAGACAGTTTATTGTCCGCTATTACCACATCCTCCAAGGAAGCCTTATCCCATTCCTCCGGCATTTGAATGGCTATGGTCACTCTTCTTTCAGCCGCGTTTGGTTGGATACCGAAAAACTGTTGAACAATAGGAATGGCAAACCCATATATATTCCATGCTTGGGCAATCATCCCATAGTCCGGGGAAACCTCGTACATACTTCCCGGTAGTGCATAACTGAACGACCTGGACATTCTTTTCAGATAGTTCAGCGCCTTATCTGGATTCCCATAATTATTTTCTGCCACCGCCTGTACTCCAGTGGGCAAGGTCATTACAGCTCCTGTGTATGAGAACACCGTACTCCCCTTGAATGAACCTTCGTCTGTTCCTGCAGAATCATCCCTATCTATGCCGGTGACAAAAACCCCGAACGGATTCACATATTTTTCTGCAGTTTCCAAGGCCTTATCAGCTCTATGTTCATCGGCAATCTGCATTTCCATGGGCGTGTTGACCACCCAATTATGGTGGAGAACAAAAGGTCTCGGAGTTTCGGATGGATTTTGAACAATGGATTTTTTTGTTCTTTGAAGTTCTTCAACAGCCCAAGGTTTATTCAATGTATCTGCCCTAACGATTGCATCGTCGATAAGTCTCAACGCCTGCTGGTCCGTTCCTATAAAATCTGCATAAGAACCAAAAGTTTCCGACCAAAATTCTGCATTAATTTTTTCCTTAAGTAAAGTCGCCGTATCGCTATAGGATTTGGCCAGTGTTTGATCTCCGAGCTCTAGGGCGATTTTTGATGCATCTGAGAAGGCCCTTTGGGTATAGGCCGCTACATCGATCATTTCACTATCCATCCCATGTATTTCCATCATCCCAAATCCATCTGGAAAAAGATTTTTGTTCCCATCATTCTCTTCCATCAGCCATTGCAATCCCTTTTTTATCGTTGGAAAGTAGGCTTTTAAAAAATTGAGATCCCCATTCCATCGATACGTTTCCCAGATCATTGACGCGAACTGTGGCGTTTCATTGATATTGCCCTTGTTGAAAACAGCCCCATTCGTGGACATTTCATGTATAATCCTACCATTGCCGTTCACTACATTGGACATACTATCCAAAAGTTTGATGGTCTTTTCCACTACATCTGTCTGCCCTACGGCCATATAGCCCTTAAGGGCATATTCACTATCAACTCCAAACCACCAAGGATAATCTGGGATACCAGCCGCTATGCCCGTTCCAATTTCTGGTACGGTTCTAACCATCCAATCCGCATTGTATTTGAGCCATTGGAAGGTTTCCTGCAATTTTTTATCGGGGACGGTTAATTTAGAATTATTTGCCAACTGCTGATACCGCTGTTCCTTTTGAACTAAATCTTCTATTGAGTTTCCTTGGATATCTTTGAAGTTGTGTACAACAGCTTCTTTCGATTGATATGATCCAGCTATAGTAAAGGTTATGGCCCATTCCCCATTGGCAGCAATACGTACAGGGTAGGTAAGATTAGAGGCACTCCCTTTACCTGCATATCGGTTCTTGGTCCATTGGTGCCCCATGGGAGAACGATCTGCACCAAAGGCAACGTACCAAGGATTAAGGCTATCCTTCACCATCCAAATACCAAGACTATTGTCGTATCTGGCCTTGTCCTCTCCATCAACCATTGCAGTACGTTCACCCAACCATGTTGGACGAAGGTCAGAATATCCAGTATATTTAAATTTCAGCTCAACCGGTCTATTGGAGGTATTCTTCAATACGTATTGAATAACCACCCCTTCCTTATTGTCCGGAACGAACTGCCATCTTTGTACCGATAATTGTTTGTTGGGAATTGAAAAGACATGCCTATTGGCAAAGGGATAGTTCACAAAGGTATGGGCACTGTCCAGGGCATATTGCTCCTCCTCCCAGAGCAGTTCAGCATCAAATCCATCCATTAATTTGATTGGATGGTCCCAAATACCACCCATTTCTCCTTTTATATGCCACCCAATTTCTGGAAAGGTACCGTCCTGATGCCCTACCATATAAACGCGGTTACCGGCCGTAACGAAAGGCGAATTCAAATACTCCTTTTTACCTTCAATATGGGGGGTGCTGTTTAGGGCTTTTTCAAAATTCAATCCTACATTTTCTGTTTTACAACAGATCAATGTCAAAGCCAATACCAAACAGGCAGGCCAAGACCTTAGTTTTAATTTCTTGAATGCCCGCCTGTTCCCCATGCTTAAGAATTATAGGATGTAATCTGTACTTATGAAATTGGAAAGTTTGGAATCCAATAATTTCTCCAAGATTTCATTGTTCAGTGCATTGTCCTTGGAGGCCACAAAAGTCCGGATGGAAAAGGAACGCAAAGCATCATGTACACTCAGCGTTGCCTGGGCCGAATCCTTACGCCCTGTAAAAGGATACACATCCGGACCTCTTTGACAAGAACTGTTCAAATTTACCCTGCAGACCAAATTCACCAAGGTATCTATGAGGGGAGCAAGTGCATAAACATCCTTCCCGAACAGACTTACCTGTTGTCCATAGTTGGAAGCTGCCATATCATCCAAGGGCTCCTCAATGTCCTTAAAGGACAATATCGGTATTACAGGACCAAACTGTTCTTCCTGATATACACGCATATCTTTGGTCACCGGATACAATACCGCGGGCCAAATATAATTATCTCTATGCTGCCCTCCTTTTTTGTTCAATATTTTTGCGCCTTTGGAAAGGGCATCATCAATTAATTCCTGTATGTAGGCCGGCTTGCCGGGCTCTGGCAATGGGGTAAGTTTTACGCCATTCTCCCAAGGATTGCCAAATTTGAGGGCATCTACCCTTTCGGCGAAACGTTTGTTGAATTCTTCCCTGATATCCTCGTGTACATAGACCACCTTTAAGGCCGTACAACGCTGCCCATTAAAAGATAATGTTCCTGCTATGCATTCATCAATGGTAAGGTCCAGATCGGCATCTGGGAGTACAATGGCCGGATTTTTTGCCTCAAGGCCCAAAACCAGACGTAATCTATTGCTCTTTGGATGTTGTTCTTGCAGTGCATTGGCAGATTTACTGTTCCCGATCAAGGCTAGTACATCTATTTTTCCGGTTTTCATGATAGGACTGGCCACCGTTCTTCCCCTTCCAAAGATAATATTGACCACGCCTTTTGGAAAGCTCGATCTAAAGGCCTCCAATAACGGTGTAATAAGTAATACCCCATGTTTGGCAGGTTTAAATATGGTGGTATTTCCCATGATAATGGCAGGAATCAACAACGCAAAGGTTTCGTTCAATGGGTAATTGTAAGGTCCCAAACAAAGTACAACTCCCAAAGGACCTCTGCGGATATGGGCATATACCCCATCGTGCTTCTTGAACTTAGCCGCATCCCTATCCAGCTGCTTGTAATCCTCTATGGTATCGTAGATATAATCTACTGTACGGTCAAATTCCTTTTCGGAGTCCGGGAGCGACTTCCCAATCTCCCACATCAACAATTTCACTACTTCATTTCTTTTCGCCTCCATTTTTTTGACGAACTTTTCCATGCATTCAATGCGCTCACTGATCCTCATGGTAGGCCATGCACCCTGTCCTTGGTTGTAGGCCTTTAAAGCTCCTCCCAGGGCATCTAGGGCCGATTTTTCATCCATATCCGGAATGCTGCCCAATAAGGTAGGTTTATATGCTTCTGTGGAAGATATGGTGGAGAATACCTCAGTAGAATTTCCTTCCCATTTTTTCAGTTCGCCATCTACCAAATAGGTATTGTGATGTATCACATTGGTAATTTCAAATTCTGCTGGTATGTTCGATTTTTTGCTCATAATTGCCAATAATTTAATAAATAAAAGGGCGAAAATTGATATTTCTCCCTAACGAAGTTAATAAAATACATTCTTAAATTTCACCTTAACATCCATAACTTTTCATAGAATGAAATCGAAAACGATTGAAATTGTTCCATCTCACAAAACTACCTAAATCAGTGCTTAAATTAAGTACTGAAAGAGGTCTGGTTTGTCGTTTAGGTACTCTCCGAAAAAGTTTTTTTCCTTCATCCTTGAAATAAGGGGCTCCAGGTCATCCGGACTTTTCAATTCGATCCCCACTATGGCAGGTGCATTTTCTTTGCTTGATTTTTTGGAATATTCAAAATGGGTAATATCGTCATCGGGTCCCAAGATATCTGCCACAAATTGCTTTAAGGCACCCGGTCTTTGGGGAAAACGGACGATGAAGTAATGCTTTAACTGCCCATATAATAACGCCCTTTCCTTAATTTCGGCCGTTCGGGTAATATCGTTATTGCTACCACTGACAATACAGACCAC
Source organism: Sediminicola sp. 1XM1-17 (assembly GCF_037203765.1). Lineage (NCBI taxonomy): Bacteria > Pseudomonadati > Bacteroidota > Flavobacteriia > Flavobacteriales > Flavobacteriaceae > Sediminicola > Sediminicola sp. 1XM1-17. The sequence continues at coordinate 61,572 of NZ_JBBCAS010000002.1, read as the reverse complement.
ATTTTTGTCCTTTATCTCCTCCTTAAAATCGTCCAGGGCCGCTATGGTCAATGCCCCGGCAGGTTCCACAACAATGGCATCCCTATTGTATAGGTCCAAAATGGTCTGACAGACTTTACCCTCGGGTACGGTAACCATATCATGTAGGTATTCTTTGCAGATGGCAAAGGTGTAATCCCCTACCCTTTGTACCGCGGCGCCATCCACAAATTTATCTATGTACTCCAACTCCGTGTTCTGGCCCTTGGCCATAGAAGTTTTCATGGAGGGCGCCCCTTCTGGTTCCACTCCTATAATTTTAGTGTTTGGGGATAGGGCCTTAAACACCCCAATAAGTCCAGAGGCCAGGCCGCCTCCCCCTATGGCGACAAACAAATAGTCGATGGGAACATCTGATTGCTCCAATATTTCCAGACCTACGGTGCCCTGCCCTTCTATAGTCTTGGGATCGTCAAAAGGATGTACAAAAGTCTTCCCCTGCTCTTTGCAGGCTATCATGGCAGCTTTGGAAGAGTCATCAAAGGTATCTCCAATTAAATTGACCGTCACCCAATCCCCCCCAAACATTTTGGTCTGCTCTACTTTCTGTTTGGGAGTCACGGAAGGCATATAAACGGTCCCATGGATTCCCAAATGGTTACAGGCAAAAGCAACTCCTTGTGCATGGTTGCCTGCACTGGCACAAACAACGCCTTTGGCAGTTTCCGCTTTTGTAAGTGAGCTTATTTTATTGAAGGCACCTCTTATTTTATAAGATCTTACCCGGTGCAAGTCTTCCCGTTTCAAAAGAATATTGGAGCTGAACAACCGGGAATACCTGATACTTTGTGTCAATGGGGTGACCTCAGCCACTTGCCTGATGACTTGGGAGGCCTGTTTTATGTCCTCTAATTTTGGAAAATATGTGGATACAGTGTTTGCCATAATTCTTTGCTTGCCATAACCGAGGGATATGGATAAAATTAATCGCAGCCGGTAGTCTTAATATAAGCATTAAGTTACCGACTGCGACCTCTTGTATAAACTAATTCAACTCAACTTAAACGATACGTTTCATAGCGGTCATAGAGGCGCGCAATCGGCCTCCTACAATTTCAACCGGATGGTTCCTCAAGGCCTTGTTCACGGCGATCAGCTTTGCATTGTCCACGCCATTGCCCTTACCTTCCCCATATTTCTTCCCGATGACATCGGTATCGATCTTCTTCATAAAATCCTTCAACAGTGGCTTACAGGCATGATCGAACAAATAGCAACCATATTCGGCCGTATCGGAGATGACACGGTTCATTTCAAACAGTTTCTTTCTCGCAATGGTATTGGCAATCAACGGTGTTTCGTGTAGGGACTCATAATAGGCAGATTCCGCAATAATTCCTGAAGCGGTCATCGCTTCAAAAGCCAATTCCACACCAGCTCTTACCATCGCTACCATCAAAACTCCGTGGTCATAGAAATCCTGCTCAGTAATCTTATCCGATCCAGCTGGAGTCTTTTCAAAGGCCGTTTCACCGGTAGCGGCTCTCCAAGTATGTAAATTTTTATCGTCATTGGCCCAATCTTCCATCATGGTTTTGGAAAAATGTCCGCTCATGATATCGTCCATATGTTTATTGAACAAAGGACGCATGATGTCTTTTAATTCCTCTGAAAGTTCAAAAGCTTTTATTTTCGCCGGATTGGACAAGCGATCCATCATATTGGTAATGCCACCATATTTTAGTCCTTCCGTAACTGTTTCCCAACCGTATTGGATCAATTTGGAGGCGTACCCCTTATCGATTCCCTTTTCTACCATCTTATCGAAACAAAGGATAGAACCTGTCTGCAAAAGACCACAAAGAATGGTCTGTTCCCCCATTAGATCCGATTTTACCTCAGCAACGAAGGACGACTCCAAAACACCTGCCTTATGTCCGCCGGTGGCCACAGCATAGGCCTTAGCCTGTACCAGTCCTTTTCCTTCTGGGTCGTTGTCTGGGTGAACGGCAATCAAAGTAGGTACACCGAATCCCCTTTTATACTCCTCACGGACCTCAGATCCAGGACATTTTGGTGCTACCATGATAACGGTGATGTCCTCACGGATCTTCATCCCCTCTTCCACAATATTGAAACCATGGGAGTATGATAAGGTCGCTCCTTTTTTCATCAAGGGCATTACGGCTGAAACCACGCTGGTATGTTGTTTGTCGGGGGTAAGATTGACCACCACGTCGGCAGTCGGCACCAATTCTTCATAAGTACCAACATTAAAGCCATTTTCTTTGGCGTTTTTATAGGATTGGCGTTGTTCCTTGATTGCTTCTGCCCTAAGGGTATAAGAAATATCCAATCCTGAGTCCCTCATGTTCAAACCTTGGTTCAGTCCTTGGGCCCCACAACCTACAATTACAATTTTTTTTCCCTTTAGGGCGGATACACCATCTGAAAATTCTGAAGATTGCATAAACCTACATTTGCCCAATTGGGTCAGTTGGTCTCTTAAGGATAGTGTATTAAAATAGTTTGCCATTTTTAATGTGAGTTTTAATCCCGCTTGACATCGGGTAGTATTTATTGATTAATTATTTGTTGTTTGAAATTCTTGCAATAATGCAGAAATCTGCATTTCCGCCTTGGATACGGCGATTCTTCCAGATCTAACGAACTGCATGATGCCGTAAGGTTTTAACTGGCTGTACATTTCGTCCACCTCCGAACGCCTGCCCGATTTGGCAACTACAAAAAAGTCCCTCGAAACCGTTACGATCTGGGCGTTGTTGTCTTTTATAATATTCTGTATCTGTCGTTCATCGAACAATAAATTGGAGGCAATCTTAAATAAGGCAGACTCTTGATAAATAGTTTCCTCATCGGTATGATAAAAGGCCCTGATCACCTCGATCTGCTTTTCTATCTGTCCCACGATCTTACGCACCCACTCTTCGGTGGTAAAGACGACTATAGTGAATTTTGAAATGCCCTCTATTTCTGATTTTGAGACATTTAAACCCTCTATATTGATATGTCGCTTCAAAAATATTCCGGATATTCTATTCAGTAATCCGACGTTGTTTTCTGAATATACCGATATGGTGAACCACTGTTTTTCCATGCTCTTTTCTTTCTCCTTCAAATTGAAGTATCTTTTTAAATTGATTCTATTCTGCGATATTATTTCAGTCTAATGTCTGAAACCGAGGCCCCTGTTGGTATCATCGGAAAAACGTTATCCTCCTGTTCTACTTTTACTTCCAAGAAATACGCCTCTTTAGATGCGATCATCTCCTCAACAGCGGCTTGCAATTCTTTACGTTCGGTCACCCTTTTAGCCTTGATGTGATACCCTTCCGCAATTTTTACAAAATCGGGGTTTGTCATGATGGTTGACGCATATCGCTTTTCAAAGAATAGCTCCTGCCACTGGCGTACCATACCCAAATGTTCATTGTTCAATACCACAATTTTTACAGGGGTTTTGTTCTGGAAAATGGTTCCGAGTTCCTGAATGGTCATTTGGTACCCTCCGTCACCTATAATGGCAACCACTTCCCTGTCCATAGCTCCCATTTTTGCACCTATTGCAGCCGGAAGCGCAAAACCCATGGTGCCCAAGCCACCGGAGGTAATATTACTTTTCGATTGGTTGAACTTTGCATACCTACAGGCAATCATTTGGTGTTGCCCAACATCGGAAACTATTACCGCCTTGTTTTTTGAGGCCGTATTGATCTGTTCGATAACCTCTCCCATGGTCAATCCTTCCTTGGTAGGATGAATATCTTTATGGATGACGGTATCAAATTCTATCTGGTATTTTTTCTTGAATTCCTGGTGCCAGGAATCATGGGTATTCTCCTTGATCAATGGCAACAAAAGTTCCAGACTTTCTTTTGCATTGCCTAAAACTCCGATGTCTGCCTTGACATTCTTATTTATTTCTGCCGGGTCTATTTCAAAATGAATGACCTTGGCCTGTTTTGCATACGTTTCCAAATTACCGGTTACCCGATCATCAAAGCGCATGCCTATGGCTACCAGCACATCACATTCATTGGTCAGCACGTTGGGACCATAATTGCCATGCATCCCAACCATCCCTACATTCAGGGGATGGGCCGTATCCATGGCAGACAGTCCCAAAATGGTCCAGGCTGCAGGAATGCCTGCCTTCTCAACCAGTGCCTTTAACTGTGCTTCAGCTTCCCCCAAAATAACCCCTTGTCCAAAAATGACATACGGCTTTTTGGCTTCATTGATCATATTGGCAGCGGCTTCAATGGCCTTCATTTCCGGTTTCGGAAAGGGATTGTAACTCCTAACGGCCTTACAGGGTTCGTAGCTAAAATCGAATTCATCGAACTGTGCATTTTTGGTAATATCAATAAGCACGGGTCCGGGACGTCCTGATTTTGCAATATAAAAGGCTTTCGCCAATATTTCCGGTATTTCCGATGCCTTGGTCACTTGGTAGTTCCATTTGGTCACAGGCGTAGAGATTCCAATAATATCGGTTTCCTGAAATGCATCAGAACCCAAAAGGTGTCGGGCTACCTGTCCCGTGATACAAACCATTGGAGTAGAATCTATCTGTGCATCTGCCAATCCCGTTACCAAGTTGGTTGCTCCGGGACCTGATGTGGCCATGGCAACCCCTACTTTACCTGAAACCCTAGCATATCCTTGTGCGGCATGGGTTGCCCCTTGCTCATGGCGGGTAAGAATATGGGTCAATTTATCTTGGAACTTGTACAATTCATCATAAACCGGCATGATGGCCCCTCCCGGGTATCCGTATATCAAATCCACACCCTCGGCCAATAAACAATGGATAATGGCCTCAGCACCGCTAATCCTCATAGTCGCTCTTTCTTGTTTTGCCGTTTTTTTCTCTTTTACTGTTTCCATAGGCCTTTCCCCATCACTCAATCTCGTCGAAAGGTTTAGGGCATTTTTAATTTAACACTATTTGTTCAAAACCATTTTTCAAATTCCTGCATTAGCACTGACGTACTCTATATTTCCCGAAGGATGGTTCTTTTGCTAAAATTCATCGGTCACACAACCCTGGGAGGCCGATGAAACCATTTTTGCATATTTGTACAAACTCCCTTTGTTTACTTTTAATGCTGGTTGTTGCCATTTCGCCTTTCTCGATTGTATTTCAGCATCCGAAAGATCCACACTGATACTGTTCTTTTCTGCATCTATGGTGACGATATCACCGTCCTGTAAAAGGCCTATGGTACCACCATCCTGTGCTTCCGGAGCAACGTGGCCTACAACAAACCCATGGGTTCCTCCAGAAAATCTACCATCTGTGATCAATGCAACATCCTTTCCAAGTCCCGCACCCATTATGGCCGCAGTGGGCTTCAACATCTCTGGCATTCCCGGACCTCCTTTAGGGCCCTCGTATCTTATGACAACAACATTGCCTTTTTTAACCTCTCCATTGCGGATCCCGTCATTGGCCAAGAATTCTCCATCATAAACTTTAGCCGGTCCGGAAAAATACAGACCTTCCTTCCCGGTTATTTTTGCTACGGAACCCTCTTCTGCAAGGTTGCCATATAATATTCTAATATGTCCCGTTGGCTTTATGGGGTTGCTTACCGGCCTTACCACATCTTGGCCTTCCGATAAACTGGGAACGCTTGCTAGGTTTTCTGCTACTGTTTTTCCGGTAACGGTCAAACAATCACCGTGCAACATGCCATGCTCCAACATAAACTTCATTACTGCAGGAATACCTCCTACCCTATGTACATCTTCCATTAGATATTTTCCACTAGGCTTTAGATCGGCCAAAAATGGAGTAGTGTCACTAATTTTCTGGAAATCATCCAGTGTAAATTCAATCTCTGCCGCTTTGGCTATGGCCAAGAAGTGGAGAACCGCATTGGTGGACCCTCCTAGCACTGTGATCAATCGAATGGCATTTTCCAAGGATTTCCTGCTAATAATATCACTAGGCTTGATATCCTTTTCCAATAAATTCTGAAGTGCCCTTCCCGAATTGAAACAATCCTCTTTTTTCTCATTCCCCATGGCAGGATTGGAAGAATTAAATGGCATGGCCATGCCCAATGCTTCTATAGCTGATGCCATGGTATTGGCCGTATACATGCCCCCACAAGCTCCTGCCCCAGGACAGGCGTTGTGTATTACACTTTTATAATCTTCTTCATTCATAGTGCCTGCAACCTTCTCTCCCCAGGCTTCGAAAGCAGAAACCACATCCAATTTCTTTCCATTGAGACATCCTGAGGCAATGGTACCTCCATAAACAAGAATGGATGGCCTATTGAGCCTAATCATGGCCATAAGGGCTCCTGGCATATTTTTATCACACCCAACAACAGTAACCAAACCGTCATAGTTCATTGCCTGAACCACGGTTTCCATGGAATCGGCAATAATATCCCTTGATGGCAATGAATAGCGCATCCCATAGGTTCCCATCGAAATACCATCACTTACCCCTATGGTGTTGAAAATTAAACCGACAGCACCTCCGGCGTTTACGCCCTCCTTCACATGCTTGGATAGGTCATTTAAATGCATGTTGCATGGATTACCTTCATAACCTGTGCTCCCAATTCCTATCAGTGGTTTTTCCAAATCTGCATCGGTGAGGCCGATTGCGTGTAACATTGCCTGTGCAGCTGGCTGGGTGGGATCTTGGGTGACGTTCTTACTGTATTTGTTGAGTTCCATTAAACTTTATATTGCTATTCCTTGAATTTTATTTGAATCATCTATTATTCAAAGATAAATGTTTCATTTACGCCAAATTATTAACAAAGTGCCCCGGTTCAAATCCAATAACAATATTCACTATTTATGTTGTTCATTTTCAATGGTTTAAACACACTATTGGTATCATATCCAACAAATTCAATAATGTAAATATACAAGGTGGGAAAGTGCTCCTATGCACAAATCAGGTATGGATTTTGGTTTTGGAGGTGATAAGGCCGTAGCTAAGCCCTAAGTTTTGGAATTTTTGATTAGCTTGTACTATTAATTCCTTTGCACTGGAACTAAGCCCTATTTATAATTTAACATGAAGACTACCATTTCAGAAACCCTTCAAGTCCAGCGGGATTTTTTTGCAACACAAAGCACCAAAGACATCGCCTTTAGGAGAGAGGCGTTGCTAAGGCTCCAAAAAGAAATCATTGCCCGGGAGGATGCCATTTGCGATGCCATTTATGCGGATTTTAAAAAACCACATTTTGAGACCTTGGCGACCGAAACCCAGTTTGTCCTGGCAGAAATAAAATTGGTTCTGAAAAAGCTAATTTCATGGGCCCGTCCGAAAAATGTTTCCTCCACTTGGTTGAACTTTCCGTCGACAGATAAAATTTATAAGGAGCCCTATGGCACTGTTTTAATCATAGCTCCCTGGAACTATCCGTTCCAATTGGCTCTCTTGCCCCTGGTAGGGGCCGTAGCAGCCGGAAATACAGTGGTCATAAAGCCTTCGGAAGTAACCCCAAACACATCAAAAACTATCCATAGCATCATTAAGGCCGTTTTTCCAAGGGAACACGTATCCGTGGTTGAAGGAGGGGTCGAGGTATCCCAGGCCCTTTTGAAAGAAAATTGGGATTATATATTCTTTACCGGAAGTACCAAGGTGGGACAAATTGTATATGAAAGTGCGGCCAAACATTTGACTCCGGTAACCTTGGAATTGGGAGGAAAAAACCCGTGTATCGTAGACGAAAGCAGTTCATTGGAGCTGGCTGCAAAAAGAATATGCTGGGGCAAATTCTTAAATGCCGGACAGACTTGTATTGCCCCAGATTATATTTTGGTCCACCAAAGTGTCAAATCGGCCTTTGTCACCGCTCTGATAAAAATGATACAAGAGGGCTATGGAGGGGATATTAAGAATTCTTCAGATTATGCTAGAACAGTTGGCTCTTCTCATTTTAACAACTTAAAAGATATGCTCGTTGGTGAGGATGTCCTTTTTGGAGGTGATACGGATCCTGAAGACAACTACATTTCTCCCACTCTGGTGAATGAACCCCAACTGGACAGTAAATTGATGCAAGGTGAAATTTTTGGCCCCATCCTACCGATCCTTTCCTATGAAAGTGAATCTGATATCCACAACATTGTACAAAATTATGGCAAGCCTTTGGCCACCTATGTTTTTTCCAACAGAAAATCATTTCAAAATAAAATCATCCAAAAATACAGTTATGGTGGTGGCGCTATTAATGATACCGTCATACAAGTGGCCAATAAAAGATTGCCTTTTGGAGGTGTTGGGGGCAGTGGGATCGGCTCGTATCACGGCAAGACAACCTTTGAACTCTTTTCCCATCACAAGCCCATAGTCCACAGGGCAAATTGGTTGGATGTTCCCTTTAGATACCCCCCTTACTCCTTACCTATCAAATTTGCCAAAAAATTGAAAAACCTATTGTAGTCCGTTTATAATCGCTCCACAAGCTTTGGCCTATAACAGTGTAAACGAAACATCATCGCCATAACGTTTTTGGGCCAAGATTGAAATCGCCTTTTCGGAAAGTTGTAAAATACGTGGATATCCCCCGGTGGTCTGTCCGTCTTTCATGAGAATGATCAATTTTCCTGAAGGGGTCAGCTGAATGGTTCCAGGAAGCGTAGCCGATGTAAGCATGGATATGGCATGCCCCTCTATGGCCTCGTTCAACTGGTATGCCATTCTATTGTTCTCTTTGGCTATTGTAAAGTCGTTGCCAAACAATCCATGCGTTTGCTTCTCCGTCAACAATCTGTATTCCGGACCTTCAAAAACTTCCAAAACCGATTCTCTCAATAAAGAATGCGCCTTTATTTCCTGAATTTTTGGTTCAAAATCTTTGCATTCATCGTATGGTATTTGATCATTGTCCTTTATACGGGATGAACTGGTCAGGGGTTTGTAGTACGATCTGCTTCCCAAAACAAGAGGTGACTTAAAACCACCTTTTATGGCGAGGTACGATCTCAATCCGTGTTCCAATTTTCCGAACGAAACGATATCACCGGCCAAAACCTTGTGAATCTTAAAATTTTTAATGGGCTGGTCATTTAAGCTCATGGGTAGCTCAGCACCGCCGGCCACAATATAGGTGTCCGCCTCAAATTCCAATCTTGGTCCGGTCATGGTAATTTCCAGTACTGCCGATTTCTTGTCATTTTCCAATAACATATTGAGAATAGCATAGGAAAAGGAATCCATTACCCCGCTCACAGGCACCCCTTTGTTCCTGTAATTAAACCTGCCCAGGTCCTGGACGGTAGTAAAAAAACCAGACTTTATAACATTAAGCATCCACCTTAGTTTTTTTCAATTTATATATACCAACCTCGCCCTGTAATTTAAGTAAGTCGTACTCCCCTTTGGTAATCGAATAAAATTTTATTTTGTCGCCCACATTTACAAAACACGGATTTTCCTTTTCCTTATTGAACATGGGAACGGGGCAATTACCGATAATATTCCATCCTCCAGGGGATTCTTGCGGGTAAATCCCCGTTTGTTTCCCGGCCAGGCCAACCGATCCCTGTTCCACTTTAAGTCTTGGGGTTTCTCTCCTTGGAATTTCCAAGGCTGGAGGCAATCCTCCCAAATACATAAAGCCCGGTAGAAAACCAATTCCGTAAACCGTATAGACATGCTGGGTATGCATCGATATAATATAGGATGGGGTCAGATTTAATTTTTGGGCAACCTCCATGAGATCTATCGCAAAATCTCCTTCATAACAAACAGGCAGTTCCCAAATAAATTGCTCCGTCCTATGGTCACCGGATTTCTGGGAATACCATTCTTGGAGTTCAACGCTAAAGTTTTTGTAATCTATTTTACCTTCCCTGTGGATCAAAGCCAATGAATTATAGGCTGGGACCATTTCCCATTCTTTTTCATTTAGGTGATGGGTTTTTAAATGATGAATAAAATGAAGGATATCGTTCAAGATCTGCTCTTCAACTTTATCGGGCCATTCTACCAGTACGGCAAAATCCCCAAACGGGCGTATTGAAATTTGAAAAGGGCTCACTTTTTTAGGTAAATCTGTTTGTTGGGCAATTCCTTTGAAAGATACACTAATATTTGCAATGCTGTAGGGGTATCTCCATGAATACAGAATGTTTCTGCCTCCATATTTTCTGTGGTACCCTGCACAGTAACAACCTTGTTATTCTTCACCATATTGGTCATGTGCTCCAAGACCTCCCTTGGTTCTTGAATGAGGGCATTCGGGGTACTCCTTGAAGCCAAACTAAGGTCCCTATTATAATTTCTGTCCCCAAAAGCCTCAACCATTATTTTAAATCCACGTTTCAGGGCTTCTTTTTCCAAAACCGACCTATATGGCACGAAAATAAAAGTGCTTTCCTTGAAGTTCTCCACCGCATCCAAAAAAATGGATGCCAATGTTTCATCCTTGGCAATATCATTATATAAAGCCCCATGTGCCTTGATATGGTGCAATTCCAACCCTTGTCCATCCAAAATAAGCATCAACTTGGATATTTGCTCCAGTATGGTACTTTTCAATGTCTCGGATGGAATGGCCAAGGATACGCGTCCAAAATTTTCTTTATCGGGATAAGCCGGATGTGCACCAATTTTCACCTTTTCCTTTTTGGCCAGCAGCACAATTCTTTTCATGGTCTCCTCATCGCCGGCATGTCCACCACAGGCTATATTGCAAGAGGATATAAAAGGAAATAGGCTCTCTTCATTACCTACTCCTTCCCCAACGTCACAATTGATATCTATATAGTCTTTTTCCATCTAAAATAGCCCCGCCACCTTTAAAATACTCTTCATGCCCAATACTACGACCAATAAAATTATAAAAATAGCAAGCACATTCTGTGCAGCAGAATTTTTAAAGGCACCCATCAAGGCTACCTTATTGGCCACCCATAGCAAGAAAATGGCTATAACAGGCAATAAGATACCATTGGTCACCTGTGCAAATTGGATAATTTCTATGGGTTTGATTCCAAATGTCAACGAAAGGACTCCTAAAACAATAATGGTCATCCATACCAGCTTAAATCTAAGATCTTTGAGGCCTGCATTCCAACCAAAACAGCTGTTTACCACATAGGCCGCTGCCAATGGAGCTGTAATGGCAGAGGTAATGCCAGCTGCAAAGAGGCCTATCCCCATAAAATACCTCGCTCCATTGCCATATAATGGTTCCAGACCTTTTGCCAAATCCAAAACGGAAGTAATATCACCGCCAGGTATGGTGGTTGCCGCGATAATGATTGCCATGGAAACCATCCCTCCCAAAATGATGGAAATATAAGTGTCTTTTCGCGCTGTTTTCAAATCCTCTTTGCGCTTCCATTTTTCACTCACCAATGAGGCATGCAAAAACAAATTATAAGGAACCACGGTTGTCCCTACCAAAGCGATAATGGTAAAAACGCTATTTTCTGGCATGGTTGGCACCAACATACCCTTAAGAACCTCCAGTATATTTGGTTTGGTAATGATAGCCGTCAATAAAAAAGAAAGGCTCATGACGATCACCAGGGTGACCAAAACTTTTTCCAGGGTTTTATAGTTTCCCAGATATAGGAGTACAAAAGCGATGGCCCCTATGACAAAAGGGTAATAAAAATTGTACCCATTGCCAAAAATAGCTTCAAGGCCCAAGGTGGCACCCCCTATATTTCCCCCTTCGTATGCCGTATTTCCAATGACGATGGCCCCAAGAATAATCCCAATGACCAGATTGCGGAACAGTGGAATCTGGATCTGGTCCTTAATAACGTCTGCAAGCCCTTTTTGGGTTATAATGCCCAATCTGGCTGACATTTCCTGCAGCACAATAGTAGCTATGATAGAAAGCAACATGGCCCATAACAGGGAAAAACCGAATTGTACCCCTGCCAAAGTACAGGCGGTAACTGTACCAGGCCCAATAAATGCGGCGGCCACCAATACCCCTGGACCAATATTCTTGAACATCCTACTTGGTTTTATTTAATGAATATAGTGCAAAAGTTCCCAACCAATGTGAGCCTTCGTAGTGATCATCTACAATATTGGGCAGGGAATAATTGATATGGTCATTGGCAATATTTTTTAAATGGGCATACTCGGGAAGAGTTTGTGCAATACCGTATAAACACCATGCCCTACTGAAATTGAGTCCGTCCAAATGCACCAGTTTACCATCGGTCCTATCAGATACCCGCCCTGGTTCCAACTTAAAATTCGGGTCTGCCAACTGGGGCATAAAGGTATCCAGCCATTTCTTGAAGGCATCCTTGGCGTATACTTTGCGTACCAGGTTTATTTCTTCCAAACAGGGAGATAGAAAATCGAACCCGCTCGGCTCCCATGCCATTGGGCAGCCCTTGTCTTCGGTGTAAAACCGGTCTACCCCGTCCTTTATGGATTTCATCAATAATACGTCATTTACGGCCACCGCATAATCCCATGCCAAGGAGAGTCCAAAGGCGGTATTGGCATGCTCCCCTACCCGAATCGGATAAATTAATTTTGGGAGAAAGGACTCATAGGAAGCCACAATAAATCGGGTTAGGGGCTCCAGGTTAAATTCCAATTCTCTGGCCATGGGATCATCCCAGGTGTGAAGTTCTTCAGAAAGTTTCAATATCCAAGCCCACCCGTAGGTACGTTCAAAAGAAATATTGCCGGGCATCTCAAAATAGGCCATTTCCTGAGCTATATTTTCCTGAGAAAGGGACTCCTTAAGTTTTTCACGAATCAGTCCGGCCTTTCCCAAGTCAGGAAATTGCTTTAACAAGGAGACCAAAGACCAGTGGCCATGAACAGACGAATGCCAGTCGAAACAACCATAAAAAGCCGGATGTAATGATTTGGGACCTCTTAAATGCGTGGAATCGTTCAAGGTTTGTCCCAATTTATTAGGGTACTCAACGGCCAAGCAGTTCAACGGCAGATCTGCAAGGCTATTGGCCTCGGCCAAGGTTAAAACTGGTGCCTTGGCAATTATTACTTCTTGAACTTCGGAGATGGACTTAGGCTGCTCTTTACAGCTATAAATAACTGTAAAAAGGATTAAACAAAACGTAAATTTACACTTCATGGGATAGAACTATTTTAAAAAAAATAAATGTACATATAATCCCCTAAACCTAAAATCAAATAATGGAAACCATATTTTTATTTGTTGATACTCTTGAATTTATGTTTATTCCGTTCACTGTCTGCCATGTCCGTTTTTATTGCTTACCAAGCATTCGAAACAGGCTTAAACAGTGCAGTTCATCTAAAAGTTTGCATTTCGTCTAAAACTTGACAATACTAGATAATATTCTTAAAAAATTAAGGTTATAATATTCCCGAACCTTAATTGACCTACTTTAATGACTTGTTTACAATGTAAAAAGGAACTGAGTTATATAGACCATAAGAACTCCATGGACACCCTAGGTGTTGAACTTTGTGATAAGCACTTTGCCCAACTACAAAAGTTGATCCATAAAAATAACACCCCTGTTGAGGCTGTACAGTTGTATTATGGCCTAAAAAACGCCGGTGTACATCCCATGTTGGAATGGTGGGATGGGAAAAAATCAGTAGATGTGGCTATTTCTAGGGTAAAACTCAATATTGAAATAGATACAGAGTACAGTATGATGACCCATGAGCAGGCCATCAATGATTTGGAAGAGGCCATGCATTCATTTAAGAATGGATTTACAACCATACGCATACCACATGTTGTTATAAAATACTACCTCAAAGAAACAGTGAACAACATTTTGGGTATAATGGAAGGACTAAAGGCCAATATTAAGGCAATATGAGTTAAATAAAACCAATAGTGATGGAGATCGATAAAAAAATTCTGACCCTACCTTTGAGAATTTCGATGTGCGTAATCCTAGTGGGATTTATATTTAAAGTACTACATTGGCAATTGGCCTCCACCTTACTTACATTGGGCTTTGTAAGTATATTGGTTCTTTATGCACTACGATTTTGGAATAAACCCCAAAAAACCTTTCTGGCCTATAATAAATTAATACTCATTTCTTTCTGGACTATCAATGGACTGATCCAGATGTACCATTTGCCTTTCGCTCTTTACACGCAAATCATACTTGTGATTTCCTTGATCCTTTGGGCCGTTTTGGAAGGCACGGCTTACTTTTCCAAAGAAAATAAAAGCAAAACGCTAAATACAAGTCTTATCATTTGGAACTTGATCATGGTATTGGGGAGTATGGCCATTATCTCTGGAGGATTCTTTATGCTTTTAGAATGGGACTATGCCCTTGCACTACTGACATTAGGGGTGTTTTTGATTACTATCTACGTCTTTAAAGATGTTTTTGCACAAGAAAGAAGGGAAGAAAAGTAGTAGTGCGTAATTCTGAATTGATAAGGAGCTATTGGGGTTCTCCTCCGTACAAATCCCATTCCTGCTTTAAAGCAATCAACGATATGAAAAACCCAATAATAAAAAAGGCACCCCGATAGGATGCCTTATGATATTTATTAAAAAACTATATTACATTTTAATTTTTATCGGCTTTAATTCCTTTCCTTCCTTGTCCACTAGCAACACTTCGTCAAATCCCATTTTTTCGAATTGTTCAAACTGGGTAGCGGCATCTCCCACAACCAAATAGGCCATTTTGGACTCATCCAAATATTTATTGGCCAGTGCCTTATGCTCTTCCAATGTCATGGCTTTCACAATTTGTTCCTCCCCTTCTATATAATTTTTGGGCAAATCGTAACTGCTCATTTCTTGCAGCATACCCAATAGGGAGTTCTGTGTTTCAAAACGTCTGGCGTTCGATTTTATCAATGCATTTTTGGTAAATTCCAGATCTTCCGAAGAAATACCATTTTTATAATTTGCAATCTGGTCTTTAAATATCTGTACCGATTCCCCGGTGGTATTGGTCCTTACACTGGAGGATGCCGTAAAAGTTCCCGGGACCTTGCCCCCATTAAACCCTGACCTCGCACCATAGGTATAACCCTTTTCTTCACGGAGGATCATATTTACATTTCCGGAAAAAGAGCCCCCTAATTTGTAATTCATGACCTCGGCAGGATAATAATCCTTATCGGTTCTGGGCAAGGCTATATATCCAATATTGATCACAGATTGCTTGGCATTGGGAATATCCACAAAATATAGGGAAGCTTTTTCGCGCTTACTGGGAACAGGGTATTCTGGGATACTTACCTCCTTGGCTGCCCATTTCTGCTCCAACCCTCTAAGGTTCTCCAAGACCTTATCCTGGTCAATTTTTCCAACGACATTGAATTTGCTTATTGATGGAGAAAAGTTTTTGGAGTAGAACGCCTTCAAATCGTCTATAGTAATTGCTTCTATGGAAGCTTCGGTACCGCTTAACGGATAGCTGAAAATATGATTTTCTCCATATAAAAGTTTATCGTAAACCTTATCAGCAACCGCATTGGGGTTGGCCTCGTCCCTTTTTATTCCATTGATGGTCTTTGTTTTAATTCTCTTGAATTCTTCCTGATCCCAGCGCGGTTCCAATAGAATTTCTTCCATGAGTTTCATGGTTTTATCAAAATTACGGGTCAATGTATTTCCGCGAATTACAATGGCTTCTTTGGTGGTGTACATATAGATGGAAGCGCCCAGCAACTCAATTTCCTCTTCCAATTGCTCCGGCGTCTTGGTAGCGGTCCCCTCCATCATAATATCTGTCATTAAATTGGCCACCCCGTTCTTGTCCTTATCGTCCATCAAATGTCCTCCTTCAATAACCAAACTAAAGTTAACGGTAGGAATCTCATCCTGTTCAATACCATATACATCAATACCATTGTCTAACTCTGCTGTCCATGTTGTTGGGATGGACAATGCGGGGGCTGTCCCTTGTTTGGGTTCTACAGAACGGTCGAACTTGGAAGGGGTCTTCACAATTTCTTCTTTGCTTTCCTCTACCACCTTGGTTACATTTTCTTTGATCTCTTCCTCTACCACGGAAGCTTTTTGGGAATTGTCCGCTACCAGTTCCATTTTTCCTTTGGGGACAAAGCTGGTCATTACATAAGGTTTGTCCTTGATATAGGTATTGTACACGCGCAATACATCCTCCTTGGATACTTTTTTAATGTTTTCGATATCCTGTTCAATGAAGCCAGGATCTCCGGCAAAAACATTGTATTGTGCCAATTGAAAACCTTTTCCCAAAATACTGCTGATACCGTTGTAAAACTGGGTCTCCAGTCCGGCTTTGATCCTCTCGATATCCCGCTCTGAAACACCCTCTTTTTCGAAGAGTGCGAATGCCTCATAAATTCCGGCTTCCACATCTTTCAAACTTTTGTCATCATTTGCTGTAATAATAATTTGGAATTCCCCGGCCAGTTCCTGGGCATTGTTATAGGCCGTAGTCCTGGAAGTCAGATCTTTTTCCTTGACCAAAACCTTATACAGGGGTGCCTTTTTTCCATTGGCAAGAATCTCCCCCAAAAAATCAAGGGCATAGGCATCTTCGGTATACTGTTGTGGAGTTGGCCAAACCATGGTCAATTGAGGGGTCTTGGCAAAATTGTCCTCATGATACAAACGTTTGGTCTCGGTCAAAGTAACTGGCTGAGGTTCCATGGGAACAACTTCCTGACGTCGTTTGATCTCTCCAAAATACTTTTCGATCATCGCTTTGGCCTCGTTCGTTTCAAAATCTCCCGAAAGCACCAAAGTCGCATTGTTGGGACCATAAAATCTATCGTAGAATTCCTTTACATCATCAACGGTGGCATTTTGAAGATCTACCAACTCCCCTATGACCTGCCAATTGTAGGGATGGCCCTCTGGGTATAAGTTTTTATCGACCACCCAACTGGTATGTCCATAAGGATTATTGTCCACCCGTTGTCTCTTTTCATTCTGTACCACCTCTTGTTGGTTGTTGAATGCCGATTCTGTTACCGTATTTATCAAATATCCCATTCTATCACTTTCCAACCACATGATCATTTCCATGGCATTCTTGGGTACAACTTCATAATATACGGTACCATCTTTCCAGGTGCCCCCATTCAAGGTTCCACCGGCATCCTGTATTTTTTTAAAGAATTGGTCCTGCCCCACATTCTCCGATTCCTGGAACAGCATATGCTCAAACAAATGTGCAAATCCAGTACGTCCGGTTTTCTCCCTGTTGGAACCTACCCCATATTGAATGGCTAGGGAAACAATGGGATCACTTTTGTCCTGGTGGAGTATCACATCCAAACCATTGGCCAATTCATACTTTTCAAAATCGATGGAGAGATTGGCCGTTTCTTCCACTTTTTTCTCGGTCTTACAGGAAGTAAAGACCAATGTCATGCTGAAAAAAGCCAAAAAAACTGATTTCATTTTCATTGTTGTTGTCATAAGGTGATTATTTAATAGTCCTTAAATATACAATTGTCTATTAAAAAATAGATGTTATTCTCTGATAAATAGAACTTAGCCTATTTCTAGGTGTGCATGTTTTTAAAGTGCTTTATATTAAAATGACCACAAAATAAATTCTACAATTATCTTCCTTTTCGAATTTATTTTTAAAAATTAAACCATGTATGTTCGATACAACATTCTATAAATTTATGCGTTAAGCATTTTTAAAAATAGGAACATGCTAGAGCCAAAAGTACATGAGAAAGAAAAAGAAAGATTAAAGGAATTAAAATCGTATGCTATACTGGACACTCTGTCCGAAACTGATTATGATAATATTACGGCTATCGCAGCATCTATTTGTGGTACTGAAATTTCTTTAATTAGCTTAATTGATGATGAGCGTCAATGGTTCAAATCTAGTTTTGGTGTTAACCTTACGGAAACACCAAGAGAAATTTCCTTTTGTGCCCATGCTATAAATGATCAAGAAAATGTGTTCATAGTTCAAGATGCCAGAAAAGATGAGCGTTTTCATGATAATCCTTTAGTTACGGGTGATACGAATTTGACATTTTATGCAGGTATTCCTTTAATCAGTGACAATGGTCTTCCACTAGGTACATTGTGCGTAATGGATCACAAACCAAAATTATTAAGTCAAAGTCAGGTAAAGTCTTTAAGGGCCTTAGGAAGTCAGGTCATGAATATTTTAAATCTAAGAAAAACAAAAATCACCTTAGAAAAATCCTTAGAATCTTTAAAAGAAAAAAATTTAGAACTAGAGCAATTTGCTTTTATCGCTGCTCATGATCTTAAATCTCCTCTAAATGGAATTAATATGTTGTCTCAATTAATTTCTGAAAACAACGGCTCTAAGTTGGATGATGAAAGTAAGGAAATGCTAAGCATGATTGCAAAATCGTGTGATAACTTAAAATCGCTTATCGACGGATTATTGGAATACAGTAGAAGCGAAAATGTGCTAAAAGAAAGTAAATCCTTGGTAAATATCAACAGTTTGATAAATGATATGACCGGACTTTTTGTTTACGAGAATAATTTGACCCTCACATTAAAAACCTCACTGATAGATATTATCGTGAATAGAACCGCACTGGAACAAGTTCTAATAAATCTTATTGCCAACGCGATCAAATATAATGACAAAGAACATGTAGAAATTGAAATTGGGGTTTCAGAATCAACAACTCATTATGAATTTCATGTTCAAGATAATGGTCTTGGTATAGCATTGGAATACCAAGAAAAGATTTTTGATATTTTTAAAGTCCTAGAAAATAAAGACAGGTTTGGAGATAAAGGTAACGGAATAGGTTTAGCAACTGTAAAGAAAGTTATTACAAATTCCGGTGGTACAATAAAAGTAATATCAGAGCCTGCAATGGGAGCCAGGTTTATATTTACCATTGAAAAATAACGGTTTCTATTATTTGGAATAAAGATACCCAGTGGTTAGAACTTATATGGTATCATTCCTATTCCATTCGTTTAAAAATAACATTAATTAGCAACTCTTTGCCTTTATCATGTAGTTCGGTAGGAATTATTAACTAATACATTTTCAATACATAAACTACCCTAGCCAACCTTCCCTATCTAGGCTACGGTATTGGATAGCTTCCCCTATATGTATTAATGTGCATGTTAAAGAATTACACATGTAACTATCTCAATGTCTTTTTTTTATATATTGAATCAAACTCCAATCTTACTTTATATTAAGCTTTTTACTCCTACAATGGTATAGCCATTCTTGGATAGTAAGTGTACTCAACAGCATTTCCTCACACCTACCCTTTAATACTTTACTATTTGTTTTGCTCATGGATTTAGCAGTAATATTCTTAAACTCATCGAGCACTCTCAATGTAGTTTCAATATCATCTCTGGACATATTATTATAATTGGGAGTATAAAGATAATATACTCAATTAAAAAAAAACTAACAATTAAGCAGGGGTTATTTTTTGAGCAATCTTTGAAAGGTTGCTAACTTTAAAAACTCCTCTTCGTTCTCATAAATATATTCAACTATCTCTAATGGAGTAAATTGAGATAGAGTAGATGAATTATTGTATGAAGGTTTTAAGTTAAAGACTTCTTGTAGTCTGTTTTTTTGAAGCTCACTTAGAGACTCCCTTTTAAGAGCCATTCTTATTGTGGCATCTGTCATATCTAATACCTCACCCATGTCTTTGTAGCCTACTTTATTCTGAGCCTTATAAATACGAAGCCTATCATAAAAACTATTATTTATATCCATAGCTTTAATTATTATAATCCATTCAACACAAACATAGTTAATATTCTCAGTTTTTACCTTATATTCACAACTTAATCGAACTAATAAAAGATATGACCAATGAAATTTTATTATTAGTATATGCAATAGTTTTGTAGTGGTAGTATTCCTTGCAATAAGATCAATTATCCTCTGGTACTACAAGATAAATGATATAGCAGACTTATTAACTGAAATTAAAGAGGAGCTTAAAAGACGATGATTAAAACATTCAGATTCACAACCCAATCAAGAACATCATGCCAACTCAGAAAGAAAGGAATTTAGAGATAGCTAGAAATAATTACTTCAATAGCAATAACGATAAGACTGACAAGGAGCTTATGCTTGAGACTAACTACTTATTAAGTCAGTTAGTGGAGTCAAATAAGAAAAATACTAGTAATACCTTTGCTCTGGTTATGCTCATAGCAATACCCTTAATCTTATCCCTAATCAAGTATTTACCTATGCTTATAGCGTAAAACTCGAGCTTAGCTAAAATGGAATGAAAGAAATTTTTAGAGTAATCTTATTTTAAACATAATCAAAAATCTAAATTGTTACATGGGGCTATTTGATAGATTCAAAAAGGAGAGTGATGAAAGTCGTAAAAGTCGACTGAAGGAAATACTTTCCGACATAGGTTGCAACCCCTACGACTTTAATCATGACGAGATGGAATCATATGAACTTTCTTTACAGGAGGAGCTAGATGAGGTTATTATAGGGTCTGAGATAACCTATGATAATAGAGAAAGGGATTTTGATTTTGTAAGTCTTAACGATTATCAAAACGGCACAAAATTTCTTTATATGGCAATGAATAATAGAGACACTAGAGAAACTCGTAATTTGATAGATAGATATAGCTCTAGACTAGGAGAGGATATGCTATTAAGAAAGGAATTTAAGTCAGTGGATTTATATGAATTAGAAAACGAGCCAAAAGGACATCTAAGAACATGGGAATTAACTTTTTTTAATATAACGATTGGATATTCAAATGAAGATAATATCAATACTACCTACGTGGTTGTTTATGATAAATTCATTAATTAATATAGATGTGATTCGGAGCAGTAATTATTAATAACAATTTGTAAAAACCTGTTTTTGCTTGTTTAGGAGGGTAATCCCTGCAGGGATTTTGGCTTGGCTCTCTGTGGCGGAAAAAATACCACCACAGGAGAGAGAGAAAACCCTCGCTTTTGTTTAGCTTTTTTTTAATAGTTGTTATTAAGGGAATACATTAACCTAGTTTTGCACCCAGATAGAAGTCTATTTATTTGATAGAGAGGTGTTTAAGTGAGTGGTAAATGTTAAAACTGTGCAGAAAAAAGTACTTTTGCCCCTGCTCTGGGAACCCCAGTAAAACCGTTGGTCTTTTTAGGTCACTTTTAAGCATAAAAAGAGCCAAATTTTTTATCTGTGGATATCAAATAAAATAAATCAAGGTATAATAGAATACCTTAAATATCTTCATTGTTAATTTAACTTAAGTCACCTTATATTTAAAATATTCAATATTAAAATATAGAATATTTCCTTGATTTTTTGTTTTCTTTGTAGGCCAAAATAACCAAACCTTAAATTAATGAAATCCCCTTTTTTACTTTTAGTCTTACTATTGATTACTTTAACTACGCATGCCCAAATAGGGAAATCCCAACAAGATATTGTACTGAAATTTGGGGAGCCTACCAGAATCAGTCCTCCAATGGATGGGGGTGGTGTTATGATTAATATGGGTTCCTCGATTTATTATTATTATGAAGATGGTGAAAATAGTTTTCACTTCGACTATGATACAAACCTTTGTATTTCATATTCAGTTTGGCATTATTATTTGACTGATTTTTATAAAAGAGTAAAATATATTAAAGAAAATGCAAGTTATTTGGGCTATAGCATATTAAAAGCTGGTTCAATGGAAAAAAAAACTGACTATTATCAATTCGAAAAGACAGGATATTACATTAGTGTTTTCTTAATGCCAAGTATGAAAAAGGGCAATGTTCGTTATTTTGAAAATAAAAGTTCTTTACCCGACCTTAAGTATAGAAATTCACCATTATATTAACATCAAATCTCAACAACGCAATCATAGCCTAACTGGTGGTAACAAGCTAAAAAAATGAGTGAATACAAATACGGAGACCGAACATATAAACTGGCTAATGGAAATTATGAAGTTGAATTATCTAATGAAATAAAACAACCTGAAACAGTTTTCAAATATTACGGTAAGACAGAATATAGCATTGACGCAATAATAAAAAATTATTTATTTTGTAGTCATCCATATCATCTAAACGACTCTATTGATAGTTCAAGTCTTTTATGGGATTTTACAAATTTATCGAAAGCAGTATTTGAAAAATTCTATAAGCAGTATGGTTTTGATAAAGTATTGGTAATAGACTATGAGAAAGAAAAAGCAAGTGGTTTTGAGACTATAAAACAGAAGTTTTTTGAATTGGCTTCTAAAGATGCTGGAGTAATATCTTTAACAACTAATTCATTGCAGACCTTAATGTGGGCGCACTATTCTACAGAAAGTGGATTTATGATTGAATTAGACTGGAACCATATAAAAAATAACCTAAAGGGTTTAAATCCAAAATTGAACAATTATGCTTTTTTTCCAATACAATACGTTGACAAATTAGAAAGTATTGATTTTTTTGGTAATGGTTTTAATTCACCAGACATACCATTTCTTTATTCAACTGCTGTTAAAAGAAAGGATTGGAGTTACGAAGACGAGTGGAGATTAATGACTTATACATCGGACTATGGTGTACCTAATTCTATTAATGGTCCTTTTGAAGATATTCCAAGTCATCATGACAGAAAGGTATATTATCCAAAAGATGCAATAAAATCAATAGTTTTAGGTAAGCGTTTTTTCAACTCATCAAATTTAAAAAAAGTAATTGACGAAAAAACCTATCAACTAAAACCCAATTCCGATTTAGACTTTATCAACTTTCTAATAGACCATTATAATGACAAAATTTACTTTTGTGGAGAATACCAAAACGGAACTGAATTCAAAAGAAGTGCTGAAAAGGTTCATTTTAATAAAGTAGATTGGAATACAATTCAAATGATAAGAGAAGATAAAGTTTATTTATAAAATAAAAGCCAGTTGCCAACACCGTATATAATTTATTGCTAGTTATTGCCTCCTTACGATAATCCTCTCGGATTCTCTATTCGGTTTGTATTTGCTAAATTAGGTGCTTAAAACACGCAACAACCATATACAAACACGTTGTAGCCAATTTGAAAAATGAACGTATTTATTGAAAATTTAGAATATTACATCACCCAATACGAGTTGGAAAAACAAATATTCCGAATGGGTAAAGTAATCAAAAAAAAGAGGTTGGCTTGAAAAATCGGAATTTTTAGCAATATGTCTTTGGAAATCAAGAAGACCGAAACGATTATATGATTTAAACACTGATAAAGAAGTGATTTCCCAAACCAAATTAGCATTTAGCGAAAAGGATGAACTCAAAAAGATAAAAATTCTAAAGGAATTAAAAGGTGTTCAAATTCCAACTGCTTCGGCAATTTTATCAGCAGTTAATCCCGAAATTTATCCTATAATTGACGAAAGATGTCTTCAATCGTTGACGGATTTAGGAATGATAAAATGGAAAACCATTACAGAAAATAATTGGATTGAATATCTAAATATTATTAGAGTTTTATCACGTGAAAATAATAAAACAGCAAGAGAAATCGAAAAAGGACTTTTTGCATATAACAGAATAAACTTGGATAAGGAATATACTAACTTATATAAATAATAAATATGGCAAAAAAAGCAATTTCTGTGTCACACAGAATTAAAGGAGTATTAGATGATGATTATACTTTATACGATGATGGTTCAGTTCTTCATTTTTATGACAAGAGTATTTATCCAGGAGGACAGAACATTGAAGAAAACCTAACCGTTGATGATTTATCGCCAGAAATTAAACAACGCTTATATGATGATGCAAGTGCTGTCAATAAGGAGTTAGTTGGAAAAATTTTGAAACTGACATAGAAAAAAAACTTGCTACAAAAATGGCTATAAGGCATAATTAAAATGAGCTCAAAAGACAAAGTTGAAAATTTACTCAACAAATACTCAGATAGTACGCTATTTCGTGCTGGGGTAAATGCAATACCTTATGTTGGAGGAACTCTGGACATTCTTTTATCCTCTGGAATCCAGAAAAAATCTCAAGAGAGGTTTCAAAGCTTACTAAGTGAGCTTGAGTATCAATTAAAATGTATAGAGGGCGATAAATTAAATTATACTTATTTAGAATCAGAAGAGTTTTATGACCTTTTTGTACAGATTTCAAATTTAGCTGTCAGGACTCGATTACAAGAAAAAATTAAAATATATGCTAACATTTTAACCTCTTCTTTGATTTTAGAATTCCAGAACAATACAAAAGCGGAAGATGTTTTGAATATAATTGAAGGATTGACAGAAAATGATATAATACTAATTAAACTAATATCAGAATATTTGGAACTAGATAATGCCGATAAAGTAAATTCAAATAAAGTTTTCAGTTCTAGTTCTTTTTCTAATTTCTCGAATGATTTTACCGAGGAATTTATAATAATTGGACTTTTGAGATTATTAAAAAACAGTTTAATCTTTAAAAATCATGTGCAACATGCTCCAATTAATGGGCAAAAATTTCAAACAACGCCGATGTTCCATATTGTCAAGGAGTTTATATGTAAATAATTATGCATAACAATACCTATAATCAATTGTTATGCTTTTTCCACACTGAAAATGTTTCCCAATTAATACTAACTTTATGTCACGCGGGAAATGTCCTTAATACATTGACCGCAACTAATAATAGCCTAGACGTTAATTACCATTTAAACAAAAATCTACCCTTTAGAAAATATGTTATATATAAATGATGGAGATGAAATCCCCTTGGACAAAAAATTTCATAAAATTCATAATCTATGCGCAATAGTTTATGATCAACTTACTGAAATTTTTAGTCAAGAAAATTACTCCACTTTAAATAGCACAATATTCAATATCGACAAAGACAATAATCTAGATATTGAAAAATTGGTAAATGGCGAAATTCACGCGTTGGATTGGCTCAAAAGCAATGAATTGAATGACGAAATAAGACAAGTTCTTGTTAAGCATGTTACGATGTCTGTTTTAGCTGATTTTGTGAACTTTATTTTTGAATCTTTAAGTTGTGCGATGAGAGGTAAAATGTCAGTTGCATATGCACTCTTAAGAAAACCATTTACTGATGAACTTTTAATTTTTGAACAGATATTAGATAATGACGAAGATTTTATAAACAGATTTTTTCATGATGGGGAACCGTCTAATTACGACCCTAGTGCTAGAAATATTGATAAAAGAAAAATTATTAAAAATGCTCTGAAAAAATCTAAACCTAACATAGTCTTCAATTCAGAACTTATCTATGAATTAAGATACGATAAAACTTTAGGAAAGGGCATAAATGGGATTTCAAATCATGCCCTGCATATAGTTACAAATGACAAAAACTATAAAACAACAGAACAAAATCTAAATTTCGTATTCTCAACAAATGAAGATGTGTTAAAATATTGGAAAAATTATTATTTCCTTGTTCCTTATCTTTTAATTTATTCAGTTTCTGTAGTTGACAATATAATATCCCAGTTTTTAACGTTTAATGAAAGTAAACACTTTCTAAATGTAAAGGTAATGATCCGTTTGATTGGCATTCTGCTTTGGGATGAATGGATAGATGGAGAAAAAAATAAATATTCCAAAATATTTGAACTTCTTGCTGAAAAATTAAAATTAGATTGCGAAGAATGTGGAGCAAATATTGAACTAGAAAGATCCGATTTTGAATTATTTCTAGAGTCAGGCACATTCATCTGTCCTAATTGTTTTAATGGTCTTATTAATTCTCCAACTGCCATTAAAGGAATAAATGAATTCATTGAATTGTTGAAAAAGCTTAAGGAACCGGGCACGTAAAAAAAATAGCTAATAGAGTTTTGGCTGACCTCTCTGTGTCGGAAAATGACCGCCACAGGAGAGAGAGAACCCATGCTTTGTTTAACTTTTTTTTTAGTTATTATTAAGGGAATACTTTGACCTACTTTTGCACCCAGTGAGAAGGCTATTTAGCTGATATATAGGTATTTAAGTGAGGGGTAAATGTTAAAACTGTGCAGAAAAAAGTACTTTTGCACCGTACCCTCTGAGCCCAGTAAAACCGTTGGAGGATTTAGGTCACTTTTAAGCATAAAAAGAGCCCCTCTAAGGAGCTCAAATCTATCAGGAATCTATCAGGATGTTTAGAGGTTTAAATACACGTTATCAAGCTCCTCCTGTCTTATCCCTAAATCAATATTTTATTTTAGGTCATCATCAGATAGCCAAAATTTTTCTTTTAAAGCTTCAATTTCACTGTATAATTCCTTTATTTTTTCAATGGCAGACTTTCTTTTCTCTTCCTCTGTTTTTCTAATGAATTTTAAATGCTTGACTAATTTTTTATTTCGCACCCACCTAAAGGAATTTTTTCTTCCATTTTCAAGTAATTGAGTAATATTGGTTCTGATCTTTTCTATATCATTAGGATCGCAACCTTTGCGAGCTTCATTTATATCAATTTCTATACAATCAATTTTATTTCGCTCGAGATATTCTCTTTTTTGGTTATTAATTCCACTTGTCACTTTGAATTCGATATAGAGTTCAGATTTCCCTTTAATGCCTATTGCATCAGGTTGTATAGATGTTATTTGATCAGACACTCTCTTCTCGATAATCACTTCGTCGAAAACTACCAAACTTGTTTTGCCCACCAAATCCGAGTATCCTTCATAAGGAGAGTAAACAAAAAGCCTCTTAGACTTTTCTAATATCTCTTTGGCAACTAAATGATATATTGTTTCCCCTGAAGGATCACAATTAGATTTTGAAATGTGGTAAAAATGAGCAGTTTTTTGGTGTTTCTGTAGCTGAAGAGCAAGTGATTTGTCCTTATTTTTTGCTCCAACGGGTTCTCCACAAACTGGACAATAACAATTTGTGTTCTTACCTCTAGGAACATTGTAGACTGAAACCCATTCATTGGTATCTACATTTTTAGCAAAATGAAAAGGCAGGCTTGGTCTACGGTCGTTATAATCGTACATGTGCCCAAAAATAGAATTGTTCTCAATTAAATCAAATTTAGTTCAATGGTTGTTGTAAATTAAAATCTGTACTTAGTTATAAACCCCATTATTTCATTTAAATATTCTATATCATCTTAAAAATTGATTTTTTTTAGTTTCTTTTATATACTGTAATAGAAGTCAAAAGATAACTTGTTAACTTCAGCCTAACGTTGTCTGTAATTATATTAAATGCATAATGGAAAATCAAAATCTGGACTAGAATTTTATAGGTTACTTCATGAATCTGAGCAATTTACTTCAGAATTAGGAAAGGTGACTCTAGCATCAGGAAAGTTAGAAACTGAAATCAAATTTTTACTTATCGAAAATCAAATCAAAGGAGATTATGAAAAAGCTACATTAGGAAAATTAATTGAGGTCGCTTCTAATCACAATTTGTTTGATAAAAATTGGATAATGTCTCTTAAACAGATTTCAAAACAGCGGAATTATTTAACTCATAATTTGTACGCTCTCTTTTCCGATTTAATAGAGGAAACAATTCTAGAAAAAACTAATTTACTCGACTTAGACGTTACTTTGTTTATATCACGGGTAAGACATCTAAATAAGGATTTGGATGGATTAGCCAATTTAATTAGAGAGAAAATAATTAACTCCAGACAAAAAGGGCTATAATTCATTGTTTAGTATATTTACTACAATTCAAAACTTTTAGTACATTAGACCGACATGATCCCAAGCTCGATTTTGATTAACATTAAATCTTAGTAACGGAATCTTAGCCCAACCGTTGGCTGTAATTAAACCTAAACCATATGCTTACAAATACATTGATTGAGAACAGTATCGGATTGATTAAAACTTACTGTCCGAATTTATTACTATTCCTAAACGAAAAGGAATTCACAAAATTTCTTTCCAAAGCAATTGAACATACAGAAAAGTATAATGGTGGAACACCAAATAACAACTTCATTATTACATTCTTTAAGTTATTATGGGAACACAAGTCAAATGAATCTAATGAGATAAGAAATGAATTTGGATATTTTAACTACTTACTTGGCGAATTTGATAAATATGGAAATAAAAAGGAATTTAAAAACCTACTAGTAGGAGTTCTCTATAATTTCAAGAGCAATAATTTTCATCACACTCTTGGAGAAATAGCTGTATGTTTAGATTTAAACTTAAAAAACAAATTCGAAAAATATGAACGAATACTTGATAACCAAAAGAGTATTGATTATGAATTCATTGATGGTAATGGAAAATTAATGCTTATTGATGTTTTGACGATTGATTACAAAAAGGAGAGATACGAAAAAGAAAAATTTAATACCTTTTTGGACGGAAGATTACGAGCAAAATTCGAGGATAAAAGCAAAGATTTAGATTTGGAGACTAAAAATAAAATTTTTGTTTTTCCTATTTTATCTGGCTTTACGATTGAAATTATAAAAGAACAATCTGAATATTTAAAGAAATTAAGTAATTCGACAATTGAAAAAGATGGTTTTCAAACCTTTCCACCCAGAGCTTTTGGAAATATTCAAGGCACCTTTTTTAGTCTCTTTACTATTGACGAAATAGTTGACCCAGAGAAAATAAAAAAAAATCACAGCCAACATGGTTTTTAAAACATAGCTAAAAAGTGCTTAACTGAAAGGTTTTTGCCTATTAACAAAGTTCACCAATTTTTTAAATTTGACTTTTAAAGTGAATAAGATAAAAACAAAAATCTTAGAACATTGGGAGGATCCATGAATTTTTTAACTTGTTAGGAGGGTAATTAGGCTGGAGCTTTGGCTGATCTCCACAGGTCAGGAAAAATCCTCTCCCTGTGGAGAAAAAACTCCTGCTTTGTGGTTAGCTTTTTTTAAATAGTATTATTAAGGGATAACTTTAGACAAGTTTTGCCACTTGTGTAGAGGTTATTTATCTGATAGAGAGGTATTTAAGTGAGTGGTAAATGTTAAAACTGTGCAAGAAATTCAAGTTTTGCCAGACCTCTGGGAACCCCAGTAAAACCGTTAAACTATTTACGTCACTTTTAAGCATAAAAAGAGCCCCTTTAAGGAGCTCAAATCTATCTGGAATATGTCGGGATGTTTAGAGGTTCATGTATACATCATCCAGCTCCTCCTGTCTTATCCCTAGGTACCTCTTAGTTACTGCATAAGTCGTATGATTAAACAACTCATTTAAAAATCCTAGAGCTCTGTCTGAGTGGTTGTCGTTCTCCCAGACTCTACGTCCAAAGGATTTACGCAAGCTATGAGAGGATATCCTGTCTCCACTAAAGGCACCCTTTATCATCCTGTTAATGTGCTGTATAGAATATACAGAGCCTTTCTGAGACGTAAAAGCCTTACCTCCTAGCTGGTAGGTCATATCATCCTTAAAACTCTCTACAGCCTCTCTAACATGGTTATTCACTTTTAGCTTTCTGGTCTTACCTGTTTTTTGCTCTATGATAGTAAACTCCTCAGACCTTAGCTGATCAAAAGTCAGAGAGAGCAGGTCTCCTGCCCTCAATCCAAAGTTAATACCACAGATAATATAAAGCCCAAAATTAGGATTAGAGCCAGATTTAATCAGTCTCTTACCCTTGTTTAGTGCTGTGTCGAAATTAATGTATGTGGCTCCTGTCATTATGTAAATTTTAATTTTTTATTGCAAAGATGTAAATATTATTCAGTTACCAAATAAAATCTAACAAACTGAACATTATTTTTATTGATTATGCGCTGAGCCCCTATAAAATATAGTAATGTTCACTTTTGTAAATAACTGAGCATTTTATTTAAAGCTGTGCATGCGCAAAAAATCAGCATAAAACAAAGGATTTCACCCCCCACCCCAATGTCCATTTTATACGGTTTTCTAAATTTTTAAGCAAACCCCTTAATAAAGACCGCACAAATACTTTAAATAAATCACATATATATCTCATTATCAGTATCATAGCTATTAAATACTCTCTCATCAAATTGTAAGCTAGTCCTAAGGCATCTACTGATTACTGGGTCAGTGATCATCCAGCTATCATCTGTAGCCTCCTCAGCTAGTCTCTTATACTTCTCAGTATTCATAATGATCTCATTTCCTCTCTGTTCTACAAAAATATTATATCTGGTATCAGTCACATACTGCTCATTAGGTATGTCTAAATGAAACTCTATTAAAATGTGATAGGCTCTATCAATATATAGGACATGGATTTTTTTAACATACTTCTGAATCAATCCCTGCTTTAAGTTAAATGAGGCTTTATTCTTTACCTCATCTAGCTCAGAATAAACGTTCTTAGCTTTAGTAGCATTATCTACCCTGTAATCTATTTCCTGCTCTAATTTGGTTATACGGTTCTTATGTTCTATCTCCTCCAGATCATAGCCCTCTAAAGTACTTCTTAGTTGTGATTTATCTACAATACCCTCCAGCACTAAATCTACAGCTCTAGTCCTCTTTTTTCTAACAGCATCTAATTTGCTCTTGACATCTTTGACCTGATATCTGAGAGTCTGTATTTTCTCATCAGTTCTATCTTCACTTAAATACTCCTGAGCCAATTCCATAATATGCTTATCCATAAACAGACGCTCCCAGATAAGAGTATCTAAAGCTCCTTTTTTGATCTCTCTAGCTTGGCACCTCTCTCCTCTCCTCAGTCTTTTGTTCACACATCTATAAGCGTCACCGTCTTTTCTACGTCCAGAGAGAGCTCTACCTGTCATCCTTTTACCGCAGGCACCACAGACAACTAAACCAGACAATAGGTATTTATGCTCTGATTTCTGTCCTCTCTTCAATCCTTTATCTAATCTAATTGCTACTTTATCCCAGAGGGTTTTATCAATGATAGCAGGACATGGGTATACTTCTCCTCCGTGCACTCTCTCTCCTATGTACTTTCTATTTCTGAGGATACCCCTAATAGTACTATTGCCCCAAGTTGTGCCAGATTTAGTCCTGACCTCTGAGGTATTGGTGTGCACGTTTTTAACTATGAAATCCTTTTTACCATACTCAGATATTTTAGCGTATCTGGTAGGTATCCCTCTCCTATTTAGCTCGTGTGCTATGTTGATAGTGCCCTGACCAGTACTGGCTAGGGTAAAGATCAGCCTCACTACCTCTGCCTCCTGAGGATCAATGACCAGATTTTTATTCTCATCTGAGGTATAACCGTAAGCCTGTATACCTGTGGTTTTTCCCTCTGCTACATTCCTGTCTAATACTTTCTTGATCTTCTTAGATGTTGTCCTCCTAAAGCTAGCATCCATAATAGCCTTAAAACCTCCCATCATTCGGGTACTCTCATCCTCTAGGTCTACAGCTTTACCGTCCTCATACAGAGTCACTCCGTGCTCCATCATAATTTCCAGAAAGGTAAACCATGTGAGCTCCTCCCTAGCTAGCCTGTCCTGATTATGCACAAAGACAGCATCCAGTTTATCTGCCTCAATATCCGATAACATGCGAGTATAATCTACACGCTTACCAGTTTCACCTCCTCCAGATAGACCCTGATCTATATAGATAACAGGCTCAAAATTATTAGCCTTACAAAATTCTAACCCTGTGATTTTCTGTTCTTTAATACTCTTTTGATTTTCCCTATCTACTGAAATTCTACAGTAAATAGCGCATCTATTTTTATTCATACAAGGCAATTATACAACGAAAGTAAAAAAATGTTTCACAAATTAAAATCTAAGCCTGTGTAGTGAAATTCTTTACTTTTCTTTTTGTTCCCACTTTTATATTACTAAGTAAATAATATAATTTAAGTTACACATTTGTATATATAGCATCTCCAATATGCGATCCGTTAATTTCTGAGGCCTTTTCCAGATCAGCAATGGTCCTTGCCACTTTAAGGATACGGTCATACGCCCTTGCCGAAAGGTTAAGTCGTTCCATGGCATTTTTCAACAAGGTTTTGGAGGCTTCGTCAAGTTTGCAGTATTGTCTAATGTGCTTGGTATTCATTTGGGCATTGTAGTGCACGTGTTCCAATTGTTCGAATCTTTGGGTCTGTACATCCCTAGCTTTAGTTACCCGTTTGCGAATCTCCACGCTACCCTCTCCCTTTCGCTCTTCGGAGAGCTTTTCAAAGGGTACCGGAGTCACTTCTATATGAATGTCTATACGATCCAACAAAGGACCGGAAACCTTGCTAAGATAACGCTGCATTTCTGCGGGGGAAGATGACACAGGAGCATCCGGGTCATTAAAAAAGCCACTGGGACTGGGGTTCATACTAGCCACCAACATAAAACTACTGGGGTATGTCACGGTAAACCGTGCTCTGGAAATGGTTACCTCC
Organism: Sediminicola sp. 1XM1-17; assembly: GCF_037203765.1. Classification (NCBI taxonomy): domain Bacteria; kingdom Pseudomonadati; phylum Bacteroidota; class Flavobacteriia; order Flavobacteriales; family Flavobacteriaceae; genus Sediminicola; species Sediminicola sp. 1XM1-17. The sequence continues at coordinate 29,354 of NZ_JBBCAS010000002.1, read as the reverse complement.
CTATCTTCAAGAGGCTGCCGCATGACTTCCAGGACGCCCCTCTTAAATTCTGGAAGTTCATCCAAGAACAAAACCCCATTATGCGAAAGTGATATTTCCCCCGGTTGGGGATAGGTTCCACCTCCAACGAGGGCAACATCACTAATGGTGTGATGTGGACTCCTAAAGGGCCGCTGGTTCATAAGACCCATATTCTTGATCTTTCCCACCACACTGTGAATTTTTGTGGTCTCCAAGGCTTCATGAAGGGTCATGGGCGGTAAAATGGAAGGCAAACGTTTGGCCAACATGGTTTTTCCCGCTCCCGGGGGACCAATGAGAATAATATTATGACCTCCCGCAGCAGCTATTTCCATACAACGCTTGATGCTTTCTTGACCCTTGACATCAGAAAAATCAAACTCGGGAAAATCAAGGCTCTTATAAAATTCCTCCCTGGTATCTATAACAGTCTGTTCCAAGAGAGCACCACTGTCGAAATAGGCGATAACCTCTTTGATGTTTTCAATGCCATAAACTGCTAAACCACTGACAATGGCTGCTTCCCTCGCATTCTCCTTTGGCAATATAAAGCCTTCAAACCCTTCTTCCAATGCCTTTATGGCTATGGGCAATGCCCCTTTAATGGGCTGTAAACTACCATCAAGAGAGAGTTCTCCCATGATGATATATTTCTCCATGTTGTCTGATTTAATTTGATTGGAAGCAGTCAAAATTCCCAAGGCCAGCGTAAGATCATAAGCAGAGCCCTCTTTGCGCATATCGGCCGGGGCCATATTGATGGTGATTTTTTTACCTGGAATTTTATAGCCGTTGTTCTGCAGGGCGGCGGCAATCCTATAATTGCTCTCTTTAATGGCGTTGTCCGGCAAACCTACCAAATGATAGCCGATACCCTTGTCCACATTTACTTCGACGACGATCGTGGTGGCCTCGACCCCAAATACTGCGCTCCCGTAAACCTTTGACAACATAAAATAGACTTGTTTCTCCCTAAATGTAATTAAAAAATTAGGTATATACTATTTTCGATGGATAGAATTGGATTATGGCATGTTACTACCATTAAAATGATCTTAATTTCGTAAATCTTTTGCCGGCTGAAATATCAATAGGTTTTCAGATGACTTTTTTATCTCTTCTTCGTTCATCATCATCTTACGGAATTCCCCATTGACAAACATTTCTGCCTGGTCTTCATAATGAGGGCTGAACGGATTGCCCGATTGACCAGTGGGAAGAATACTTTGACTGTTCTCTATATCCGAAAAATCAATAATCCGTCGGGTAGACGGACCCGAATTTACCTGGTAAAAACCACTGGAATCATATGGAAACCCCATATTATTGATAACTTCCCTTGCTCCGATGACGGGAAAGGGACCTATATTAAAGAAACGACGGAACAAGGCTACTTTTCCTATGGGGTGTCCATGCTCCAAGGTATGCACTCGATTCCACGTCCACTGATCAGGATCCTCACCAAAATCTGCCTTCAATGATGTCAGAGCCTCTTTTAAGGCCATGGAAACTATTTCTTCCTTGGTTTCAACCCTATCGCCGGTCATCGCATTGTCGTACCATATGGATGTGGTTTTGTTGGCCAACGGAGCTATAGATCTTTTGATCAAGTGGGTCGCCAATAATTGTTGGAACAGCTCTGGTCCCAATTCATCCTCCAAGGTATATTTAAGGAAATAATAAATCCATCTTTGATAAATGGTCCCTGCTACCGTTTGAAGGGGATAACTGCCATCCCAATGCCTCAAGAGATCCACTGCTTTTCTGTGTTCCGGGGAAAATCTGGCAATTTCCATGGATCCTATAAGATCTTGTGCAACAGAAAAATCTACCGAAGAAGTCACATCCAAGATCATGTTTTGTGCACTGGACATATCCCAATCGTTCTTTGGCTCCAACAGTTGCACGATACGTTCTGCCCTGTTCTCGGGAAGGTAATAACCGGGATATAACATTCCGGCGATGGAATCTGGTTGGTTATTGGCCGAATAGACATACTTCCAAGGCGGATTTACAGCTTGGGGATTCTCCTCGAAATTGAGATAACGGACAATTTCATTTTTTCCTGATGCCCCATCCATGATCAATTTTGTATTTGTCCCTTCGGCCAATTGGTACAATTTTGCTGTGGCCCACCAAGCAATATTACCAAGGGCATCCCCATACATGATATTGAGGCCCGGAGCATGAATATTGGGCAAGGCCTTGCGAAAATCTCCCAACGTCTGTGCTTGACTCAATCCGTATACCGCTTCCATTATTCTATTTTCGCCTTGGGTATACATCCATGACATGGCTATGGGACGCGGTCCCGTCACTTGGTCTGCTATTCCGTTTAGAATAGGCCCATGCTTGGTTTTTTTGAACGTAAAGGTAACATCCTCTCCGTCCTTTACCTTGATCATTTTATGCAAGACCTCATATTTTTCCCAACCCTCGCTAGTTTTATACAGGGTACTGTCTGTAGGGTGTTGTTCCTCGTAGTAAAAATCCACATCATCATTTTCAAACATGGTAATCCCGTAGGCCAATTTACGGTCATGGCCCAACAGAGGAAAAGGGATCCCCGCCATATGATACCCGTATTTCTCATATGTTGGTGTACTCACATGGGCCTCATACCATACTGCGGGTTGTGCAAACCCAATATGGGGGTCATTCGCTAGGATCACCTTCCCGTTTTTCGTCTTTTCGGGTGCTATGACCCAGCTGTTGCTTCCTATAAACTGTGGAACAGGCAATCCGGTCAATGATTTTCCAAGTATGGCCACAACATTGTTTTGAATAGTATCAGAAACCGTACTTTGATAGTTTTTGATCCATTCCGTATTGTCATCTACTCCTACTTCCAGATCTTGGAGATATGACACCCCCAACTTGTCCTTAATATTGGCCAATAACGGGTCTGTTTTGTGGGCCATGGCAAAACTAAATCCCATGTACCCCACCGTATTATAAATATCTTTGAGTTGAAAGCGCTTTTTGGTGAGTCCTGTCAGGAAGAATTCCACTGGGGTAGGTCCTTTTTCTATGAAATGGTTCACACCATCCAAATAGGCTTGTGCAAGTTTGCGCTCTTCCGAATTTTTATCCAAAATCCCGACAGCTTTTTGCGAGGCGTCGTCTATGCCCAATGAGAGGAAAAATTGGTCTGTCCCTACCATATCCTCTCCAAACACTTCCGAAAGGCCACCACTCCCAATACGTCTTAATAGCTCCATTTGCCACAACCGGTCCTGGGCATGTACATAACCCAAAACCCGCATGGCATCTTGCTCGTTGGAAGCATAAATGTGAGGAATGCCATAGGTGTCAAAATAAACGGAGACAGGCTCCGAAATACCAGGTAATTGCTTCTTCCCTTTATAGTCGGGCTTCAGGGTCTGGATGAATATAATCAATGCCAATGACAGCAATCCAAAGACCAATAAAATTATTGCCAATACCTTTTTTGTCCTATTCACTTCCAACTTTTTACTTGCTGAAAGATAACCTTAATTTCCAGAAATGAAAAAGGCTGCCTTTTGGCAGCCCTTTTTATTGGTAAAGAATATGTATCCTATTCCATTACTGTAAATTCTATTTGTGAACTATGGAATACTTTATGCGTCTGTTTTTTAAAATCTTCCGGTTTTGCATAGAATATGTTTTTCACAAAAGTCTGCGGGTTGATATCAATATATGGGAACCAGGTACTTTGTATTTGGATCTGGATCTTGTGTCCCTTTTTAAATGTGTGCATCACATCCTGTAGTTTTATATTCACAGCGGATTCTTTATTGGGAACAAATGCTTCCGGTTTAGAGAAATCGTTCCTATATCGCCCCCTAAGCACCTCACTACGAACCATCTGATGGTAATTGCTCATTTTTAAATACTCTTGGGTTTCCTCATAATCGGGATGATCGGCAGGATAGACATCTATCAATTTCACTACCCAATCCGCATCCGTTCCTGTAGTTGCCACCTTTAACTTGGCCATAATATCACCCGCCAATGTCACGGGATTATCCAAGGCCTCGGTTTCAAAAACCAATACATCTGGCCTACGGGCAGCAAATCGCTGGTCATCTGTCATATATTTCCTTGGAGTGAAAACAACTTTAATATCTTCAGTATAGGGCACTGGTTTCTTGGGGTCACTGATGAATTCATCGGCAGAATTACCATTAGCGCCATCTTTTCCAAAACCTTGATCTGGTTGCAGGTAATAGATTTCTTTCTTGGTATTCTTTGGGGGCCAAGCATCAAATTGTTTCCATTCCTTGGTGCCCGTATCAAACACATAAGCCTCAGGAAGCTCTGTCTCCTGTTCCCCTTCTCCCTTTAAGAAATGATTGAAAAATTTACTTTCTATATGTTCCTGAAAGAATTGAGATATATCGTCACCAAAATAAACATTCCCGATTGCCTGTCTTTTGGTTTTTTTAGACCAATCACCGTGGCTCCATGGTCCCATTACGATCGTATTGTAATTGGAATTTTGTTTTTCTATGGTACTGTAAGTGGTCAACGGTCCATAAAGGTCCTCGGCATCAAACCACCCCCCAACTACCATGACGGCAGGCTTAATATTTTCCAAATGCTGAATGATCCCTCGTTTTTGCCAGAACTCATCATAATCCGGATGCTCTTTCAATTGCTGCCAAAAAACGTTGTCCTCCTTATAATATTTGTCCAAATTGGAAAGCGGTCCGTTGTCCAAAAAGAATTGGTATTGGTCCTGTGTACCTATGTCCGGATAAGTATACCATTCTTCCTTGGTGGGGGTATCCTTCATATATCCAAATACAGAGGTTGCTCTCCAGTAGCTCAATAAGTAGGCACCGTTATGGTGAAAATCATCAAAATAAAAATCACCTATAGGGGCTTGTGGAGAAACCGCTTTTAAGGCCGGGTGGGCATCCAACAAAGAATAGGTGGCATAAAACCCTGGATATGAGATCCCCCAAATTCCAACTCTTCCATTATTGTTCTCTACATTATTCACCAACCATTCAATAGAATCGTAAGTGTCCGAGGCCTCATCTACCTCCCCTTCTTTTTTATTGGGTACAAAGGCTCTCATATTGTCATAAACACCCTCACTGTTCCACCTTCCCCTGACATCCTGGTAAACAACAATATTGCCCTCCATCATCATTTTCATATTGGGACCGATCTGTGACTTAAATTCATTGGCACCATATGGTTTACAGCTATAAGGGGTACGCTGAAAAAGGATGGGATATTTTTTAGAGGTATCCTTTGGTGAATATATTGTGGTGTGCAACTTAACTCCATCACGCATAGTGATGGTAACCTCCTGCTTGGTATAATGTTCTTTTGCTACATAATTTTCCGCTGTAACCGTTTTGGAATCCCCTGGCATTTCCTTTTCCAGGACTTTGACATTTCTACAGGAAAAAGCCATGGATACGGCCAAAAGAAGGATAAGGTGTTTTTTCATTAGTTGAATGTTTTGGTTTGGTTAAATGGATTATCTGCAGCTAAGGACCTATAGTTCTTTAAACCGGTCTTCAACCAATTAAAATAGGTTTCCTTATCCGTATATTGAATGGAAGAGTTGAGCACTTCCAAATCCGGTGAAAGCAAAACATAGTAAGGTTGAGACGCCGCATTGAAGTTCAGAGTCTGAAAGGTACCCCACTTTTCTCCTACGGTCTTGATGGTCTTCACCCGCCCGGATTTATATTTAAAATCGAACTGTCCATCTTCCGGCAATGGTTTCCGATCATCGATGTACAGAGAAATCAGCACAAAATCTTCTTTTAGCAAAGGATAGATTTCGGGCTCACTCCAAACCGTCTCTTCCATTTTACGACAATTGACACATGCCCAACCCGTAAAATCCAAGAGAATGGGTTTATTGACCTTTTTGGCATGGGCCAAACCTTCATCAAAATCCTTGAAACAATCAATCCCCAAAGGACAGTCGCTCTCTTGTTCCATAACACTATAGAATTCTGGAGGCGGAAAACCGCTCAAGAGTTTTAGATTGCTCACCTTGGCCAGTCCCAAGATCAAATATAGTGTGAAGGCACCGCTCAATATGGCAATGCCCAATCTCGTTTTTGATAATTTTTGTTTGGGGCCATCGTGTGGGAAACGGAAAACCCCCATGAGATACAAGGTCATCAATAAAAACAACAGGATCCAGATTCCCAAAAATATTTCCCTTTTAAAAATACCCCAGTTGCCTACCAAATCGGCATTGGATAGGAATTTGAAGGCCAGTGCCAGTTCCAAAAATCCAAGAACCACTTTTACAGTGGTCATCCATCCTCCCGACTTGGGCAAGGAGTTCAACCATGCCGGGAACAGGGCAAATAGCGCAAAGGGCAAGGCCAAGGCCACCCCAAACCCCAACATACCAACTGTCAGATTGGTAGCTACATCACCATCGGCCAAAGCCGTACTTCCCAATAAACCTCCCAAAATAGGTCCTGTACAGGAAAAGGACACGATGGCCAAGGTCACGGCCATAAAAAATATTCCAAAACCCCCGCCTACTTTTGATGAGGCCGAATCCATCTTATTGGCCCAAGAGCTGGGAAGTGTAAGTTCATAATACCCAAAAAAGGAGAACGAGAAGAATATAAAAATCAAAAAGAAGAATACGTTCAGCCAAACATTGGTGGCAATGGTGTTCAAGATCTGCGAATCTACTGAATCAAACAAATGAAAAGGTAAGCTCAACAGGAAATAGATCAGTACAATAAAAAAGCCATATAACAAGGCGTTTGTTATGCCCCTTGCTTTTGGTTGTGATTGTTTGGTAAAAAAGGATACCGTCAATGGGATCATGGGAAAAACACAGGGTGTCAACAAGGCTATCAATCCTCCTAGAAATCCAAGTCCGAAAATCATCCAAAGACTGGTTCCAAGATCAACGTTCTCCGAATCGCCGTTCAAAGTTTTCACGTTCTTAAGGTCCAGCAGAAGAGCCTCACTCAGGTCCTGACTGCGCTGGTCCACCGTTTTTTCATTCACCACTACGGCCTTACCGCTCAGTGAAATATTGAATACTTCATCTTTGGGAATACAGACCTCTTTACAAATCTGATAAAATAGGGCAACCTCCAATTGGTCTACACTGGGATCCAATAGCTTGATTCGTTGTGTAAAAAGAGCCTCATCTTTGAAGAAAACCTCTTCTACCTCAAATATTTCACTGAACTCCCGAACCGTTTTTCCTTCTTTTGCCTCCCCTAACAATTCGTAACCTTCACCGGCGCCTTCAAAAGTAAATTCGCTAGGCTGTGAACCGCCTTCAGGGGTAAATTGGGAATAGATATGCCACCCTTTTAGAATGTCACCTTTTATGATTAGGTCATATTCCAGATCAGAAATCTTTTTTACCTCATAGGACCATGCAACAGGATTATCCTCCGTTTGGGCAAATACCCCGGTAAATGTCAAGAATAATACAATCCCTGCAATAAATTTCTTCATTCCTCTATTTTGATTTTTAATATCTGTTTTGTTTTAGAGGTCACCTTAAATCGATCGTCCCCTCTTTTTTCCATAATCCAAACCACTAGATCCTCAGAACACAATAACCATTGTTTTTCCTTGGAAATACGGTCCATTTTGATGTCCTTGAAAAATTTGGACACCTTTTTTCTTCCGCGCATGCCAAAAGGGTAAAAATAATCCCCTTTTCTCCATTTTCTTATGGTCAATGGATACTTTAACGTTTCTTTATCTACATAAAGTATATTACTCCCTGTTTCCTCCATCCTGTCAACAACCTCAAAGGATAGCTGCATTGGCACCTCCAGCCTCTTGTCACTTTCCTGAACCTTGTATGCTACACTGGTTGGCTCTATTAACTCTTGAAGGAGCAGATACTCCCTGTGTTTCAGCAATCTGTGCGTCTTGGAACGAACCTCTTTGCCTCCCATGGCCGTCAATAATGACTGTACATCATTCCATTCCACAAACCCATAATCATGGAACAAGGCGAACAAATAATGTTCAAGGGGTTCCAATTTTGATAATTCGGCAATCGGAATTTTGACCACCTCCTGTTCCCTGACAAAAAGGTGCGCTTTTAGTTGTCTGATATGCCCATCTATTATCATGGAGGTTCCATTCAAATAATGCTGGGTTTGCAAAAAATTATTCAAGAAGGTAGGATGTAATTCTTTGAGTAAGGGGACAATCTTGTGCCTGATCTGATTCCTTAGATATTTGGTTTCCTGGTTGGAGCTGTCCTCACGCCATTTTAATTCCTGGCTTTTGGCATATTCCGTAATCTCTTCCCTGGAGTTTTTTAGCAAAGGTCTTGAAATGCTTTCTGTATTTTCTGGAATACCTGTAAGGCCATCAATACCTGTTCCCCTCGAAAGGTTGATCAAAAAAGTTTCTAAATTATCATCGGCATGGTGTGCCGTTATAAGTGTCTTCCATCCTTTTTGCTCCATCAAACCATGAAACCAATCATAACGGAGCTCACGCGCTGCCATTTGAAGAGAAACTTTCTTTTTACCCATGTAATCCGCTGTATCAAAATGAATTACATAAAACTCCTTATCCATGTCATGGGCCAATGCCTTAACAAAAGCCTCATCACCATCACTTGCTTCTCCCCTTAATCCAAAGTTACAATGGGCCAATGCAAAATCCAAGCCAGCACTATGGCACAAATGGGTTAGGACCACACTATCAAGTCCTCCGCTACATGCCAATAAAAACTTGCGTTCCCTTAAATGGGGAAAGGTGTTTTGAATATGTTCTTTGAATTCTTGTAGCACGATGTAAATGTACTTAAAGTTGTTGCCCCAACCAATTCTTGATAAGGCCCAACATTTCTTTACTGCATAGATCCTTGTGCAATTCATGGTAGCCCCCTTCCATAAGCTCCAAGGTGGTCGTATTGGCATTTTCGTGAAAAGCCAGTGTTCCCCTATGGTCAATAATGGGATCTGCGGTGCCATGTACCAACAGGGTGCTTACCTCCATTAAATTACTATTTGCTATGGCCCATTCTCCGGCATCCATTATCGGTAGCGAGAACATGGGACTTACCTTATCGTGTACCAAGGGATCATTTTTATAACGTACCACTTCCTCCGGAATTCTAGATATTCCCTTGGTATCCAAACCGGATGGCAAGGTCAAAGAAGGAAATATATTGAGCATGGCCCTGCCCAAGATCATTTTCCATTTGGGGGGATCAAAGGCCAACCGAAGATAAGGACTGGTTGCTATGATCCCACGGATGTTATGTTTTCTCCGCATAGCGAAATTTAGGACAAGATTACCTCCCATACTATGCCCGTAAAGGAAAAGCGGCTTTTGGGGATAGAGCGATTGTGCCCTTTCAATGACCAAATCCAGTAATTCCAGTAGACTCTCGTAATTGGGGCAATGGCCCCGCTTTCCTCCCGTTTGTCCATGTCCAAAATTGTCATAGGCCACAACGGCAAGCCCGGCATTTTCCAACATGGGGATCACCTCCGGCAAATACCTCCTGTAGTGTTCCCCGAACCCATGGCACAGCACGGCCACTCCCTTAACCACTTGGGGCTGGGTGTACATCATGGCGATGCTATACTTCTTAAAAGGGAGGAAAAATTCTTGGTGCATTCTTATCGATACTTACCTTTAAAAGTAACCAATTAATTGGAAATAAATCCCTGTGTATCCTATTCTTCCAAAACCAAACGCATTGCTTTTGCTTTTAGAAGACATTCCTCATATTCCTTCTCTGGGGAAGCCTTGGCCGTTATGGCACTACCTACCGAAAAGGATACATATCTATGGGTGGCATTGTAGAGAATACTTCTAATGATAACATTAAAATCAAAGTCGCCCGCAGGTGTAAAATACCCAATGGCACCACTATAGAGACCGCGTTTGGTTGCCTCCAATTCTTCAATAATTTTCATGGCCGAAACCTTAGGGGCACCAGTCATGCTACCCATTGGAAAAGTCTCTTGGATGATCTCCACGGGATTTTTCTCTTTATCTACGGTGGCAACAATGGTTGAAATCATTTGGTGAACCTGTTGGTAGGAATATACCTTGCAGAGTTCTTCTACCTCTACACTACCCTTCAATGCGCTTTTGGACAGGTCGTTTCGAACCAGGTCCACAATCATTATATTTTCTGCCCTTTCTTTGGGGTCATGCTCCAAATTCCTCTTTAAACTGGCATCTTCCACGGGGTCCATGGAACGTTTTGCCGTTCCTTTTATAGGCTGTGATATAATTTTGGCTCCATGCTTTTTTATGTAGCGTTCCGGAGAGGCAGAGAGGGCATAAACATCATTCAATTTTAAGAAAGTGGCAAAAGGCGGCTTGGAAATGGCGTTCAATTTTTGAAAAGTACGCAGGGGATCAATCGTGGTATCTTCCGCATAAAACTCTTGACAGAAATTGGCCTCGTACACATCCCCCCTATGGATCTTCGTCAGTAGTTGTTGGACCCTGTTGAAATAATCGTCCTTAAATATTCGCAGTTTAATTCTGATCGAAGATTCCCCGGTTGGCGCTTGCTCCATGGTTGGACTTATACTATTTATGGCTCTGAAATCTTCCTCCATCTCATCTGAGACCATATTCAAATAGCAAAATTTGATCTCGTTCCCATTGATCTGAATGATTCTTTTGGGTTGAAAAAAATGAAGCTCGGCGAAGCCCAGACCATCATAATTGGAAGAAGTCAGTTGTTCCACATCATTCTTCAGGTCATAGGACATGTATCCAAACAACCAATCCTTACTCTCATGTTGGTATGATTTCAATTCTTCGAAAGCCTGATGGTGGTCCGTGACCATTGAGGTAAGTGCATCCACTGCCAAAAGTCCATCAAAGGAACTGTACCTTCCCTGATGCCCATTGCTTTCCAACCAAACCACTTCATGGTACTGTTGGGCCCACATCAAAAGAGCATCCTTGAAATTATTGATATTCGCGACCGTAAAATTGGCTTCCGTACGCAATGGAATATTATATTGAATTTAAAAAAACCTGTAAGGCCTCTTGGTGTCCATTTTTCAATGTTTCATCCAAAATGCCCTCTTCGGAAGAAAAATTATCTTTGAAGGAAGGCAAAGAAAAAGTTGCAACAACCTCACCTCCGAAACGGGGAAGCGTATCCTTGACATAGGTCAGGGCAGATTGAGCCCCCCTTTTTCCCGGGGAGGCAGACATCAACAAAATTTTTTTATCCGCCAAAAACCGTTTGTCCACTCGGGATAACCAATCCATTAAATTTTTGAAATAGGCAGAAGGGCCACTGTTGTGCTCATTGACAGAAATCATCAATCCATCGGCTTTTTTAATATCTTCGTTCAATGCAACCATATCATTCGGGTACCCATGAGCCTTCTCAACATCTTCACTGAACATGGGAACTGGCAAAGTGGAAAGATCCATAAGTTTGATCTCATTTTCACCAACCAATCCCGAGGTATATTTTACCAATTTATAATTTATCGACGTAGAAGAATTGCTGCCCGCAAATGCCAAAATAGAAGCCATTGAAATTTTTTTTTACGAAAATACCCCAAAATAGGCATACGTGCGAGTATTTTATATAATTTTGCACTCGGAAACATCCAAACACCCTGTTTAACAAGTATATAGGGTAATTGATATTCGTGACTTAAATGAAAGAAAATAAGTACCGCTTATACTTTGTAGACGCCATGCGCGCTTGGGCAATTCTTATGATGTTACAGGGACATTTTGTAGATGGCCTATTGGACAACGCCTACAGGGACAATTCCAATTTAGCCTTTTCCATTTGGCAATACTTTAGGGGAATTACAGCCCCAGTATTCTTTACCGTGTCCGGTTTTATCTTTACCTATCTCCTGGTTAGGGGAGACCAACAGGGCTTTGAAAATCCTAGGGTAAAAAAGGGAATCAAAAGGGGACTTCAATTATTACTCATTGGATATCTTTTGAGACTCAATCTTTTTGGGTTGTTGAAAGGTGAAATTTACGGTACCTTCTATCTTGTGGATGTACTTCACTGTATCGGATTATCCATATTAGGCATTATTGGGATGTATTTATTTGCCAGTACCAAAAAGAAATTTGTACTTCCATTGATCTTATTTGCCACGACCATAGTGCTTTTTGTTCTGGAACCTCAGTATAAAATAATGGAATTTGGATTCCTACCAGATATGTTGGCCAATTATTTCACCAAGGCAAACGGTTCTGTATTTACCATATTCCCTTGGTTTGGGTATGCCACTTTTGGAGCCTTCCTATCCTTGCTGTTTACCAAATTCAAAGACTTCAAATACTTATACCCAGTAGCCATTGCCACCGCATTCACCGCAGGATTTGGACTCATCCTATATTCTTCGGGCTTTGTGAACTATTTGGCACAAACTACCGGCCTGCAATTGTTTGCTGATCTTTTTAAGAACAACTACCTCTTTATCAGGTTAGGAAACGTACTTGTGGTATTTGGTGTATTTATGACGCTTAGAAAGTTTATGCTGAACAGTACCGTACTAAAAATTGGTTCCAGCACCCTATCTATCTATATTTCACACTTCGTGATCTTGTATGGTAGTTTAACTGGATTGGGTTTCTATGCCTTTTTGCACCATTCCCTCTCCCCTTACATCGTGGTACCTGGAGCATTGATCTTTATGGTTGCCTGTGTATACAGTGCCCTAAAATACGAAGATAACAAGGTTGCGATCAAAGCCAAAGCAGGGGAATTGGTTCAACAGTTCACTGCCCATGCCGAACCGTGGATCGCCTTTACCTTTAGGTTGATCAAAGACACATTATTTAGAGTAAGGGTAACAGTCATCAAGCTATTTAGATTCGCTAAAAATTAAGCATAACTATTTTTCACTGCCTCTCATTGGTTTACTTTTACGGGCTAAAAAATAACCATGAGTGAGAAACAAACATACGCGCCTATAGCCGTAGAACTTGAAAAAGACAAACGTTATGCCTGGTGTACCTGTAGCCATAGCAGCAACCAACCATTTTGTGATGGCTCACACAGAGCGCACAATGCAACCCCTTCCCTTGGTTTTTCCGTGGAGGAGGATAAAAAAGCCTATCTGTGCACATGTAAGCAGACGAAGAATCCGCCTTATTGTGACGGCTCCCATAAGAACTAACAAAAAATCCCATCAAATAGCTTGATGGGATTTTTTTTATGTAACGGATGCGATGTTATATGTGTAAGGCCCTATCATCTGTAGCGGCAAGAGCAGCTTCCTTTACAGCTTCCGCATAGGTTGGATGGGCATGGCTCATTCTCGAGATATCCTCGGCAGAGGCCCTAAATTCCATAGCGGTTACCGCCTCGGCAATTAGATCTGCAACACGGGCTCCGATCATATGGACTCCCAGAACTTCATCTGTTTTTTTATCGGCAAGGATTTTGACAAAACCGTCAATATCCATACTTGCCCTAGCTCTTCCCAATGCTCTCATCGGAAATTGGCCAACCTTAAACGCTACACCAGCTTCCTTCAACTCCTCCTCTGTTTTACCAACTGCTGCCACTTCCGGCCAAGTGTAAACCACTCCAGGAATTAAGTTATAATCGATGTGTGGTTTTTGTCCGGCCATAATCTCTGCTACCAAAGTACCTTCCTCTTCGGCCTTATGAGCCAACATAGCTCCTCTTACCACATCTCCGATCGCATAAATATGGGAAACATTGGTCTGCAGATGATCATTAACGGCCACTCTGCCCCTATCGTCCAATTTCACCCCTGCGGCGTCCAGATTCAATCCTGCCGTATATGGGCTACGACCTACAGCCACCAAACAATAATCGGCGGTAAAGGATACCTCATTTCCTTTGTTGTCATCGGCCTTTATAATTACTTCATCACCTTTCCGCTCTACGGATTTTACTTTGTGTGAAGTATTGATCTTCATTTTTTGTTTTTTAAGAACTTTGGCAAGTTCTTTTGAAAGTGCTCCATCCATTCCTGGAATAATACGGTCCATGAATTCAACAACCGTCACTTCAGATCCCAATCTCTTATAAACCTGTCCCAATTCAAGACCAATAACCCCACCACCAATTATTACAAGGTGCTTGGGTATTTCTTTTAGCTTTAAAGCCTCCGTAGAGGTTATGACCCTCTCTTTATCTATTTTTATAAACGGCAGACTGGACGGTTTTGATCCGGTAGCAATAATTACCTTCTTTGCCTCTATGGTCTCTGATTTGCCATCGTTCTTTTTGATATCGATATGGGTAGCATCTTTGAAGCTTCCCAACCCTTCGAATACATCAATCTTGTTTTTATCCATCAAGAACTGAATCCCCTTGGTGGTCTGGTCCACTACGGATTGCTTTCTGGAAATCATTTTCTCCAAGTTTACTTTGACCTCCCCAGGTATTTCAATACCGTGCTCTTCGAAATGCTTCACCGCATCTTCATAGTGATGGGATGAATCCAACAACGCCTTAGAAGGTATACAACCCACATTAAGACAAGTACCTCCCAAGGTGGAATACTTTTCTATAATTGCTGTTTTCATTCCTAACTGTGCGCAACGGATCGCTGCAACATATCCTCCGGGGCCTGAACCAATAATGGCTACGTCATATGAACTCATAAATATTCTTGATTTTTTTAAGACAACACAAAATTAGTACTATTTTCTGGTTTAGAAACCTTGTAGCTTTCAAAGTTCAATATTTGGCGTATTAGATTGGAATTGCGGTAGTATGCTTTACCTCAGTGATCACAAAAGAACTCTGGGTACTCCCAATGTGGTTGATGGCCGTAAGTTTTGCCACCATAAAATCCCTGTAAGCCTCCATATCGCTTACGTGGATTTTTAAAATGTAATCGTAATCCCCACTAATATGATAGCATTCTACAACTTCTTTGAGTCTTAATACCTCCCTTTCAAACTGGGATACAAATTCTTTGGTATGCTGAACCAGCTTTACGTGACAGAGCACCACAAAAGCCTTGTTCACTTTCTTTTTGTCTACCAGGGCAACATACTTGGTAATGCAACCTGTTTTTTCCAATCGCTTTATTCGTTCATAAACCGCTGTCACTGATAAATTTAGCTCATTAGCGTATTCTTTGGTCGTCTTTTTGCTATCTTCTTGCAAAAGAGCCAACAACCTCACATCTATTTCGTCAAATTTCATCCCGATTATTTTTCTTGAATTTGAAGGTTTTACCTGGTTTTCTAGTTTAAAAATCTTATATAATCTATAAATATAGATTTATTTTCACTTAAAATCTCCTATCATTGACAATAAAACTAGAATTCTTAATTTTATACCATAAATAAAACAACTTATTATGGATTACAAGGCATCAGACAGTATACAGGATTTGCAATATTTTGGTGAATTTGGAGGTGTTAACCCCTCTATTTCGGATTCTTCCACCTACACCTTTTTATCGGCCAAGACGATGTTCGATACTTTTGAAGGGAATACAGAGGGCTGCTACTTGTACAGCAGACACTCCACCCCTTCCAACTTGTATTTGGGAGAAGCACTGGCTGCTTTGGAAGGAACAGAATCTGCCAATGTAACTGCCAGTGGTATGGGGGCTATTACCGCTGTAATTTTTCAACTTTGTGACACCAGTGACCATATAGTTAGCAGCCGTACCATCTACGGTGGAACTTATGCCTTCATGAAGAACTTCCTTAAAAAGTTCAATATTGGAACTTCATTCGTTGATATCACCAATCTAGAGGCGGTTGAGGCAGCAATCACCCCAAAAACAAAAATGATCTATTGTGAGGCAGTCAGTAACCCCCTCTTGGAAATAGCCGACATAAAAGGACTTTCCAAATTGGCAAAAAAATACAACCTTCCACTTGTTGTGGACAACACCTTTTCCCCTCTATCAATCGCTCCGGCCAAATTAGGGGCCGATATCGTGATCCACAGTCTAACCAAGTTCATCAACGGCAGTAGTGATTGCGTGGCCGGTGTGGTATGTGGAACAACTGATTTTTGTCTGAGTCTTAAGGACGTTAACAATGGTGCCGGAATGCTATTGGGAAGCACCTTGGACAGCTTACGGGCGGCTTCCATTTTAAAGAATATGAGAACCCTTCATATCCGTATGAAGAAACACAGTGAAAATGCCACCTACTTGGCCGAAAACTTTGTTAAAGACGGACTCAGGGTAGTATATCCAGGATTGAAATCGCACCCGAGCTACCAGATCATGAAGGATCAAATGGTAGCGGAATATGGTTTTGGCGGTATCATGACCTTGGACGTAGGCTCTTTGGACAAGGCAAACGCCCTTATGGAACTGATGCAAGAGCGAAATTTGGGTTATTTGGCAGTTAGTCTTGGATTCTACAAAACGCTATTTAGTGCTCCTGGAACCTCTACTTCTTCGGAGATTCCCATGGAGGAACAGGTAGAAATGGGCTTGTCCAACGGATTGATCCGATTCTCCATAGGCTTGGACAATGACATCCATAGAACCTATAAAACCATGAAAAACTGCATGTTAGAATTGGGAATCCTAAAAGAAGCTGAAATGACCAAATAAGCAATTTTCAAAACACTTGCAGAACTATTACCAAAATCGTAATATTACGAGGTAACTAACATATGTTTCATGCAGAGTCAAGACATTAATTCCTCTAAACCACAAGACGAAAATATAGTTAAAAATAAAGAATTAAACATTTGGGAAGCCCTGATACCAGTTTTTGCACTGGTAGGCATGTTAGCTTATAATGTTTTTGTTTATGGGGATGATGCCTTAAGTGGCTCCAACCAGTTTATTCTGCTTATGGGTGCGGCGGTAGCTGCAATTGTAGGTGTTTTCAATAAGGTTTCTTACGACCAAATGCTGGCCGAAGTTGCCGAAAATGTAAAATCGACCACAGGGGCACTTCTCATTTTATTAATGGTAGGTGCCCTTTCTGGTACGTGGTTGATCAGTGGGATCATACCCTCTATGATTTATTATGGACTACAGGTCCTGAACCCTACCATATTTCTGGCCGCATGTGTAATCATCTGTGCCGTTATTTCAGTGGCCACAGGGAGCTCTTGGACCACTTCGGCCACGGTGGGTATTGCTCTGATCGGTATAGGCGACACCTTGGGCATCCCATTGGGAATGACAGCTGGGGCCATCTTATCTGGAGCTTATTTCGGGGATAAAATGTCCCCTTTGAGCGACACCACCAATTTAGCGCCGGCCATGGCCGGAGGAGAACTGTTCAGCCATATCAAATATATGTCGATCACTACAGTTCCCACCATATGTGTTACCCTCGTGGTTTTTATCATCATGGGTTTTTCACTGGATACCTCTGGAACGGCCGACACCCAATCTATTTTGAATTCCATTGACAATACATTCAATATCAATGGCTGGTTGTTTTTGGTACCCGTTGCCGTAATCTTGTTGATCTTAAAAAAAGCACCCCCATTATTAGCCCTATTGATCGGAACCCTTTTGGGAGGAGTTTTTGCCTTAATCTTTCAACCTGAAATTGTCATGGGAATTACCGAAGCGACGGAAATGTCCTTTGAGGCCGGTTATAAAGGAATTATGAACGCCATTACGGTCGACACCAATATTGCTACGGAAAATGAAGCCCTGAACGATCTATTTTCATCCAAAGGAATGGCGGGAATGCTCGGGACCATTTGGCTGATCGTTTGCGCCATGGTCTTTGGCGGAATCATGGATGGCATTGGAGCACTCTCCAGAATAAGCAGTGCCCTTTTGAATATGGCCAAATCTACCTTTAGCCTATTTGCAAGTACCGTTGCCAGTTGTTTGGCATTGAACGTAACGGCTTCAGACCAATATTTGGCCATTGTAGTACCCGGTAAAATGTTTGCCAAGGCATATAGTGATAAAGGATTGGCACCAGAGAACCTTAGTAGGACGTTGGAAGATTCAGGTACGGTAACCTCCGTACTGATCCCTTGGAACACCTGCGGTGCCTATCACAGTGGTGTTTTGGGTGTTAGCGTCGCCGAATACTTCTTTTACGCCATTTTTAACTGGCTGAGTCCTTTTATGACGCTGTTGTTCGCCGCTTTACGAATCAAGATCAAGCAATTGGCCACTCCGGAGACAGTGTAGTGGTTTTGACTGTCAAAACTTAAAAATCCGTTAAGGAATTCGGAATGCAGAAAATTGTTCGAATCCAAAAAAAATCTTCTTCGTAAATATAGGGAGTGTATTTTGGCAAACCCTTAAGGGAGACACCTCAATAATGCTAATTATTCAAGAATTACCAACTTGCTCCAACGGCATTTATAAAAATTATCCTTCCATAGTATTTTCCAATTCCATTAACACCTCAGACCTTTAATTCCTTGTAATTTTGTGACAAGAATTTAACATTTAAACAAAATAGAATATGGCATTTGTAGGGAAAAAATTTCCAAATTTATCAGTAAACGCGATGAATGAATTGGGTGATACGTTTAAGATCAATGTTTTGGAAGAAGCAAAGAATAACAACAAAAAAGTTTTGTTGTTTTGGTATCCAAAAGACTTCACATTTGTCTGTCCAACAGAATTACACGCATTCCAAGCAGCGCTGGGAGAATTTGAAAAAAGAAATACTATAGTTATCGGAGCTTCTTGTGATACTGCAGAGGTTCATTTTGCATGGTTAAGCACTTCCAAGGACAACGGCGGTATCGAAGGGGTTACCTATCCTATTTTGGCCGATAGCAACAGGAATCTGGCTTCAACATTGGGCATCTTGGACATTACCAACGAGCAATATGATGATGAAACAGGAGTTGTGACCGTTGAAGGTGACAATGTAACCTATAGAGCAACCTATCTTATCGATGAGGAAGGAACTGTATTCCATGAGGGCATCAACCATATGCCGTTGGGAAGAAACGTAAATGAATATTTACGTTTGGTAGATGCCTATACCCATGTTCAGGAGAAAGGGGAAGTTTGCCCAGCAAACTGGGAAGAAGGAAAAGACGCCATGTCTGCCAATAGAGCAGGTGTTGCCAATTACCTTTCTGCACACGCAAACTAATTAAAGCATACTGCATTATGGCATGGGGCTTTTGCCCCATGCTTTTTTTTCAACTTAAAAATTGCATTAGTTATGATACTAGAATTGGAAAAAGACAATTTACAGGAGATTTTGGACAACAATACAAACGTTGTTGTTCAATATTCTGCAACCTGGTGTGGGAACTGCCGTATCATGAAGCCTAAATTTAAAAAAGAGGCTTCCGCGAATGAGAACATCACATTCGTGATAGCAGATGCCGAAAAATTTCCAGAATCAAGAAAGCTTGCCAATGTTGATAATTTACCAACGTTTGCTGCCTTTACCAGTGGAAAATTAAAGAATCAGGTTCAAACAAATAAGTACGACGTTTTAAAAGAGCTGATCAGTGAAGTTACCTATAATTAAGCACCTGACGACTTTCATCGAGGAAAACGATGAAGATTTTGTCATTGAGACCATTGAGACCCTTGAAGCGCTTACCGAGTTGCCTTCTCTAAAAGACGAGGAACTGGATGTCATTGGAGAACTTATTTCCAATATGTATGGCGCCTTGGACGTAGCCAAAGCCGTAAAGGAAGGGACGCCAAAAAAAGAGGCCCTGAACCAGTTTATGCAACGTGTTCTTGGTTCCATAGACAAATAAATGCTAAAACAGAATCATAAAAGTCCTTCCAAAAATGGAAGGACTTTTTTTGTTGGCAAAACCGCCGGTTTCATACATATATTTTATAATTTCACCACGAATTTTAAAACCCCTTCATATGGCCGCGGTTACGCTAAAAGGAAATACTATCAATACATTGGGTGAGCTTCCTGCCTTGGGAACGCAAGCCCCGAATTTCAATTTGACAAAGACAGATTTGTCACTCGCTACCCTTGCTAACTACAAAGGAAAAAAAGTGGTTCTGAACATCTTTCCGAGTATAGACACAGGTACCTGTGCACAATCGGTCAGACAGTTCAACAAAGAGGCCGCCGAATTAAATAATACCGTGGTCTTATGCGTATCCAAAGATCTTCCATTCGCTCAGGCACGTTTTTGTGGTGCGGAAGGGATAGACAATGTAGAAATGTTGTCCGATTTTAGGGAAGGTAGTTTTGGAAAATCCTATGGTCTGGAATTTACCGATGGACCTTTACAGAGCCTACATTCCAGAGCAGTGGTTGTCATCGATGAGCAAGGACAAGTCATGTATAACGAGTTGGTACCTGAAATTGTGGATGAACCCAATTATAAGGCGGCACTAGAAGCTTTGATGGATGCCTAGGGAATCGTTCTTGAAAAATAGGATAAAGGGTGTCGGTTACGCTCTTAGAGGCGCTTTGCTATTGGTCCGAACAGAGGCCAGTATCAAAGTGCAGGTATTTATTGGACTTTTGATGACCGCTGCCGGATTCTATTTTGAAATTTCGAGTACGGAATGGATTTTACAGATCTTTGCCATTGCCCTAGTCCTTGGGGTGGAAGGTCTAAATACCGCCATTGAAAAACTCGCTGACTATGTACAGCCGGAATACGACCAAAAAATCGG
Source organism: Sediminicola sp. 1XM1-17 (assembly GCF_037203765.1). Lineage (NCBI taxonomy): Bacteria > Pseudomonadati > Bacteroidota > Flavobacteriia > Flavobacteriales > Flavobacteriaceae > Sediminicola > Sediminicola sp. 1XM1-17. Next base: position 8,835 of record NZ_JBBCAS010000002.1, on the reverse strand, counting down.
ATTTTTAAAAGACATCTCTGCTGGGGCTGTCATGCTGGTATCCATAGCGGCATCCATTGCAGGCCTGATCATTTATTGTCCAAAAATTTTTTAAAACTATTGTAGAATCGGCTTACGTTCTAAATTTGTAATTTAGCCGCTTAAGAATATCAGATTTAATGGCAAAAAAGGTAAAAAAGTCAAAGCCTACAACTACCAAGAAAGGATGGTCACTTAAGTTGTCCAAAAAGAATAAAATAATATTGGGAAGCTTATTGATGCTTTTCAGCATAGCCCTGTTTTTTTCTTTTATCTCCTTTTATTTTACTTGGCAGGCAGACCAAAGCCTCTTGAGCGAGTTTTCGGACAGGAACGAGCAAGCCAAAAATCTCCTGAACAAATTTGGAGCCTCCATAAGTCATTTCTTTGTGTACAAAGGTTTTGGTTTGGCATCCCTGATATTCACCTTTCTGTTTTTCATCACCGGACTGCACCTCTTCCTAAGCTTGGATAAAAAAGGGCTGTTACGAAAATGGATCTGGGGCCTTGTTTTTATTATTTGGATTTCCATTACCATGGGGTTCTTTGCAGAAAAAAGACCCTTATTAGGTGGAATTGTCGGGTATGAAATGAACGATTTTTTACAGGACTATGCGGGGAAAATAGGCGTATTCCTATTGTTATTGTTCGGACTTACCATTATTTTGGTGAGACTCTTCCATTTTACCCCTGAAGCCATCATCAATTATTTCAAACAGAAAAGCAGTTCCCTGGCAGAAGATTTCAAAAGAAAACCTACCGTTGCACCTGAGGATAAAGAAGAGGAGGAAACCATCCCTGAAAAGGAAGGGCCCGTGGAAGTTATCGATACCTATACACACAAAAAAGATATCCCTCCCTTACAGATGGACGATGCCGATGATGGATTTAAAGTAGAGGTGGGCAACGATGGGGATGAAGACGAGGATGATATTTCCATGGAAGTGGAAAAGATCAAAGAAGAGGTGGAAGATACCGAACTTATGTCCCAAAAATTGGTGGAGGATTTTGGGGAGTTCGACCCTACCCTGGAATTGGGCAACTATAAGTTTCCAACCATTGAACTCTTGGACCAACATGGGGCCAGTGGTGGTGGCATTACCATTAACCAAGAGGAACTGGAGGAAAATAAGAACAAAATTGTTGAGACCCTACGAAACTATAAAATAGGAATTGCCCAGATAAAGGCCACCATTGGTCCTACGGTAACCCTATATGAGATCGTTCCCGAAGCAGGAGTAAGGATTTCAAAAATCAAAAATTTAGAGGATGATATCGCCCTTTCCCTTGCGGCCTTGGGCATCAGGATCATTGCCCCGATCCCGGGCAAGGGGACTATAGGTATTGAAGTCCCCAACAAAAATGCGACCATAGTGTCCATGCGCTCTGTGATCGCCTCCCCAAAATTCCAAAAGGCAGAAATGGAATTGCCCATCGCCTTTGGAAAGACCATTAGCAATGAAACGTTTGTAGTTGACCTAGCGAAAATGCCCCATTTATTGATGGCGGGTGCCACGGGACAGGGAAAATCTGTAGGATTGAATGCGGTACTGACCTCTTTACTGTATAAAAAGCATCCGGCGGAAGTAAAGTTTGTTCTTGTGGACCCAAAAAAGGTAGAATTGACGCTTTTCAATAAAATTGAAAGACATTTCTTGGCAAAACTACCTGATGTAGAAGATGCGATCATTACCGATAACACTAAGGTTATAAACACCTTGAATTCTCTCTGTATAGAGATGGACGATCGTTACGAGCTTTTGAAGCATGCCATGGTGCGCAACATCAAGGAATACAATACCAAGTTCAAGGCCAGAAAATTAAACCCTAATGATGGGCACAAGTTCCTCCCTTATATTGTATTGGTAATCGACGAGTTCGCAGATCTTATCATGACCGCCGGTAAGGAAGTAGAAACACCTATTGCCAGATTGGCGCAGTTGGCAAGGGCCATCGGGATACATTTGATCATCGCTACCCAAAGACCTTCCGTGAACGTAATTACGGGTATCATCAAGGCCAACTTCCCGGCTAGAATTGCCTTTAGGGTAACCTCCAAAATAGATTCAAGAACCATTTTGGATGCTCAAGGGGCAGACCAGTTGATCGGTAGAGGGGACATGTTGTACACTCAGGGCAATGATGTAACCCGAATCCAGTGCGCCTTTGTGGATACTCCAGAGGTAGCCAAAATAACGGAGTATATAGGGTCACAACGCGCCTACCCAGATGCCCATATTTTACCGGAATATGTTGGCGGGGACGACTCTGGCACAAGTATTGATTATGACATATCCGAAAGAGATGCCATGTTCAGGGAAGCAGCAGAAGTTATTGTTGTGGCACAGCAAGGTTCAGCCTCACTGATTCAGCGAAAACTTAAACTGGGATACAACCGGGCAGGGCGTATCATAGATCAGTTGGAGGCCGCTGGAATTGTAGGCTCCTTCGAAGGCAGCAAGGCCAGACAGGTTTTGGTTCCGGACATGTTTGCATTAGATCAATTATTAGAAAACGAAAAAAAATAACAACGTGATGAAAAAATTATTTGTACTGGCATTTTTATTGACCTCTGCCTTTTCCATGGCACAAAACTCGGCAAAAGCAAAAACATTGCTGGACGAGGTTTACAATAAGGTAAAAGGATATAAAAATATCCATGTGGAATTTAAATATGCCCTTCAAAATACCGAAGCCAATATCAACCAGGAAACTCGAGGGGATGTAACCCTTCAAGGAGACAAGTATTTGTTCAACTACCTGGGATCACAACAATTGTACGATGGTAAAAAAGTATATACCATCGTTCCAGAGAATGAGGAGGTAACCATAGAAAACAAATCAGAGGATGCCAATACGGTTACACCTTCCAAAATGCTTACTTTTTACAAGTCGGGCCACAATTACGAATGGGATGTACTTCAGAACATACAGGGGAGAAAAATCCAATATGTTAAGCTTACACCTATTGATACCCATTCTGAAATTAAATCAATCCTTTTGGGCATCGACATAGAGACAAAACACATCTATAGGCTCATTGAAACCGGCAAAAACGGGACAAAGACTACGATTACTGTTAATTCTTTTAAAACGGACCAGCCTTTATCAAAAACCTTATTTACATTTGATGAAAGCAAGTACAAGAAAGAAGGGTACTACATTATAAGAAATTAGAAAGTTGAGGATACTAGACCGTTACATCCTATCGAGGTTTGTCTTTAATTTTGTCAGTTCGTTTGTCATTTTGATGTTTATCTTCATATTTCAAACCATTTGGCTATTTATTGATGATTTGGCCGGTAAAGGACTGGATATTGCCATCATTGGTAAATTCCTCTTTTACCTCATGCCCAATCTAACGGAAAAAGTACTCCCTTTAACAGTGCTTCTATCTTCCATACTTACCTTCGGAAGCTTTGCGGAGAACTACGAATTTGCGGCAATGAAGGCCTCAGGGATTTCCTTGCAGAGGGCCATGTTGCCGCTGATTATTTTAGTTGTATTTTTAGGGGGAGTCACCTTCTACTTCGCGAACAACATCATCCCGGCTTCAGAGCAAAAAATTTACAACCTAAGGAAGAATATTGCCAAAGTGAAACCTGCCGTGGCCATTGCCGAAGGGGTTTTTAGTGATTTTGAAGGCACCGGAATGAATATCAAGGTTGACAAAAAATCCGGTGAAAATGATCGGTTCCTGGAAAATGTCATCATCCATAAAAAATCCAAGACCAATATCAACAATACGGTCATCAAGGCTAAAACTGGGGAATTGGTGAGTAGCGAGGATTCTGACATTCTTCAACTGGTGTTAAGGGACGGCCATTATTATGAGGATGTCAGGACAAGATCCAGTAGTGACAACAAAAAACATCCTTTTGCCAAATCAAATTTTGAGACCTACACCATGAACATGGACCTGTCGGAGCTCAACAATGTGGATATGGAGGAAGAAAGGGACGTGAGCACGGATAAAATGAAGAACATATCCCGATTGAGCAAGGATATAGATTCGATTCGGGAAGACAATATTAAAACCGTGGAGACTTTTTCCAAAAGTGTGGCCAATAGAATGGGAGCGTTTATTCCCATTGCCAATCCGATGGATACTACCACTAAAAAGCAGACCGACAGCAAATTTGTGCCCCTGATGGCAGACCAATCCAAGGCTCCAAAAATTGAGGAGGTGATAGATCTTTATCAAGAATGGCAGCAGACACAACTGATCAGTTCTGCAAAAAACTCTACCAACAATATCCTTACCTCCGTAGAGGGCAAGAAACAGGAAATTGAAATAAAGTATAAAATTTACAACCTCCATATCCTTTCCCTGCACAAAAAATACGCTTTGGCACTTTCCTGTGTTATACTTTTCTTTGTTGGTGCACCATTGGGTGCCATAATTAGAAAAGGAGGTTTGGGATTGCCAATGGTCATCGCCATTATGCTATTTCTTACCTATTATTTTATTGGGGTCTTTGCGGGCAACTATGCCAAAGAAGGGAATATAAGCCCTGTTCTAGGCGCTTGGCTCTCCACATTGATCATGCTCCCACTGGGCGTATCATTGACCAGAAGGGCCACAGCCGATAAAGGATTAATGAGTTTTGGAAATATTGCGGATGTTTTCAAACAGTTTTTTAGGAAGATATTCCAAACCGCAAAAAGTTAGAATACCCATGATGAAAGATAAGATACAGCTGAATACGATTGAGGATGCTATTGAGGACATAAAAAACGGTAAGGTAATTATCGTTGTTGATGATGAAAATAGGGAAAATGAAGGCGATTTTTTAGCTGCGGCGGAACTGGTTACTCCAGAGTTGGTCAACTTTATGGCTACCCACGGAAAAGGTTTGATCTGTGCCCCTTTGACCGAGGGACGTTGCAAAGAATTGGGACTCCATAGAATGGTGAACAATAATACGGACCCTCTTGAAACTGCATTTACCGTTTCGGTAGACCTTAGAGGCAATGGGGTGACTACCGGTATATCTGCCGCTGACAGATCCAAGACCGTTATCGCCTTGACCCAACCGGAAACCAAACCCCATGATTTGGCCAGACCTGGGCATATTTTTCCTTTGGTCGCCAAAGAAGGTGGTGTTTTGAGAAGGACAGGACATACAGAAGCGGCAATTGATTTTGCACGTTTGGCCGGATTGAAGCCTGCAGGTATCATTGTGGAGATCATGAATGAGGACGGTACCATGGCCAGGTTGCCACAATTAATGGAAGTGGCCAAAAAATTTGACCTAAAGATTGTGTCCATTGAAGCCCTTGTAGCCTATAGAATGGAACATGACAGCCTTATTGAGAAAAAGGAGGATTTCAATATCACCACCCGATTTGGGGAATTTAGATTAAGGGCCTATAAGCAAACGACAAATGACCAGATCCATATAGCCCTGACCAAAGGTACTTGGACCAAAAATGATAAGGTACTCACTAGGATCAATTCTACCTTGGTCAACAATGATATTTTGGGCACATTGACCAATAATCCAGATAAAAAATTGGAGGATATGTTCAATGCCATCAATGCCGAAGGCAAAGGTGCGTTTGTCTTTATCAATCAGGAGTCACAATCGTTGAATCTATTGGGGCGACTTGCAGAGCTCAAGGAACTACAAAGCAAAGGGGTACTCAAGGCTCCAAAAATAGATATGGATGCCAAAGATTTTGGTGTTGGTGCACAGATTTTGCACGACCTGAATATTGCCAAGATCAAGTTAATGACCAATTCTGCCCAGACCAAAAGGGTAGGTATTGTTGGTTACGGCCTGACTATTGAAGAATACGTAAAGTACTAGTTATTCTTTATCCAAGAATAGATCTATAGATTCTCTCGAATGGTTTTGGCCATGGTTTGCGCCCGTTGCCCTACTTCTTCCTTCGTCCAGCTCAATTTGATCAAGCAGGAGATTGTCCTGCCCATCCAATAGTCTGATTTTGAAAAATCGGCCTTATCGTAATTGGGAAGGTGGTCATAGACTTTTGACGGGAGATAACTCAGTGTTTTTAGATGTTTCAGGTGTGCCCATTTGCGATGGTAGTGCCAATTGTTGTCATACCAGTAAAAACAAGCATCCACACCAGCTGTTGTCAGGGAGGTATGGACCTTTCTCGCTTGGTCCTCCGTTGGTAGGAAGAAACTGATAAAGGAGTAATTTTCCACACCATTTTCGGGCACGGTTCTAAAAGTTACCTCCGGAATGGTGGCCAATGCCTTTTTAATCGTATTGTAATTTTTTTTCTGAATTCCCAGAAAGGTATCGAGCCTCTTCAATTGGGCAACCCCAACAGCGGCATGGAGTTCTGATATGCGATAGTTGTAGCCCAAAAATGGATGCCCTTCAGCCCCCCTATCCGTTCCAATATGGTCATGCCCGTGGTCAGAATAGTGGTCGGCATTCTTATAATACGTTTCATCATTGGTGATCAGGGCACCACCTTCACCGCAGGTAATGGTCTTCACATAATCAAAGGAAAAACACCCCAAATCCCCGTAACTGCCCAAAGGCTTCCCTTCATAGCTGCCTCCGATGGCCTGACAGGCATCTTCTACCAATATAAGGTCGTGCTTGTCACACAATTCCTTCAAGGCCCTAAGATTGGCCATAGAGCCGCACATATGTACCGGCATTATAACCCTGGTCCTGTTTGTGATGGCACTTTCAACCGCTTTGGGATCCAAGGTGAGGGTGTCATCAATATCAACCAAGATTGGAACTGCCCCCAGGGCCAATACGGCCTCAAAACTAGCTACAAAGGTAAAGGTGGGCATAATCACCTCATCCCCTGCTCCTACTCCTGCGCTGGCCATGGCCACTGTTAAAGCGGCCGTACCACTGCTCACCAATTGGGCGTGTTTCACCATCATTCTTTTTGCGAGGGCCTTTTCCAGTTCCTTTGCTTTCCAATGGCCGTTTCTCTTGCCATCAAATCCATAACGCATTAAAACCCCTGAATTGAGAACATCATTGACCTGTTCTCTTTCCTTATCTCCAAAAAGTTCGAATCCCGGCATAAAATATAAATCGTAAAAAATTAGTTTAAAAAATCAAGGTTCATGGTAAAAGGAAGAGGTTCCCGTAGTATCAATTAATATCTATAATACTGTCCTTCATGGAGCGCCTCACTTTTTTCATTTCGGCAAACATATCATCTTCTGCCCTATACCCTACGGGAAGCACCAATACCGAGGAGAGTCCAAAGGGTTCCAATCCCAATAATTCGTCATAGGCAGCAGGTTCAAATCCTTCCATGGGACAGGAATCTATCTCCTCGAAGGCACAAACGGTCAATAAATTGCCCAATGCCAAATAGGCCTGGTTGGTTGCCCAATCCTTGACTTCCTTGATATCTTTTTTTGAAAAGGAACGGACCAAGGCATCTTCGAAGGGATTGATGATACTTTCGCTGGTTTTCCTAATATTTTTTACCCGGGTAAAATATTCCACTATAAAATCCTTGTCTACCACACGTTCTATACAAATGACCAATACATGGGAGGCTTGGGATACCTGTTGTTGACCATAGGAGCTGGCGACCAACTTTTCCTGTAAATCTTTATTCTTCAACACCACCATACGGATAGGTTGCAGCCCATAGGAAGTAGCAGTCAAGTTAAACGCTTTTTTAAGTCTTTCAAGCTTTTCTTCGGAAAGTATTTTTTCCGAATCAAACTTTTTAACCGCGTAACGCCATTCCAAATTTTTAATACTGTCCTTCATTTTTCCTTCCTAATTAAAGCGATGATCCCACCATATGGCTATGGGAACATATATTTCTTCTAGCATTAACCTGCATAGCAAACATGTTGCACACACTCTTGGTTCATTAGTCATCCGTGCAACCCTCTAAATTAATCCTATTATCTCAATTCTGTTTTGATCCAATAAAAAAAGATTCATAGGGTTACAAATATACAAAGGGATAAAGCTAAGATATGGCTTTGGGCTCTTATTTCTGACCATGAAAAGGGCCAAAAGTTGGTGTACAAAAAAATCACAAAAAATATTTAGGGATTACAAAAAAGGTTTCTATATTTGCACCCGCTAAGATATTCTGGAGAAATGGCAGAGTGGTCGAATGCGGCAGTCTTGAAAACTGTTGAGGGTCACACCTCCGGGGGTTCGAATCCCTCTTTCTCCGCAAAAGGAAACCCATAACGAAAGTTATGGGTTTTTTGTTTTCTATAGCCTCCGAAGTTTACTTCGAGGAGGCGGAAGGAAACAAAAAACCAACACGCGAAGCGGGTTATGGTTTCTATGCTTGCCCAGGATCACCCATTTGGGATGCACAATCCCGAGACTTCGGGAGCAGTGAATCCCATTCCCAAAAACCAACACGCGAAGCGGGTTATGGTTTCTATGCTTGCCCAGGATTGCCATTTGGGATGCACAATCCCGAGACTTCGGGAGCAGTGAATCCCTTTCCCTAAAAACCAACACGCGAAGCGGGTTATAATTTCCATGCTTGCCCAGGATCACCCATTTGGGATGCACAATCCCGAGACTTCGGGAGCAGTGAATCCCTTTCCCAAAAACCAACACGCGAAGCGGGTTATGGTTTCCATGCTTGCCCAGGATCACCCATTTGGGATGCACAAGCGTAGTGCAGTGAATCCCCTTCCAAAAACCAACACGCGAAGCGGGTTATGGTTTCTATGCTTGACCAGGATTGCCATTGGGGATGCACAATCCCGAGACTTCGGGAGCAGTGAATCCCTTTCCCAAAAAACCAACACGCGAAGCGGGTTATGGTTTCTATGCTTGACCAGGATTGCCATTGGGGATGCACAATCCCGAGACT